>JAKSSG010000056.1 GCA_024403185.1 Clostridia bacterium
CTTCTAGTTCTACCGTTTCTCTCTTGAGCAGTTCTGCTCTTGCCAGTGGTTCTGCGAATTCGATACCATCTCCGCCATACTTGAAGTAAGCGTTCCTGCAGCCCTTGAACAGATCATCAGCTCTAAGACCTACATAGAAAGGCTCGTCATGAGCGTGTTCTACGAATCTTACAGGATATCCAACATAGTCATATGTTCTTTCGATTGGAAGTGAGAATGGCTTGGTGTTAACCATCTGTCCGTCGATCCATGCTACAGGAAGGTCGTCCATGTCGTTCAGAGCAGTTACAGGTGACCACCAGTAAGGCTGGAATCTCTTTGCTTCTACGCCTTCATATACGTTCATGAAGATCGTATCGCATTCGTCGATGTCCTTCATTGTATCTCTAGCTACTACGCACATTGTTCCAGGTGCTGAACCTGTTCCCATGATGCCCAGGATTCCTGCTTCCTTGAACTTTTCGTTGTAGTCGCCCAGAAGTCTGTACATGCACTTTTCCCATGTATCTTCGAATCCTTCAGGAGCAGCGAAGTCCTGATAGTGGCACTTTGCGTCCAGACATGCATCGATTACGTTCTTTCCGAATGCCAGCGGCAGTGCGTTTACTACCATGAAGCAGCCTTCGATAAGAGGCATGATGTTTTCCTTCTTTGATGCGTCGCAGAAGAAGCCTTCAGCCTTGTCCAGCTCTGCAGCCAGTTCCTTTACTGCAGCTTCGTCATAGTCAGCCAGAATAATCTTGTCTACGTTTGGTTCAAGCTGCAGTCTCTTGGCAACTGTTGTGCCCTGTGCGCCTGTTCCCAGTACTAATACTTTCTTACCCATGTTTTATACATCTCCTTTTTTGAGTAATATTGACTTATTTTTCATTCCTATGCTTCAATTATCCCCCATGCCGCGGTTTAAGGCTATAGCCGTTTTTTATCAGTTTGTTGACTTTGTGACTAAATTTTGACTATAATATAGATAACAAAGGAGAACGAAACCATGAACATTCAGGAACCTAAAATCAAATACCGCAAAGGCATGCCTTTTGATGCTGAATTATGCAAAATCAGGAAACAGCTTCCTCACAGACACACGACTGAACTGGAGCTGGTGTACTGCCTTGAGGGAACCGTTCATCTGATTGCAGCCGACCAGGATTACATCCTTACACCAGGTCAGATTCACTCGATTGATTTTTATGATCTGCACTATCTGAACGGCTCAGATGACAACATTACTCTCATCTTCCATCTTGACCTTTCGCAGCTTCCTGAATGGGAGGATCTTCGCTACGTATTCTATGCATGTGAGAGCAATCACTGCTTCCCCTATCAGGAGCCTGCCATGAATCAGGTAAAGGATATCATACTTGCACTCTCCTACATTTACTTCACGAACAATAAAACCGAAGCAGACTGCAGCCCTGCTGTCCGCAGCCTGGCTGACCTGCTTCTGCAGTATTTTAACTGGTTTAATTACGAGAACCAGGATGAATACATGAATCAGGATCTGTTCGACAGATTCACCCGCGTGCTGGAATATATCGGGAAGAATTACCGTGAGAAAATCACCGTGTCACAGCTTGCGGAGCGTGAACACATGAACAGAAACTATTTCTCTCAGTTTATCAGCAAGACGGTGTTTTCCAGTTTTTCAAACATGGTTAATTACATCCGCTGCTACAATGCTGAGACGCTGCTTCTTACTACGGAAAAATCCATTGCGGACATTTCATTTGAGTGCGGTTTTTCCGATCCAAAATATTTTTACAGTGCCTTCAAGACGCTCTGGCACATGACTCCGACGGAGGACCGTGAGCGTTATCAGGCTCAGTATCATGCAGCTTCCTTTAAAAAGAACAGCGACACCATCCTCTCGGACAATGTCGCCGCAAATAAAGTCAAAGAATATATTACAACCTGGCACCTTGAAAAAAATCTCTAGTCTGCTTTTGCTACAGTTCTTTAACTATTACTTCTCTTGTGATATTCAGTTCTGCAGCATATTCAAAGAACTTGTCGCATTCTTCATAAGAAAGCATGTCTGTTGAAATCAGACCGGATCTTCCTGCGAAATCGTCGTTCAGGAACATCTTTGAAAAGAGATATCCGCTCTGTCCTGTCAGATACATTTCTGCAGTGATTCCTGCCAGTTCAAATGACTCAACAAGGCCCGGTGCTGAAACATGTGATTCAACCAGAACATCCTTACCATCCTTCTTACCGTATGATTCAATAACCATGCAACCCGAATCGGAAATGAGGCCTTCATCAATAATTTCCTTTATTTCTTCCCTGAATCTTGGTGCAGGCGGCACATGGCTCATTATGTAATCAAACGGAACAATCTTCATTCCGTTGTATTCTTCCTCTTCGTGGCTGAGAAGCCCTGCCTCGAACAGCGGTGCAGCGAAGTTCATGCCGTCACCTGCATACTTGAAGTAAGCGTTCTTACAGCCCTTGAAGCATTCTTCCGCGTTAAATGCATACTGAAGCGGCTCATCATGGCAGTGTTCTCTGAAGATGATTTCCTTATCCATGTAATCATACTGTCTCTTGATAGGTCTTGAGAATGCACCGGTGTCGATGATTCTGCCGTTTTCAAATGCGATGGCAGGGTCACTCATGTCTAACATTGCAGTAATTGGAGACCACCAGAATGGCTGGAATCTCTTAGGCGAAACACCTTCCCATACGATATTGTAAATAGTATCGCATGAATCCAGATATTTCATTGTTTCTCTTGTAGCCACGCAGATTGTTCCCGGAGCTGAACCTGTTCCGAACAGTGCAAGCTTGCCAATCTTTTCAAACTTAGGTCCGATAACCTTATACATGTAATAGTAGCTCTTCACCCAGCGCTGAGTTTCAACTGAAAGTCCATCCGGAATCGGATAATCCTTTGCCAGTTCACATGCATCCCATTCTTCGTAGAGTATGTCAGTTCCGTTATAGTCCTGGTAGTCAGCCTTTACAATAAGAGCTGCTTCCATAACATTCGGATTGAATGTGAGTGCCAGTGCATTCAGAATAAGATCCACGCCCTGAGCCACTTCAACAATGCTGTCAATGCTGAAAGCGTCAACCTTAGCTCCTGTTGCTTTCTTTAGATCTGCAACCAGTTCGTTAACAGCATCCATGTCATAATCTGCACAGATGATTGAATCCACTGCAGGATCCACATCCAGTCTTCTTGCTGCTGCGCCGCCCTGTGCGCCAACTCCTAATACCAGTACTTTTTTACCCATTGTTTCACCTCAAATCTATTAGTTTAGTACCATACTAATTATAGCTTCATTTTATTACAATAATCTTCTGATGCATATTATTCAATTTCCCGTAATCAGTTTGTCTTCCGCCCAACCAGATATATTATGAGCCCGGCCACTATGCAAACGATACCGATGATTACTGTTACGGTCTGCATCTGTCCGAAATCTGAGAACAATCCGCTTCCGTAGGTGTCCAGATAATATTCAGGCCCCCAGTCTCCTTCATTCCAGTTGATGAAGAACTTGGCGAATATAGCAAATACTCCGATTCCTGCGTAGAGGCCACCCAGCTTCTTCACGTCTCCGAATCCCAGATGAGTCTTCGGATTAATCGGGTACAAGTCAGGCTCATTAATGGTCGATCCTTTGAATTTCCACTTGGCCAGCACGTATAGAATCGG
Organism: Clostridia bacterium; assembly: GCA_024403185.1. Lineage (GTDB taxonomy): Bacteria > Bacillota > Clostridia > Peptostreptococcales > Anaerovoracaceae > Lentihominibacter. The sequence goes on from JAKSSG010000056.1 coordinate 3,662, forward strand.
TACGAAGAGTATCCAGATCATTCCGCCCAGGAAATAATCCATACCGTTAACCAGTGTTGACATTACACAGATAATCAGCACCAGAAGGCTGCATACCGTATGTACTGTCTTGCCTCCGGGAATCTTGAACGGAACTTCTTCAGGCGGGATTTCTCTCTTCAGCTTCATACATGCGATTACTGTCAGCGACGTAACCATTACCATGAAGAATACATCAACTACAACCAGGAATGTAAAGCTGAACGGTACCAGAGCCATTGTAACAACTGCTACAACAATCAGTCCCACATAAGGAACGCCCCTCTTTTTTGTAAGGTTAGCTACGAACCTAGGTCCAAAGTGCTCGTCAGCCAGCATCAGCACGCATCTTGATCCTGTTGTGAGACATACATTGAATATGGATGCCTGTCCGATGATTGCAATAATCATGAATCCAACGCCTGCTGCCGGTCCTATAAACTGATAGAGAACTGCTGAATATCCTACACCGTCAGGTTCAGTTGTCCAGTCTGCCCATTCGCCTACTGAACCAAGACCTGCCATTGTCGGCAGAATGTATGTCAGTGCAATAAGCGGAACAACTATCATCAGAGCTTTCGGGATGATCTTATGTGCATCCTGAACCTCGCCGGCAATTACCGACAACTCATCAAATCCGGAGTACATCCAGATTCCTATTGCCAGTCCCGCTCCCACATGCTGGAACGCCGTATCATATTCATCTGAGAAGAACGGCTGCATCGGGCTCTGATTCATGTTCATGAAACCTACTACCGCTACTACCGCAAAGGCAATAACAATTAGTATTGAAAGCACTGTACTTACGATACTAACGTCCTTTACGCCAAGAACATTAATGGTAAAGAATATGAGTATCATTAAGATTTTCAGTGCATAGCTCATGGTATCTGAAAGAGGAACAATTTTGCCCAAATATCCGATTGCAAGTACAACGTAGACCGTATTGCATACCAGCGACCAGATTACATTACAGAATACCATGATGGCGAACCAGAATTCGCCCAGGGCTTCCTTAACCCACATCAGTGATCCGCCTTCAACAGGTCTTGCTGAACCCATCTCTGCGCAAATCAGGGAATAAGGCACCGCCCACACCAACGGCAGAACCAGCAGTATTACAATCGTAAGACCCGGTCCGCACTCAGGAATCATTTCCTCGATACCGAAGGCTCCGGCACAGCAGATTGCGTAGAACATTCCGACGATAGACATTACACCTACCTTGGACTGTACGACATCTTTAGCGCCATGTCTTGCTTCTAATGTTTCCATGTTTTTCTCCTTCTTGATTGTTTAACCAAGTATTATCTTACAGCTCCTTGAATACCAGATCACAAGTGATATCAAGTTCATCCGCGCACTGCAGATAGTAGTCAACCTGTTCTTCGCTCAGCATGTCTGAAGAGATCAGGCCTGTCTGTTCATATTTATCTTCAACAAACAACTTTGAGAACAGATATCCGCCCTGTCCTGTAATGTACTGTTCGCATGTAAGACCGAATTTCTCGAAGCATTCATATATTCCCGGAGTACCAAGGTGTGCTTCAACCTGAAGGTCTTTTCCGTCCTTCTTTCCTATACATTCTACCACAGTTGCTCCCGCCTCAGACTTGATCCCTTCGTCCAGTATTTCCTGAATCTCTTCGTGGTATTTCGGTGCAGCAGGAATGTGTGCCAGAACTGTTTCGAAAGGTATAACCTCACGACCGTTAATTACTTCCTTCTGCTTTGACAGAAGTCCGGCTCTCTTGAGAGGATATGCAAAGTCAATTCCTACTCCGCCGTACTTGAAGTAGGCGTTTCTGCATCCCTTGAAGAAGGTGTCTGCATTATATCCCACGTAAACAGGTTCGTCATGTGAGTGTTCAACGCACATTGCAACCTTGCCTTCCATTTCAGGATATTCCCTGTAGAACGGATCGCTGAAGCCTTCTGTTACAACGAATTCGCCGTTTATCCATGCAACGCCGTCTTCGCTCATGTCACTGAGTGCCACATCAGGTGACCACCAGAACGGCATAAATCTTTCTGCTTCCAGACCTTCATACACGATCATGTTTACAGTATCGCATGTATCCAGTTCTCTTACTGCGCGTCTTGCGGCTACCAGAATCAGTCCCGGTGCGGAACCTGTTCCTATGATTGCCAGCTTGCCGTTTTCCCTGAACTTCTGGCCGTACTCATTGTACATTCTGCCGATATCCTCAATCCACTTTTCCTGACTGTCATCAATTGCAGGATCTGTCAGTTCGCCTGCCGCGAAGTCCTGATAGTTTGTCTTTGCTTCTATTGCCGCGTCGAGCACGTTCTTTGCGAATTCATATGGCAGTGCGTTGAGAAGCAGATCAACCCCCTGTGCTGCTTCCACGATAGCTGAAACATCCTTCGCATTTACCTGAATTCCAACGCCCTTTTCCATTGTAGCTACCAGTTCATCAACTGCCTTCTTGTCATAATCCGCACAGATTACCTGATCCACTGCCGGATGCTGATCCAGTCTTCTTGCTGCTGCGGTTCCCTGTGCACCTGAACCCAGAACCAGTACTTTTTTACCCATGTTTTCCTCCTATGTGCTTATTGTATATATCATGGTAATATTCTATACCTTTTGTGCAAAATAAATATCTCAATATTGCAAGATTTAATTGTTTTTCTGGGTTTTATGGGATAATATTTATATAGATTAGCAAGTTTTAATATGCGATTTAGCAAGGAGTACAATATGCTGCTACCGGAACATGTAGATCGATACAGAAATCTCCCATTTAACATGGAATTTACCAACATCAAGGAGGAGCCTCCACACTATCACAGAGAGCTGGAGATTGCCTTTGTACTTAGAGGCTGGGTAACCTACAAGATGTTCACCCAGTTCTATACGGCAACCCGTGGTCAGATGATTATAGTAGAAACCGAGGACCTTCATTACATCTGCGATTCCTCGGAAGACCTCATCATGATTACTACCCATATTGACCTGGAGCATTTCGGAGACAGATACCCTGACATAGACTACATGGTTTTTGCCTGCGAATATGACGAGGACGACGATGAAGAAACCCGTCAGCGACTTGAGAACAAGGTTGCCGTGTTCAAGACCTATCTTTCGGAGCTCATGCATATGACTCTGGCTGACAATGCAGATGATTCTCTGGTTTCCGATAAACTGGATACTATTATTGCGGCCATGGTCGAGCACCTGCAGGGATTTCATTTCGACAACAATGTATTCAAAACATTCCATGACCCTGCTTCCCGGAATAACCTGCAGAAGCTGTATGGCATTTACAAGTATATATACACCCACTACTCCGACAAGCTTACCCTTGAATCAGTTGCTAAAGCCACCGGCTTCAGTCCCTTCTATATTTCACATCTTGTCAAGGATGTTAGCGGGCTCACGTTCCAGGAGCTTATAAATTATACACGGGTAGAATTTGCAGAAATCTGGATGCAGGATGAAAGCCTTTCCCTGACACAGGTCAGTGAATTCAGCGGCTTCTCCTCCCCTTCATATTTCAACAAATGCTTCAAGGTCTGGCACGGAATAACTCCGGCGGAGTATAAAAAACAGACACGCCCAAAAGAACGTGTCTGCCACTCAGAGCTGAATCAGGCCGAATGCCTGGCCATTTTGAGGGAATACATACAGAATCCGATTGACCTTACCAGTTCACGAAGGAGCGAGCTCAATGACATTATCAAAGGCCTGGACGGAGAAAGCCTGCAGCTTCTCCTTCAGGTGGCACGCAGACTGAAATAAAAACAAGAACCGCATATAACATGATTCTGGCTGCTGAAGAATACGGTCTTATTGATGATGAGACTATAATAGTTGAACCCACTAGCGGCAACCAGGGAATCGGTCTTGCCCTAGTAGGTGCC
>JAKSSG010000057.1 GCA_024403185.1 Clostridia bacterium
ACTTTCGATGTACTGTTCGCCTGTCATTAACATAATAAAATCACTCCTTTTTATTGTTTTTACTTCAGTCACTGTATTGTGAGCTGAACATTAATGAACAAAATAACTTATGGTTTATTAAAAAGCAATATTCATACCAATTGCATCTTTAATCGTCTTTAACTTCTCCGTTGAGAATTTTTCTTGCCATATCCAGCAGATCTTCGCTTACGGATGTGTCAAGAACAACATCTTCCACTTCCGGACAGCCTCCCATTACGAAATCCTTAACAACACTTTCAAGTGTTTCCTGTGCCGAAGGACACTGGGCGCAGGCACCTGTCAGTCTCACATATGCGATTCCATTCTCATATTTTGAAAGGCTTGCTCCGCCGAAATGCTGTGAAAGAACCGGGTCAACCTGTTCTCTTAAAATATCTCTGATTTTATCTTCCAATTTTCTCTCCAAAACCGCAATTTATAACAGTTATATTATATGCCCGGTAAATTCAATTATCAAGCAATTCTAGATACAGGCAAACTAATTAAATGCATAAAAGCAACAAAATACTAAAAAGTAACAAGAATGACAAAAATCAGTTGTTTTCCATCTGGAATTTCAGCTTTTCAAACATCTTGCGAACTGCCGGAATAAACAGAAGTATAACTGTGATGGCAGCCTCTATTCCGATATAAGTCGCGTTATACCATATGGACCAGGTCCAGGCATTGAAGCCCGCAGGTGCATAGGCACCGAAAAATACAGCTCCTGATATCACAGTGCAGATATACCTGCACACAACTCCCATTATGTACCCTTTGATAATTCCGTATTCCCCCGATGCAATTACGCCTCCGAGAGCGAGTGCTCCAAAGGCAAGCGGATAGTCAAGCAGAAGCTGTATGGGATGAATCACGTAAGGATGAAATACCAGACTGAGAAGTCCTACGACCATTCCTGCCATCAGTCCCCTGCGCACGCCGAAAATGTAGGCGCAAAGAGCTACCGGTACCATGGAAAACACGGTGACGCTCCCGCCCTGCGGCATGTGGATAAGTGTAATCTGATTCAGAATTACAGCAAGTGCAACAAGAAGTGCGGATACGGCAAGGGCTCTGGTATCGGCCTTCCTGCCTTTGCCTGAATAGAGTATGATTCCGAAAAGAATCAGGATGACGACCACAATTGAAATCTGGCCGTAGATAGAATCAAAAAATTCCTGTAAGTTCATAAAAAAACCTCCTTTTACGGAGGGGCTTTCTTTCTTCCCTGCGCAGGCATTATCCTGATCAGGTTGAAGGGTCTCGCCGCATACTGCGGTGACTCTCAGCAAAAGCTCCCCTAGTAATAATTAATAATAGTGAAATAATTTATTTTGACCAGTCAAAAGTTCTTCTGACTGCTTCATGCCATCCCCTGAGCAGATATTCTCTCTTATCCGGGTTCATGTCCGGCTCAAAGATTCTGTCAATCTGCCAGTTTGATACAACATCATCCATGGACTCCCAGTAACCTGTTGCCAGTCCTGCAAGATAAGCCGCACCGAGAGATGTTGTTTCTATGCATTGAGGTCTGTAGACCTTCTGCTGAAGGATATCAGCCTGGAACTCAAGAAGAAAATTGTTTGCGGCAGCTCCACCGTCGACTTTCAGAGTTCTGATGTCAGTTCCCAGATCCTCGGACATGGCATGCAGAAGATCATATGTCTGATATGCCATGGATTCAATGGCTGCACGCGCTATGTGATTGCGATTTACTCCGCGCGTGAGTCCGAAAATGGCACCTCTGGCATAAGGATCCCAGTATGGTGCACCCAGTCCGGTAAATGCCGGCACAACATAGGCTCCTGCAGTATCTTCAACGCTGCGGGCCATGGCCTCAGTTTCAGAGGCTTTCTTAATAATGCCAAGTTCATCCCTGAACCACTGTATAACAGCTCCGGAAGCGAAAACTGAGCCTTCCAGAGCATAGTATACCTTATCATCAATGCCCCAGGCAATAGTACTTAAAAGCCCGTTCCGGGATTTTATTTCCTTCTCCCCGGTATTTACAAGAACGAACCCGCCCGTACCGAAGGTATTCTTAGCCTCTCCTTCGCTGAAACATGTCTGGCCGAAAAGTGCAGCCTGCTGGTCTCCGGCCGCACCGCTGATTACAATGCTGTTGCCGAAAAGTTCAGGGCTTGTCTTACCGTAGATGCAGCTTGAAGGTTTTGCTTCAGGAAGCATGCATTCCGGAATGTCCAGCCTGCTGAGAATATCCCTGTCCCAGCACAGATCATGTATGTTGAAAAGCATCGTTCTTGATGCATTTGAATAGTCGGTCACATGAACTCTGCCACCGGTAAGATTCCAGATAAGCCAGGTTTCAATGGTGCCGAAGAGCAGTTCTCCCGCTTCCGCACGGCTTCTTGCTCCTTCAACATTTTCAAGTATCCACCTGAGCTTGGTTCCGCTGAAATACGGGTCAATGAGAAGCCCCGTCTTGTCTCTGCAGAGCTCAAGAAGGCCTTCCTCCTTAAGTTCATCACAGAAGGCCGCCGTTCTCCTGCACTGCCAGACAATCGCATTATATACGGGTTTGCCGGTGTTTCTGTCCCATACAATGGTAGTCTCACGCTGATTTGTAATGCCTATTGAATCAATCTGTTCAGCTATGAGCCCCGCCTGTGTCATCGCCTGCCTGGCGACCTCAAGCTGGGTTTCCCAGATCTCAACAGGGTAATGTTCAACCCATCCTGCCTGAGGATAAATCTGGCTGAATTCCTTCTGCGAAACACTTATCTGCCGGCCCTCATGGTCATAGATAATGCATCTTGAACTTGTAGTGCCCTGATCAAGGGCCATTACATACTTGCCTGTCATCTGTTCACCTCTTATACAAAAGCAGCCATGACTTTATTTGAAACATCGAATCCCTTCTCCGTCAGTCTGATGGTATCTCCTTCAGCGACGAGAAGTCCGCGGAGATTCCTTATTATTTCAGGATCATACACATCAAAGAAATCCTCGCCGAAGGTATTTTCGAATTCAGATATTCTGAAGCCTTCCGTTTTTCTCAGGCCTGTGAATATGTATATTCCCATTTCGTCGCGAAGAGTGTAATGCTCCACATCCTCAGGTTTTACCGGTGGAAGGCCCTCCTTCAGGAAATCAAGATATTCAAGGACTTTATCGCAGTTTTTGAAACGGTGACCGCCCATGAACGAACTTGCCCCGGGACCAAAGCCCAGGTACTCCCTGTATGACCAGTATTTGAGATTATGTCTGCTTTCGTAGCCCGGACGTGCCGCATTGGATATCTCATACTGTTCATATCCCGCATTCTGCAGCATCAGGAGCGCATCGTGGTACATTTCCCTGTCCGTCTCAGGCGGAAGCTCAGTCAGAAGCTTCTGAGTGTGTACCATCTTGTAGAGAGGTGTTCCCTCTTCAAGCTGGAGACTGTAAAGGGAAATGTGTTCAGGTTCAAGGAACAGGCACTGTCTTACAGTGTCTCTCCACTTTTTCATTGTCTGTCCCGGTATTCCGAACATTAAATCAATGTTTATGTTTTCAAAACCTGCCCTTTTGGCCATTCTTATTGCCTTAAAGGCATCATTCTTGTCATGTATTCTTCCGAGCATGCTCAGTATGGTATTGTCAAATGACTGCACACCAATGCTGATTCTGTTAATGCCTGCGGAAATGTATGCGTCAAGCTTTTCATCGCTTAATGTTGCCGGATTGGCCTCAATGGTAATTTCACAGTCATCATCAACGAGAAAATTCTCACGGATTTCATCAATGATTCTTACCATGTCTTCAGCCGGCATTATCGACGGAGTACCGCCTCCGATGAAAATGCTGTCAACAACTCTGTAAGGCCATTCCTTGTAGCGAAGTCTTATTTCCCGTATGAGTGCGTTCGAATATTCGGTGAGAAGTCCGTCATCATTGCACTCAAATGAAAGAAAATCGCAGTATCTGCATTTCTTTCTGCAGAAAGGCACATGAAGATAAAGGCCAAGTTTGTTATTTGTTGTCGTCATACTTGAGTACCGCAGTGAATGCCTCCTGAGGAACCTCTACAGTTCCGAACTGACGCATTCTCTTTTTTCCTTCCTTCTGCTTTTCCAGCAGCTTTTTCTTTCTGGAAATGTCGCCGCCGTAGCACTTTGCAATAACATCTTTTCTGTATGCTCTAACTGTCTCACGGGCGATGATTTTCTGCCCTATCGATGCCTGAATTGGTACCTCAAACTGATGCATAGGTATGATTTCCTTAAGCTTTTCGCAGACGAATCTGCCTCTGGCATATGCCTTGGACTCATGAACAATCATGCTGAATGCATCAACCATGTCCTTATTAAGAAGGATATCCAGCTTTACAACCTTGCTCGGCTCATATCTCGAGAACTCATAGTCAAGCGAACCGTAGCCTCTTGTCTTTGATTTAAGCGCATCAAAGAAGTCATATATAACCTCGTTAAGAGGCATGTCGTAATGAAGGTTTACTCTTGTTTTTGTAATGTATTCCATGTGAAGCATTTTGCCTCGTCTGTCCTGGCATATTTCCATAATGCTTCCTACATATTCCTTCGGAACCATTATGTCGGCCTTTACCATGGGTTCCTCAATATGGTCAATCTCCATTGGATCCGGAAGATTGGACGGATTCTGAACCATTAGAACGGTGCCGTCCGTCTTGACAACCTTGTATATTACACTTGGAGATGTTGTAATTACGCCCAGATCAAATTCTCTTTCGAGGCGTTCCACTATTATTTCCATGTGCAAAAGCCCCAGAAAACCGCATCTGAAACCATAACCGAGAGCTGTTGATGTCTCCGGTTCAAACTGGAATGCGGCATCATTTACCTGCAGCTTTTCAAGTGCGTCCTTAACGTTTTCGTATTTTTCACCTTCTGCAGGATAAATTCCGCAGAAAACCATGGACTGGACCTTTTTGTATCCCGGAAGAGCTTCCTCTGTAGGGTTATCTGCCAGCGTAATGGTATCTCCAACACGTGCATCGGCAACCTGTTTGATGCTTGCACAGATATATCCTACCTCACCGGCCCTGAGTTTCTCGCATTCAACCGGCCCTGGTGAATAGGTTCCTACTTCAGTAACCTCATACTTTTTTCCTGTATTCATCAGACGGATCATGTCGCCTTCACGTACAGTACCGTCAAAAATCCTGGTGTAAATTACGACGCCCTTGTAGTTGTCGTAATATGAATCAAATATCAGAGCCTTCAGTCTGGCGTTTTCGTCACCGCCAGGTGCCGGTATCTTTTCCACAATCTGCTCAAGAAGTTCTTCTATTCCTATGCCTTCCTTGGCTGAAACAAGCGGTGCCTCGGAAGCGTCCACACCTATTACATCCTCGATTTCCTCCCGAATTTCATCAGGTCTGGCGCTAGGCAGGTCAATCTTGTTGAGAACAGGCATGATTTCCAGATCTTCATCCATTGCCAGATATACGTTGGCAAGTGTCTGTGCCTCAACGCCCTGCGTTGCGTCCACTACAAGAACCGCACCCTCGCAGGCCGCAAGGCTTCGTGATACTTCATAGGTAAAATCCACATGACCAGGCGTGTCAATGAGGTTGAAAATGTACTCATTTCCATCCTTACTGTTAAAAACCAGTCTTGTGGTCTGAAGCTTGATGGTAATGCCTCTTTCACGCTCCAGGTCCATGTTGTCAAGGAACTGCTCCCTCATTTCTCTCTTGCTGACAAGTCCTGTCTTCTCGATTATTCTGTCCGCAAGAGTGGATTTACCGTGGTCAATATGTGCTATTATGCTGAAATTTCTTATGTATTTTCTGTAGTCGCTCATTACTGTATCTTATTATCTTTTGTGGTAGTTTCTAATGCATTGAAATGTCTCTTCGCTGATGTCGTGCTCAACCTTGCAGGCATCCTCACGTGCCGTTTCGTGGGATACCCCCATCTCTTCAAAAAGCTCGGTAAGAAGCTTATGTCTCTCATATATCATCCCTGCGATTTCTTCACCGCTTTCCGTAAGATAAATGCTGCCCTCTTTATCTCTGGTAATGTATTCGTTGGTCTCCAGCTGTTTCATGGCAACACTAACACTCGGTTTGCTGAAGCCGAGATGGTTTACTATGTCAATTGCACGTACGCTGCCCTTTTCCTCTCTTACCATTAAAATGGCTTCGAGGTAGTTTTCGGCAGATTCCAGAAGTTTCATTGCTTCTCCTATCTTATTGCGGTTTCAAGAGCAAGCTTCATCATGTCAGTAAAGCCTCTTTCACGCTCATCTATTGCTGCTTTTTCATTGGTTATGAAATGGTCACTTACTGTCATTATCGCAAGGGCATCAACTCTCGCAGCCGCAGCATTCATGTAGAGTGCTGCCGTTTCCATTTCTACTCCCATTACGCCTATGCTTGCCCAGCTCTTCCACCAGAACGGGTCATGCTCGTAGAACACATCGCAGGATACTACATTTCCCGCCGTAAACTCAATTCCGGTATACTTACTTGCATCTCTTACATTTGAGAGAAGCTTGTAGCTGGCACTCGGTGCATAATTGCCCGGAACCTTATATGTGTGAACAAAATTTGAATCAGTTGAAGCCGCAACAGCGACAAGCACGTCACCAAGGTGCAGACTGTCAAGAAATGCACCTGCCGTTCCGACTCTGATCAGCTTCTGGCAGTCAAATTCATGAATGAGTTCGTAGGAATATATGCCCATTGAAGGCATGCCCATACCTGTACCCTGAACGGACACGGGAACGCCCTTATACGTACCTGTAAATCCAAGCATGTTACGAACTTTTGAATAACATTTTGAGTTTTCAAGGTAGTTTTCCGCAATGAATTTTGCTCTGAGCGGATCTCCCGGCAGAAGCACTGCTTCAGAAATGTCACCCTTTGATGCTGCTAATATATGTGTACTCATTTTTCACCTCTTGTCTGATGTTCTGCATACACAGTTATTTTAGCATAAAAACCCTGTTTTGACACAAATAAAAACCACCCGGCTGAGACATTCCCGGGTGGCTGGTTTCTCATGATGTTTTCACATCGCACATTTAACTTATGTGCCGGTGGGGACGGGTGAGAATTAGGCGTTAGCCTTGTTGAATCTGTGATTTAATCTTGATACTTTTCTTGAAGCAGCATTCTTGTGAATGGTGCCCTTTGCAACAGCCTGCATGAGCTTCTTCTCTGCCAGCGCCAGATCAGCCTTAGCCTGTTCCATGTCGCCTGCTTCGATAGCTTCGTCGAATGACTTCAGGACATCCTTCAGATGACCCTTAACTCTTCTGTTTCTTGCAGTCTTCTTGTCGATTACACGGATTCTTTTCTTTGCGGATTTAATGTTTGCCATTATTTTACCCCACTTTCATAAA
>JAKSSG010000058.1 GCA_024403185.1 Clostridia bacterium
TTTTGCCACCAGGAGTTGGAATGCCGTCTGCGGTAAGGCCTTTTGCTATTGCATGGCAGGACGCTCCGTTGATGAACTCTCTATATATCCTTATGACAATCGCTGCCTGCTCGGGATCAATTTCAGGGCTGGGCTGCATAGGAAGTCTGCTGCTCTTCGTGGTCAGTGCTGACTCTGGCATAAGCTGCAACTTTCTTTTTTTTCACAACGTTTGATGGAACACCAGTGAAGATGAACTTCGAGAAATAACACACGAATTAAATGCGTTGTTGCCTAGAGAGGAAAAGTGGGCAAAGGGAGATTTCATTGTTGTATTTATTGCAGCGTTGCTTGGTAGCGCGGCAGATTTTGTGTTAGGCAACAGGAATAATAGCTTGACAGGACAAAAGTCAAAATTCGCAGAAGACTTGGCAAAACTACACAAGCACGAAGCTGGAGCCCCAATTGACTATCAGGGAGACAATTATACTGGAGGATCGCACAGAATCAAGTCAAGGGGACATGATGTTTTGAGATTTATTGATGGGATAAAAATGTTCAAAGAGGGTCAATTTATTGGCGTTGACGGAGAATTAATACCTTTTAATCAGAATGGAAATGACTATGCACAATTAAATTTGATTCTTGCAGCAGGGAGATATGTGAAACATATGGCCGCAGATCTTTGTTCTTCATATAGCCTTCCAATACCGGGCTATTCATTTATTATGGAAGGCGGAAATTCTCAACAGATGAGAAATCTGAAGGCCCAAACAATACATATGTATAGGCAAGGCTTACTTATGGACTTGAACTAATGCTGGCACTATTCAACATAGCCCAGGGAATCATCAACACTATTATGAGGTCATCGGGTGTTGGCGGTGCAAGCAAGACTACTCTGCCAAAGACTATAATCAAGGCTGTTGAAGAGTGTGGGTTCTTTGAAAGCATCCCGCTATGGGCAATCACACTCATAGGAAGTCTCTTCATAACCATAATGTCATTCATTATCATACTGACGGTCTATGGCAGATTCTTTAACAATGATAATATGCAATCAATTGATACGATTATGGCATTTGCGAATAACTGTGGTGCGGATCTGACCGTAATGGAAAACGGCGAACATTGGTTTCATACAGAAGAACAGATGAAATTTTTAGACGAATGGATCAGCAGATAACTTCCAGTTTGTCGAGATGAGATAAAATCAGACATAAATGCTCGTCTTTGCAGCAACGGTTTCAGCACGAAACTGCTGCCCTTTTAATTGACAAATATTCTATTTGGCGATAGGATTAGAAAACTATTCCGGTATGGTTGAAAAAGGAGGATGCAGAATGATAAAAGGCATTATATTTGCAATAATATGTATCGTGATTGCTATTTTGATATTCTGTTACTATTGGCGAAATAGTGAGAAGAAATTTAAGGATCGTAGTTTCTTTGTCAGAAACAGTGACCCTAAGAATATTAAGCAGGGAACAATGCCACCATCAAGGATTGCGGAATTGGAGACAAACAGAGAATATAGGGAACGAATGAAAAAAGAAAGAGGATTAACACGTTCTGAATGATACATAAGACAACGTATACTTTTAACACGAAAGTAACAAAAAGAATAATATACATAAGAGGCATCAGCTTACGCCGGCTGGTGCCTTTTTAATTGCAGCGAAGGAGGTTACAAGGGATGATTCTAAGGCGCATAAGTTAATGAAAATACCAAGAACGGAGGTTAAAAATGAGCAACATAGATAACAGTATTTCTTTTGAGATCCAGGAAAGGATTGGAACAATCGCAGTCTATCCAACGGGATGGTCCAAGGAACTTAACCTGGTTTCATGGAATGGCGGCGCACCGAAGTACGATATCAGAGACTGGTCCCCGGACCATGAGTCTATGTCAAGAGGTATCACCCTAAAGGAAGGTGAGATGAAAAAGATTTCATAGATTGCAGCAATTCACAATGTTAATCAGATTTCCTTTAATAAACAAGTTACGTTCTTTGTTGGCGAGAATGGCAGCGGAAAATCGACATTGCTAGAGGCGATGGCCATTGCAGAAGGGTTTAACCCAGAGGGTGGCACAAAGAACTATTCTTTTTCAACCTATGACTCACATTCTAAGCTGTGTGATGCAGTTCGTTTGTCCAGACAAAAGAAAGCGAACTGGGGATATTTTCTTAGGGCGGAAAGTTTTTATAATGTTGCTACCAAGGAAGAAGAATATGGGAAAGAACCTGGCGGGTTTTCGCTGCATTTTCATGAAAAATCACATGGGGAAGGTTCTCTCGCAATGGTTCAGAGTAATTTCAATGGAGATGGATTGTATTTTTTAGATGAGCCCGAAGCAGCATTATCGCCACAGAGACAGCTTTCACTGTTGCTTGAAATTGATCGTTGCAGGAAACTGGGTGCGCAGTTTTTTATCGTGACTCATTCACCGATTTTACTTGGGCTGCCAGACTCTGAGATACTCACTTTTGATAAAGGAGCCCTACAATCGTGTCAGTATGAGGATACCGACAGTTACCAAATCACATCGATGTTCTTGAATAATCGTGAGCAAATTCTAAATCATCTGCTAGATGAATAGAGCGAAATTTATCGTTTAATCTATCAGTTGGTCATTAAGTAAATATGTTGTATAATTATACCAATTAGATATGTTATTCGAATGTTGATTTGCAAGGAGTACAGAATTTTGGGAGAGAGCAGAAAATCATCGGGGGTTCAGTCAGTGGAGCGTTCCATTAACATTATTGAAACACTGGTTACAGAGCCCCACGGCATGGGTATCAGTCAGATAAGCGAAAGAACGGGAATGTCCAAGAGTACAGTTCACCGCCTTATCTCAACTCTTCTGGAGCGTGGATATGTTGCCAAGACTCATGACAGTTCATACAAGGTGGGCCTCAAGCTGATTGAGGCTGCCAGCGTTTACCTGAACAGTCTTGAGCTTCACACTGAAGCGCGCCCATACATATCAAGGATTGCTCACGATTTGGGGCTGACATCTCACCTTGGAATCATCGATGGAGATCAAGTGGTATATATCGAACGCATGGACATGATTTCCAGCATTCAGCTTTATCATCAGATAGGGCTTCGGGTGCCTGCATATACTTCTTCACTCGGTAAATGTCTTCTGTCAGCGTACAGCCATGAAGAACTGGAACTTGTTATGAAAGACTGCACTTTCCAGAAGTTCACTGACAAGACGATTACATCTTTTGAGGAATTTCGCAAAGAAATGCTCGAAGTCAGGAAAAAGGGGTGGGCTATTGATGACCAGGAGAGTGAGGAGGATCACAGGTGCATCGGTGCTCCCATATTTGACTACAGCGGAGATATCATTGCAGCTATCAGTGCCAGCGGCAGTCTTAGCCAGCTTCCTGATGAACGCATTGAGGCAGTGGCAGAATATCTCAAAAGCACTGCACTTGAAATATCCAGGGAGATGGGATATTCGGGATAATCAATTACGAGAAATTGCAGATTGCAATCAGATCTGTACGAACACACGCAGCAATCGTTCCACATTGTGGAACGATGGCTTTTTATAATGGAACATGAAGAATTGTCATAATGTTCACCATTAGGTATAATGCAATTATCACAATTATCTGAAAATATGAAGGAGGTATTCAAATGGCAATTTACAAATCCGGAAACAGTATTAACCCGTCCGCTGCAGATGCAGGTAGAGAAGCAGCCGCAGCTGTCAAGAATCTGTCAGATGTTAAAATGGCATTCGTATACAGCGGTGTTCAGTACGATCAGCAGGCAATGCTCGATGCTATCAAAGAGGAAATACCAGGAATTCCTCTTATCGGTAACACATCTTTCACAGGTGTGATTACCCAGGACGGCTTCATTTCATCTGATGACGGTTTCGCAGGTATCCTGGCAGTTGCGGGCGATGATGTTGCAGTAGGTATTGCCGGCATGGCCAAGGAAGGAGATGCGCGTGCAACAGGTCGTCTTGTTGCTGAGAAGGCTAAAGCTGCAGCAGGCAGAGATGATGCCCCTGACTATTTCTACATGGTAGCTTCTCCGGGAGAAGAAGAGATTTATCTTAAAGGTATTTCGGAAGTTATCGGCAGAGTGCCTTTCTTTGGCGGAAGTGCTGCTGACAACGCCATTGCAGGCGAGTGGCTTCTTTACACAGATGAAGTTGTAACCGCAGACGGCGTAGCTGTAGCATTCTTCTACACTGATAAACCTTTCGCAAACAAATTCACAGGAGCTTACAAAGAAACAGCAAATGTAGGTGTTATAACCAAAATTGAAGGTCTCAGAAACATCAAAGAAATCAACGGCATTCCTGCCATCGAGCAATATCGCCAGTGGACCGGCGCAAGTGCAGAAGACTGCTCAGGCGGCAATTTGCTCGCTTACTCAATTACAGCACCTCTTGGTGTTAAGGATCCTCTCGGAGATCTGGTTGCAATCAGACACCCAATGAACGGCAATGATGACGACGGTTCAATCGATGTGGGAAACAATCTGGCAGTAGGAACGGCCATCATGCAGCTTGACGGTTCAGTTGACGAACTTATCGCATCAGTTGGCGCTACACTTGAAGAACTTAAGGCTAAAATCGGCGGAACTATCGCAGGACTGCATCTGGTTCACTGTGGCGGCAGAAGAGCAGGTATCGACAGTAGAATCAATGAAGTATACGACCAGGTAAAGGCTGCTGTAGGTGACATTCCATTCATCGTAGAATTCACATTCGGCGAATACGGCTACGAAGACGACGGCAGAAACACATGCGGGGGCCTGATGCTTTCATTCACAGCATTCGGTGCATAAGCGCATAAGAAAGGAGATTCGACTATGAAAATGTTTATTGACGGCAAGCTTTGCGACAGCGTAAGCGGCGCAACATTTGATATTACCGCTCCTGCTACAGGCAAAGTAATTGATACAGTACCTAAGGCAACTGCTGAAGACATTGACATTGCAGTAACTGCAGCTTACGAAGCACAGAAGGCATGGGCCAAGGTTCCTATCTCATCAAAGGTAGAAATTCTGGACAAGTTCCTGGCAATAGTTGATGAAAACAAAGAATCGCTGGCACAGACACTTTCAGCAGAAAACGGCAAGCCAATCAACGAAGCTCGCGCTGAGATTGCCAATATTCCTATCGGTTTCTCAGGCTTCATGGAATATGCCAAGCACTACTATGGTTCAATTCTTCCTCAGGGCGGGGAAGCTGGTCAGGACAAACATGTTCAGCTGGTTACAAGAGAACCTATCGGCGTAATCGCCTGCATAATTCCGTTTAACTTCCCTTGCGACCTGTTTGACCAGAAGGTGGCACCTGCACTGCTCATGGGCAATGCAGCAATCGTGCTTCCATCATCGGACAACCCTCTCACTCTCATGAGACTGACTGAAATGCTTGGTCAGGCCGGAGTACCTGCAGGTGTTGTTCAGTGCCTTACTGCACCGGGCGCAGTTAAAAGTGCTGCAGTAAGTGATCCTAGAGTTCATCTAGTAACTCTCACAGGAAGTACGGAAGTTGGTATTGACACTGCCAAGCTGGCAGCAGAAGATTTAACTCACACAGCTCTGGAACTGGGCGGCAATGATGCGTTCATCGTTCTTGAAGACGGCGATGTTGATCTGGCAGTTGAAGAGATGATCTGGGGAAGAATGTACAATACAGGTCAGGTATGCTGCGCAAGCAAACGTTTCCTGGTACACAATTCAATCAAAGATGAATTCGCAGCTAAGGCTGTTGATAGAATAAAGAAGCTTAATTACGGCGATCCAGCTAAGGAAGAAACTCAGATTGCCTGCCTGATCAGTGAGAAGGCTGCAATCAAGGTAGAAGAGCAGGTTAACCATACTGTTGAGCAGGGAGGCAAAATTATTCTGGGCGGCAAGAGAGAAGGCGCTTTCTATGATCCTACAGTAATCGTTGACGTTCCTGCAGATGCAGATGTTGCCATCGATATGGAAATCTTCGGGCCTGTAGTTCCTGTTATCGGATTCGACACTGATGAAGAAGCCATCGCAATTGCCAACAGATCAATGTTCGGTCTCTCAAGCTGTGTATTCTCGAGAGACATGAAACGTGCATACAAGGTTGCACAGGCTATGGAAGCCGGCGGCGCAATCATCAATGGAGCAAGCTTCTTCCGTTCATTCGAAATGCCGTTCGGAGGCTGGAAGTACAGCGGTATCGGTACAGAGGGCGTAATGTCAACCTTCGATGAAATGACAAGAGTTAAGACAATCGTTCTCAAAAACATCATTGAGTAAGAGTAAATTGCTACATAATTCGGCTCTTCAACTATAACAAATTGAGAAAGACAGAGGAAACGCCGGGCGGCGTTTCCTCTGTCTTTTTATCTGTTCGTAGATCGTTCGCTCATATTATATCTATATGTCAATGAGAAGATATCCTCCGCCATTTGATTTCGTAAGATTATCTTCATTATCCGACGCATTTTTCATATAATCAACCAGTTCTGTAACGCTGACAAGTTTCACTCTCTGGTCATCATCAGACCAGTCTCTGTCTACCGGATCCACCATAATGGCATTGCCGTCCTCGTCCATGCCGATGAGCAGCATCACTTGATTACTGTTGGCGCCCCACTTGGTATTATTGGTGTGAGCCCATATCATTACAGGTTTACCCTGAGCAAGATGGGATTTGATGCAGCAAATGACATTTTCGCTGAAAATGCCTGGTATTTCAGAAATGCACTTGTAAGAGCGAACTATAATGATTTGAAAAATGATGTTCATGAGACAACGTATTATCTGGAACTTTTCTTAAGAAACCTGCTGTTAGATGAAAATAATGAGCTTCATAACCGTGCGATGCATATAAGTAGAATGTGCGAAAGTGAACATTGAAAATCAGCTGAAAGCATTCTCCGACAGCATTTCAGAAAAAACTATTAACCATGCAATTGAAATTTTTTCAAAATGCGGAAAAGATGGATATTTTGGAAGGACCATTGTTGAAGAAATCACAGGACTAAAACCATCAGGGGCATCTAAACTGATAAAGCTTTTATCTGAGAGTAAGGATGAAGGTGCATTAGATAGAAGAATGGCAGTGCGCGCTGACCACTTTAAGAACGTAAAGAGCGTTAAGGACAGAGGCGGAAGTGAAATAAGATAAAAACCAAGGTTAACATGGACGATAACAATATTGGAGCAATAAACGTAGTGGGGGATATCCCATGGAAGCATAGCGAAGAGCCAGAGGAACTGACAGAAGCCAGAAGCATGAGGAAGAGTAAATACACAAATCGGAATTAAGGCGACTGTTCACTTGAATTCCAAATGCGATAGCGCTATA
>JAKSSG010000059.1 GCA_024403185.1 Clostridia bacterium
CACTTGCAACATTGAAATCAGAAAGCCTGTAATTTCAAGGGTTTTCACTTCTCAAAGCGTAGAACTACCAAAGAGATAATTTTCTCAAAAGCAAAACGCCCCGACTTGTTCGGGGTGTTTTTATGTTATAATTCAGACATGGAAGATAACATGATTTTAATGAATGCAAAAGCAATAGAAGTGGATGGAGTTGAGCAGGTACTTGAAGTGCCTGATTCTGCTGCAGACATTCTGATAAAATGCAACGAGGGATTTGTTGTGGTTTCAGCAGGAGCTGAAGCGGAGATGCTGAAGGCCGGCAGTGACATGACCGTGGAATATATGCCCGGACAGACTCCGGAAATCAGGCTGGCAGGTCACGGCAAATGTGAAGTCTGCAAGATGGAATTTGCAAGCGAGGCCGACGAGAAGGCCTACGACCCTCAGATTCCGAAGGGCAAATCGACCATGAAGGACTTCATCGCATGCATGAAGCTCTCCCTGGGAGACAACTCCATCAACTGGACCATAAGAAGCCTGAAACAGAATATAGACGTATGGTACATGCCGGTACTGGAGAAGAAGATTCTGTTTATAAAGAAGTATTTCATCACACTCATTGTCTGGCTTGCAGGAATCATCGGATGTGCCGCGCTCCTGAAAGCGGGATTTACCACAGGTCAGGTTTTTGCTATTATAATTGCCTTTTCAATAGTAGATGTATTTCTGATTTCACCGCTCATTTACATGGCAATTCTGCCTAAACCGGTCACAGCTTACATCAGAAAGGTTGAAGACCTGACACCGGAAGAAATGAGAGCCTATGAGAAGCAGATCAATTACGATCCTCATCTGGAAAAGCTCATGTACAAATACAGAGACAGCAGCAAGGATAAGGAAAACATCAAAGCCTTTTTCAGCAGAAAAAAATGATTAAACAGCAGCCCGCAGAAGCGGGCTGCTTTGCCATGCAGGAACATGTGATATAATTCAGATATGAAAGTACTCAAATTTATAGTGGCGGTTATTCTGGCTCTGAACCTTCTGGCTGCGACGGGACTTGCACTGGGTTCTGTTGCAACAGAGAAGGCGATATCGGATGACGCCATAGAAAAAGCAATAACAAAAACCGGCGCCGTTGAGGAGCTGACTGACAGAATCATTTCTCAGCGTACTGTTAACATGGGAGGGCAGTACGGAAAAACGATGCAGACCATTCTCAAGTCAGATGCAATGACAGACTTCTTCACGGAGTACACGGCAAGAGCCCTGCAGGCTCAGGTCTATGGCACCGAGTGCGAAGAGATAGGTTCAGATGATCTGAACCGGGCTTTCAGCAGAGGAATCGATGAATGCATTGACAAGGGCAGCATCAGCATGGGAAGTGAAGAACGGCTCATATTTGACGAAGCCCTGAACACTGCAATGCCGATTCTTACGGAGGGCATCAACTATGTTCTGGCACAGATGAACCTGACCTCATTCGTTGATGGGAACACGACCGGGTATCTGGAAAAGGCACAGCTCCTGACGTCAGCAAAGGTCCAGTACGGATCGATGGCCATTGCCGTTGTGCTGTGCATAATACTCATCATCCTGTTTGGAGGAAGCATGACCGGATTTGTATGGGACGGTGTCTGCATTCTGCTCGTTGCAGCGTTCTTCTTCATCATGTCAATGATGCTTGAGGGGACAATGGAAGCGAGCGCCGCGGAGGTGGCGCTTTCGACACGCATGATGTACGTCATGACGGGAGAGGGTCTTGCTTTTGCAGGAACTGCAGGAGGAATAGCCGGTGCGGCATTTATTGTTATTCGCGGAATAATCAGGGCGATAATAAAGAGGTAAATGTGTTATAATACTCGGAGCGAATAAAAACAGGAAAGGCGGGACAAGATAGATGTATCCGAAACTTATAATTGACATGAAGAAGCTGGAGTCAAACATTGACGCATGTGCGAAAATCGCCAAGGATGATGGCGGTTGCAGCCTGATGATCGTAACAAAGAGTCTCTGTGCAGACAGAACTGTATGTGAGATGATTGCGAAGCATCCTAAGGTTGACTTCCTGGCAGATTCAAGAGTAATGAATATCAAGAAATATGCGGACCTTCTGGCTCCGAACGGCAAGCAGAGCGTGCTGCTCCGTCTGCCGATGATGGATGAGATTGAAGATCTGGTAAAGTATGTGGACATCAGCCAGAACTCCGAGATGGTTACAATAAGAGCCATCGCTGAAGAGGCAAAGAAGCAGGGCAAGGTTCACAAGATTATTCTCATGGTTGACCTGGGCGACCTTCGTGAGGGAATGTTCTACCAGAACGAGGAGTCAATAATCGAAGCGGCTGCTGAGATTGAAGCCATGGACGGCGTTGAACTCCTGGGCATGGGAACAAACCTGACGTGCTACGGCGCAATCATTCCGAAGAACGACAACCTGTCCGTTCTCTGCGATATTGCAGGCAAGGTTGAGGAGAAAATCGGGCGCAAGCTGGAACTGATTTCCGGCGGAAATTCAAGCTCAATTTACCTCATCTGGAAGGGCGACATGCCTGAGAAGATCAGCAACCTGAGACTGGGCGAAAGCTTTCTGCTGGGCAATGATACTGCTTACGGAGAAACCGTTCCCGGAACAGTTCACGATGCAATGCTCATCGAGGCTCAGATTATCGAGCTCAAGGAAAAGCCATCACTTCCTATCGGCGAAGTCGGCAAGGACGCATTCGGACAGGTGCCAGTATACGAAGACCGTGGCGTAATCAAGAGAGCAATCCTGGGCATAGGCAAGCAGGATACGGACATTGACGGAATGATTCCGCTTGATGATAGAATTGACATTCTCGGTGGCAGCTCCGACCACATGATTCTTGACCTGACAAAATGCGGAGAGGACTACAAGATTGGCGATACAGTAAAGTTCAAGCTTGAATACGGCGCTCTCCTGAAGGCCGCAACAAGCGAATACGTAGAGAAAGAATACGTTTAATTTTAATGAGTCACCATACCTGACAAAGTGACTCATCGGAGGTAGGAAAATGAGTTTTGCGGAATTTGAAAAAGAGGTAAAGCTTCAGAACAAGGTCATGGCAATTACCCGTGTCTATCTGAAGGACGAAGAGCCGAAGCACACCTTCGGCTGCATCTACAGGCTCTGGGACAGAGTCCTGAATGACGGCGAAACTATTGTAACCGGACTGGGATACTGCGGCTGCAAGGGCTTTGAATCCAACTCCGGTCTCAAGGACAGATCACCACAGGTTCCCGGAGGATTCGGACTGTTCCTGACCAAGGGCTCCACTCAGCAGTGGACACCTGACGGCGAGAGATTCAAGTGCGATGAGGACTGCGCATACGGGCTCTGGGAAGGCCTTCCAAAGGGCGTCCTGGACGACGGCAAAGGCGGCAAATTCGACGGCATTAAATTCGAGCCGTATCACGAGGGACTCAAATGCGACGTAGTAGTCTGCTTTTGCAATCCGGACCAGCTGTCGGCTGTCATAGTTCTTCACGGCTACGACAAGCCGGAATTTGACAGAGTCATCGCGACTACAGCGGCGGGCTGTGCGTCCATGACAAGGATTCCGTTTGGAGAACTTAAGCGCGACAAGCCTCGAGCGGTAATCACAGGCAGCGACCTGGCACAGCGAAAGTTCCGCGATGAAAACGAAATCTCAATTGCCATTCCGGCACCGGATTTCGAATACATGATGAGCGTAACGGACGAGTGCTTCTTCCATGCACCTGTCTGGAAACCTATAAGAAACAGACTCAGGAAGGATGAAGATCTTTACGATGCATGCTTCACCGCCCTGGGAACGAGAGAATAAAAAGCAAAATCAAGACACAGAAAAGAGGCAAAAGAAATGTTTGAAAATCTGAAGAAACTGGGATGCGACGGAAACTGCGGAAGCTGCGGATCACAGCCTGATTCATGCGGCGAAGCGCCAACACCGGACACATGCACACACGACTGTAGCTCATGTCCAAGCGGCGGAAGCTGTGGGGAATTTGATCCGAAGTCACTTATCGAGGATCCTAATCCGAACAGCGACGTGAAGAAGATTATCGCGATCGTAAGTGGCAAGGGCGGCGTTGGAAAGTCACTGGTAACATCACTTATGGCAACAACCATGCAGCGCAGAGGTCACCAGGCGGCAATCATGGATGCAGACGTTACAGGTCCATCAATTCCTAAGGCATTTGGAATTACTGCAAAGGCAGAAGCCGACGAGGCGGGTATCATTCCTATTCCTACAACAACCGGAATCAAGACAATGTCAGTAAACAACCTGCTCGAAAATGATACTGATCCGGTTCTCTGGAGAGGTCCTATTATCGCAGGTCTCGTTAAGCAGTTCTGGACAGATGTATGCTGGGGCGATGTTGATTATCTTTTTGTTGACATGCCTCCGGGAACAGGCGATGTTCCGCTTACAGTATTCCAGTCACTTCCGATTGACGGAATAATCGTAGTAACATCACCTCAAGATCTGGTTTCAATGGTAGTTTCCAAGGCAATCAAGATGGCAGAAATGATGAGCGTTCCGGTACTGGGTCTTGTTGAAAACTATTCATATTTTAAGTGTCCTGAATGTGGCGAAGAAACTCAGATCTTCGGACCGAGCAAGGTTGATGCAGTTGCAGAGGAATTCGGTCTTGAAGTTCTGGCCAAGCTGCCAATCGATCCTAAGCTTGCAGCAGCCTGCGACCGCGGAATGATTGAACTCTTCGAAGGCGACTGGCTTGATGCAGCCGCTGAGAAGCTGGAAAAATAAGAGAGGTTTTGCATGAAGGGTAAGTTCTCCAAAACAGGAATAGCACTCGTAGGCTGCATGCTGGTCTGCGTAATTCTCGCTCTGGCCGTGGGCGTGCCTAACGGCTTCTTTGGAGATACCGGAAAGGGCGGCGACCTGGATGACGAGAACACGCCGAAGGTATCTGATATCGTCGACGGGAAGACACCGATTTTCATGTTTGACAAAAGCAAGGATGCCATGGCTCTCATGACTGCTTTTGACCGTGGGGAGATTGCCGATGTTCTGCTGATGTTTGATCCGGAGGGAGGCAACGCTCCCGCCGAAAGCGACGACCAGGATGTAATACGCCAGGCCTACAAGGCCCTGAAGAACATAGTGGTCCTGGAGGCAACAGAGGATGCCGGCCCAGAGTGCTATCACAACATCACCTTTACTCTTAACGACGGAACCGGCGTAACATATTCCTTTGACGGCACGGACATTCTTATCTATGACGACGGCACCGGAAACACGGTAAAATACAGCATAGAAGGAGCAGAAGAACTGCAGGAACTTTACAGCCGGCTGGCGGAACAGCAGTAAGACGGGAGGTCGATTAGATGTTTAACATGAACAAGAGCCCTCTCGATAAAGACGAGAAGCGCGAACACAACAAAGAACGGGCAAGAAAGATGGCTCTGGTAATGGGAATTGCATGCGTGGTTTTCATCCTCGCCATGATGGTGGAAGTGTATCTGTAAAATCCCAATTTTGCCCCATGAAAATTCCGATTTATCCTTGACAATAAAGCGCTCACGCTGTATACTCATTATTGCGCGTGAGCGTTAAATATGCACCATTAGCTCAGCTGGTAGAGCACCTGACTCTTAATCAGGGTGTCCAGGGTTCGAGCCCCTGATGGTGTACCAATAACAAAACAGAGTACCAACGGTACTCTGTTTTGTTATACGTATAATCAAGCAGCAGGGGCGAGAACCCGAAAGGGAATCGGCGTCGCGAGAGGCTCCGGCGGAGCATCGAGCAGCCGATTGGCCAAGGCGACCGTATGGGGAGCCGCAGACCGGCGGATTGCCCCGGGCAATACGCGTAAGCCCCTGATGGTGTACCAAGGTGGAAACCTCGAAATTGAAGTTTGTCAGGATATGGAGTGAACCTTCACTCTCCATGTTATAGTAGTCGTTAATTGCGAAATAAGGTGTGTCAGCATTATCGCACCAGCCAT
>JAKSSG010000006.1 GCA_024403185.1 Clostridia bacterium
TGGACAGGGCTTTTGTAATTCAAGGCATATGCAGGCCGTTCTTCATTGTAATACTTAACATAAGGTGGATTCCCTAAAGCACTTAGCTTTTCAAATCTGTCAGATAAAAGAACATATGTGAAGGATGTAATAGCAGAGATATTTGAAAAAGAAATTAGGAGAAAAGTTAAGATTCGTAACGTATCTGTTTTCAATACTGTAGAAATGTTTCCTGTTACAAATGGATGTTTTAAAATGATAGGTGCGATGGTATAATCTCTGCGGAGATGATTTGTTCCGTATAATATATTGAAAGGAATTAAATGATGAAACAGGAATTAAAGTTTGATAAGATCACAGATTATTTGTTTGAAGTAACATACGATAGTTATGAACATAATATAGATAAAGCGAAGGCATATTTTGCAAAGTATAAACCAAATCTTGGTGGATGTTCTTCTCTTCAGAATGGAGCATTTCGTGGAAGAAATTATGACTGGATTTTCGATGAAGAACCGGAATTTGTCATTCATGTGCCAGCTAATGGAGATGGCAGACATGCAAGTATAGGTGTAGCTGCAACAACAGCAGTAACAGCTTCTGATGTCGAAAGTGGAGAATATTTGGATATGTATGATTTGCTTCCATATTTAACGCTGGATGGAATGAATGACACAGGCCTGACAGTGAACATCAACGTTGTCGGTTTCGGAGAAATGGGTGAATTTCAGATGAGAACAGAAGATTCATCCGATGATGTATGCCCGCTGATGGTAACTCGTCTTCTCCTGGACAATGCAGGAACCATTGATGAAGCAATTCGTATGTTACAGGATATGGATATCTTCTCACTTAGTACCATGGAAGAATGCCATTTCATGATTACAGGAAAACAGAGTGCAGAAGATGACACAGTCAACACTATCGTTGTGGAACTGATCCCAAATGCGCAAAAGCATTATGAACTGAGTATCATTGATCACAATAAAGGTGAGTTTGTTGATAACAAGCCAGTTATGACCAATTTTCATTTGACTGGATTTAATGGAAATGTTGAAAGCGCGACACACCATCCTATGGGTCTGGAACGTTACAAGCTTCTTATGGAGAATTATAATCAGGCGGAAACTCTTCGAGGCATAATGGATCTGATGAAGAAAGTATATTATACAAGAGCATATGATTTGTATATAGATAACTTCTGGTATTCTGAATACTCAGGTGGGGAACTTGATATGACCAACTGTGGTGAAAAGAGCCTGAAGGGCGATGTTTCAGCAGCAGGACCATATGCGGAAAAAATTCAGAAACAGATAGATGACTATAATAGAGGAGAACGAGATGGCTCTACATGGCATACAGTTCATACTTCTATATACGACACAGAGAATGCAAAGCTCTATGTTCTGCCACAGGAAGCAGGCTTCCCTTATGAATTCGGCCTGTAACCTCTTATGTAGCATGGCCGAGAACTTAAGCAAGTAAAAGAAACCAATACGTGAAATATACTCCGCAAAACTTGAAATACTATATTTCAGTTGTTACAATATTATTGTATAAATCTTAATATATATACATGAATTATTTCAAAAAGAAGGGAATTAGAAGAAAATGAAATAATTATTAGCTACACTACTGGCGTTGACAATGACACTTGCATTCTGTGCATGCGGCAGTTCGGACAAACCGTCTGAAGAAGCGACAGATGAGGCATATGCACCTTATTGGACAGACGAGCAGAAAGCGACACTTGACAGCATGAAACAGGTGGACGATGAGGGGTATTTATATGAGATGGATTATTCTGCGGAATATAATCTGGATGACATTATTGCTGAGGGAACCAAAACATCTCCTGAGGAAAGAGCGGCATTCCAGAAACTGTACCTGTCCGAGTCAGAATTTGATGTTCCTGAGAAAATATATGGAAGCTGTACTGGTTTTGCAACAAAAGATGCAGATGGTCACCAGATAATGGGCAGAAACTACGACTGGGATAAAGACGAACAAGTAGGTGCTGTTGTCCACATCGCACCGAAGGATGGTTACAAATCAGTAGGAATGACTGACATGGGATTTATAGGTGTGGCCAAAGGATTCAACACAATTGAAGAAAAGGAATGTGCACTTTATGCACCTCTGTTTACTGTTGACGGCATGAACGAAACAGGGCTGGCATGTACGGTACTGGTTCTTGAAGAAGACGGTTCGAAGCAGGAGACAGGAAAGAAAACTATGATTTCAGGAATGGTAGTACGTATGCTTCTCGACAGAGCGTCAACTGTTCAGGAAGCTGAAGAACTGCTTAGAAACTATGACATTGTTTCATCAATGTATGCTTCAAGAGAAGATAATGAACTGGGCGGCAGTGATTTCCACTGGCTTGTAACTGACAAGAACGGAGACTCTGCAATATTTGAAATCGTTGATAACAAGCTGGTTGTAAATAAGACACCGGTAGTTGTTGAGGGAGATATTGAAGGGTTCGACAGTATGCCAACAGCAGACATCAATAAGAATGTTAAAATAGAATATCCTAAGGAAGATAAAGGATATCTCTGTGTAACAAACTTCTATGTATCAGAAGGATATAAGAATACACACGGTGAAGGATACTGGAGATATCAGACGATTTCTAAGAAGCTCGAAGAAAATCTTAATCCTACAACTGAGGAAGCAATGGAATATCTTAAGGATACTAAATATGGCATGAACGATGTGGATTGCTCAGTCAGTATGAGATCAGATGGAGATGATCCTGAAGTTGAGTCAAACTGGCCATGGATCACAGTATGGTCAGGAGTATATAATACAGACGATCTGACACTGACATTATGCCTGAGAGAAAACTACGATAAGGCGTACACATTTGAAGTTAAATAATATATTATTATAAATTAATATGTTTAATGCAAAACCCGGAGCTTACTTTAATGGTCAGTTCCGGGTGTTTTTTACATTTGATACAGTATTACGAATAACAATATGATATAATGTGGAAGAATTTAGGGAGATGTTTCTTCAATGATATATTTACTGAATTACATTCGAATTGCTGTAAGATCCTGCAACTATACTTAAAGAGCATACAGTTGCTATTTCGGCAAGGAAGCCTACGATAATAATATTATAGAGAATCTGCAAAGCCAAGATCTCACAAATCACAAAAATGATTTCGGGAAAGGCCTGCATCCATGTAACTAAGCCGTCCGGAGCAACAGGCGTAAGTGTTTACAAGGAATCAAAACTTATAAAGACTCTGACTAAATCAAACACAAGAGTTATATCAGGTCAGGGCAATTATGGTGCAAAGAACTCGTTCAACTATGCAACTGCTACGGAAATTGGGGATTCGGTTATGAAGAATAGAGGGTAGTATATGAAAGAATCAAATGTTTTAAAAAGAATTCCATGGTGGGGATGGCTGCTTGGGGCAGGTCTTTTCGCATTCCAGTTTGCTTTGTACAGAGCAGCATATTCATTAACTGAAATGCTGGGAACAATAGATCACGCATGGTGCCCTAAGATTCCGGCCATTGATGACAAAATACCTGTTATACCTGTATTTATAATAATATATATCTTTTCGTACCTGTACTGGATATGTGCTCCGGCAGTTGTGACATTAACGAAGAGATCCAATCTGATCAATTTCGTTATCGGTATGATCGTATCATTCCTGATCGGATTTATTATATTTTCTTTGTTTCCGTCATATATGGACAGAGCAGCTGAAGGTATTATGGACTTTTCGTCGGAAGATGGAATTATGTATGGACTGATGGCCTGGATATATTCCATGGACGGCAGTACGATTGCATTGAATCTGTGCCCTTCATTTCACTGCATGATCACTACATACTGCTATCTCGGCGTGCGCAGGCAGGAAGAAATACATACCGGATATAAAGCTTTTGCTCTTGCTATGGCAATTCTTGTATGCCTTTCGACACAGTTTGTAAAGCAGCATTACATTATCGATATGATAGCAGGTGTCGGACTGGCAGTTATATGTTATCTGATAATCGAAAAGATCAACCCCGGAAAGTCTTGAATTGCACAATATATCATTCCTATTACAGAGGACACCTAACTAGTTGTCTCGACCCATTGCGAGTGTGTGACTCTTAATGGGGAATTTTATGGGGAGTTTGATTGAAGAGACAACTCATATTAAATGAAATGGCCCTCTCTACTATGCGTAGGTGGTAATGATAATTCTCTTGCTCTATGATTCATTTTGTCAAGAGATTATTATCATGGAGGTTAATAGAAATGAACAAGTACGTAACAGGCGAGATTATTAAGAAGCTACGCGAAGAGTGTAAACTGACACAGGTACAGCTTGCCGAAAAGTTAAATGTGAGCGACAAGGCTGTTTCGAAGTGGGAGACCGGCAGGGGCTATCCGGATATAACACTCCTTGAACCGCTAGCGGAATCACTTGGAGTATCAGTGACGGAGCTTATTACAGGGGAGAGCATCAGCAATACCAACAAATCCTTTAATATGGCGAGAATGAAGTTCTATGTCTGTCCGGTGTGTGGAAACGTGATCACGTCAAGTGGCGAGGCTGTCATAAGCTGCTGCGGATTGACTCTTCCTGCACTTGAGGCAGAAGAAGCTGATGATGAACATATCATGAATCTGGAAAAGAGCGAGGATGAGTATTACATTACCTTCGACCATGAGATGTCTAAGTCACATTACATTTCATTCGTTGCCGGAGTTAAGGATGATGGCTACGAGCTTAAGAAGCTATATCCAGAAGGACCTGCTGAGGCGAGATTCAAGACAAGCAGAACCAAGTACCTGTACTTCTACTGTAACAAGCACGGTCTGTACAAGTGCCACATCAGGAAAATGATTAAACATTAGAAATAAATGAATAGAATAATTGCTGTTTAACGAGGTAAATTTGTGAGCTTTGTAAAAATATGCTGCGTTAAATTGGAAATAACGCCCTTTGCATGCTAGTATCTAACTAAATGGAGGGTGTTATTTATGAAGTTATATAGAAGAGAAAACTACTTGCGAAAAATACGTGGTTTCTATCATGAGACAGGTTTGATAAAAGTCATTACAGGCATTAGAAGATGCGGGAAATCCTGTCTGATGCAGACTATAGTTGATGAACTTCGAGAAGACGGTATCCCTGCTGAAAACATTACATATATAAACCTTGACAAGCGCGGTTTCAAATCGATAAAGACTCCCGTGCAGCTTGAAGCAACAATAGAACAATTATGTACAGCTGATGGAATAAAATAAACGAGCACGGCGGCGGGGAATATTCCCTGCCGTTTTTCTATTTGTAACATATTTGTGAAAACTCTTGACGTGTGACCATTGCTGAATCTTTTGAATAATGCGAGAAAACGTTGATGCAAATAAATGTCTCGTATTTTAGAAAAATGGTATTTATGCCCAAAAAATAAATAGACTTGATGAAAATATAAGTTGGAGTTATACTTTAGAAAAACGGTATAAAGACCAAAAAAATAAAATAGAAGAGGAATGTATGGAAATAAAACGTGATCGATATCTGAATAAACTTATTAGTAAAAAGAATAATGGACTGATTAAAGTAATCACCGGAATCAGAAGATGTGGAAAGTCGTATTTGTTATTTAATTTATATTATGATTATCTTATTTCGATTGGTGTATCAGAAACTAACATTATTTGCATTCCGTTAGATGATGTGGATTACGAAGCGTATTGTGATCCATATAAATTGAATGAATATATTAAAGATAAAATCCAAGATACCAGACAACAGTACTATGTGTTCATAGATGAAGCACAGTACGCAATTACTAAAAAAGAAATGAAGAATCCAGATATGCCAATTCGATTGTATGGTGTACTGAATTCTTTACTTAGAAAGAGAAACGTTGATGTGTATATCACCGGAAGTAATTCAAAGTTCCTTTCATCAGACATCATGACAGAGTTTCGCGGTCGCGGAGATGAAATACATATGATGCCGTTGTCTTTTTCTGAGTACTATCCAGCATCAGGTAAAGATAAAATGGATGCATGGAATGACTATTTATATTACGGTGGACTGCCGCATATTTTATCAGAAAAAGATAGTGAAGCAAAAAGTAATTATTTAAGTAATCTAAATAAAGAAATTTATCTGCGAGACATAATTGAGCGATATGATATTAGAGATGAAGATGGTTTGGAAGCATTGATGAAGGTGGTCGCATCTGCGGTAGGTTCCTTATCAAATGCCCAGAAGATAGCAGACACATTTAAGAGTAATGGAAGCAAAGCCATAACGATGCCTACGATATCCAATTATTTAAAATATCTTATGGAAAGCTTTGTGATTCAAAAGGCAGAGCGTTATGATATAAAAGGACGTAAATACATTAGTACGCCTTCAAAGTATTATTATACGGATCTAGGTCTTAGAAATGCATTGTTAAACTTCAGGCAGTTTGAAGAAACACACTTAATGGAAAATGTTATATACAATGAACTGATTTACAGAGGATACTATGTGGATGTAGGAACTGTTGAAGTCCGAGTGGACGATGAAGGGAAAAAGGTAAGGAAGCAATTAGAAGTTGATTTTGTAGTCAATCAGCTCAGTAAAAGATACTATATCCAATCTGCATTTGCGCTTCCAGACCAGGATAAGATTGAAAAAGAACAATCTTCATTGGTAAAAATACCAGATTCATTTAAAAAGATCATTGTCGTTGGAAATAATCAACCTGTGTGGAGAAATGAAAATGGTATCACATTTATAGGGATTTATGATTTCCTGTTAAATGAGGGTAGCTTGGAATTGTAGAAAAATTTGTTGGGGTAAATATTTATGAACAAAGCAGTTGTTTATATACATGGAAAAGCCGGCTGTAGTAAGGCAATGTTTAAATGCGGCTAAAGAAATTGTTGTATTCCGTCCTGAGTTAAGTGAAAGCATCAGAAAGGAATTGTATACATTGGAACTTTCTGGGTATAAGAAAAGCATGTCCAGCTTGATTAAGTCGGATGTCTCTGAACTTAGGGAACTGATTGAAGAGACAACTCATATTAAATGAAATGGCCCTCTCTACTGTGCGTAGGTGGTAATGATAATTCTCTTGCTCTATGATTCATTTTGTCAAGAGATTATTAAGAAGCTACGCGAAGAGTGTAAGCTGACACAGGCGCAGCTTGCTGAGAAGCTCAATGTGAGCGATAAGACTATTTCAAAATGGGAGACCGGCAGGACGTTTCAATCAGCGGAATGAAGGATCGTACATATTCAGGAAAAGCAAAGAAGCAGAGTCTTGTAATTAAATTTGGTGAAGAAAAATTAATCGAAGACCGATTACAAACTTTGTTATGAAAACAATACTAAAGTCGGTGCAGCAAAAGTAGAAGTGTTTTTTAATGGAAACTATTCCGGAGATATAGAAGGCCTTAAATTTGCTATCAATCCTGTAACACCATCGATTAAGTCGATAACAGCCGGCTGACCGATAATTCTGGCCGAAAATGTATGCATAAGAAATATGAATAGGGGCAAAGAGGAAAATAAAAGAATAGTTAAATTATCCCAGCGATAGGGTCTGAAAGAGAAGGCTGCTGCATGATTCAAGGGCATGGGGAAGATGAACAATCACGAATGTACAGGTACGAATAGAGAAAAGAGGAGAAATAATATGGGCAGCCCGGCGAACATTATTACAGGAGTACGCATTCTCTTGAGCCTGGCGCTGCTGCCGGTTAAAGTATTTTCACCTGCATTCTATGTGTTCTACCTTGCGGCAGGACTGTCAGACATAATAGACGGTCCGGTGGCGCGCAAAACCAATACAGAGTCAGAAGCGGGGCAAAGACTGGACAGTCTCGCAGACATAATATTTGTGGCAGCATGTATTGTTAAACTGTTTCCTGCACTTGAGATATCATGGTGGCTTCTGGTATGGACAGGAGCAATTGCAACCCTGAAAATATTCAATATTATCATGGGTCGCATAAGCAACAGACAGTTTACAATGCCTCACACGAAGATTAATAAAGTAACGGGCTTAATACTATTTGTTCTGCCACTGACATTGTCGATTATCAGTCTGAACTGCAGCGGAGCAGCTGTCTGCGTTCTTGCAAGCATAGCAGCAATTCATGAGTTAATTACTATAAGAGGTGCACATGAATATTCAGAATGAACTGTTTAAATTACAGGAGATAAAATATGCGGAATTCCAGGCGAAACTTACACCGACGCTTGCTCGCGAAAAAATCATAGGAGTTCGCGTTCCAGAGGTGAGAAGGCTTGCAAGGGCTATATATAAAGAGGGTGCTTATGAGGATTTCCTCAAACAGCTGCCACACAAATATTACGACGAGGACATGCTCCACGGCCTGATCCTTTCTGAGATGAAGGATTATGATGCCTGCGTGGCAGCAGTTGACACATTTCTGCCATATGTAAATAACTGGGCGGTTTGTGACATCATGTCTCCAAAGGTCTTCAAAAAGCATAAGCCGGAGCTGATGGAAAAGATAAAGGAATGGGTATCATCGAAGGAAACCTATACCTGCAGATTCGGTATGGAAATGCTCATGTCACATTTTCTCGATGACGATTTCAAGCCTCAGTATCTGAAGATTCCCGCCGCAGTTCGCAGCGAAGAATACTACGTGAACATGATGACCGCATGGTTTTTCGCCACAGCACTTGCCAAGCAGTGGGATGCCACCATTCCATACATTGATAATAATAAGCTGGATGTCTGGACACACAACAAGACCATACAGAAGGCTCGCGAAAGCTATCGCATTACCGATGAGCAGAAGGAGTATCTTAAAGGCCTGAAGAGAAAATAGACGTGATTTAGAAGATACATGCATAGAAAATGATAATAAGTACAAAAAAGTTGCCCATGCAACTCTCGAAATGTCTAATTTGAGAAAACCATGGGCAATTTTTAGATGTATTAAAGCATAAGAAAAATAACCCGCACAAATCTGCGATAAATCCGTTAAGCCTATAGAGGAGGAATAATCCATGGATTTAAAAGAACAGTACGACAAACTCCTCCGATACTGTTACATGAAAACCAGAGACCGGTATCTGGCAGAGGACATCGTTCAGGAAACATTCCTGCGATTCTGGCAGAGCCGCACATATAAGGAAACCGGCAGGCAGATGGCATATCTGTATACCATAGCGAGAAATCTGTGCATGGATGAGTTCAGGAGGCCACGGACGGAGGATATTTCGGAATATGAAGGCCGATTATCCGACATGAAGGCCGGGCCGGAAAGGGTGGTAGAGAATCTTGATCTTGAGCAGGCTTTTGACGGGCTGCCGGAAGAACTTCGGGAGATAGTGGTTCTAAGGTATACCAGCGGACTGTCGGCAGAAGAAATCGGCAAGATGATGGGATTGTCCAGATTCGCGGTTAACAGGCGCGCAAAAGCAGGCTTACAGCTTTTGCAGAAAAATCTAAAGGAAGGAGGGCGTCAGGATGACAGATAGAGAACTGAAGAAACAACTTAAAAACGTTTACAGCCTTGAAGAAAGTGACAGCGGCAAGGCATTTGTCAGAAAGCATGAACAGCGGGGAATGCGTCTTGGAGAAATAATGCTTCTTGAAACCAAATATCTGGGACTTAGAAGTGCAGGCTGCGGACTGGCTCTTTGCCTGATGCTTTCCCTGATTGCGAAAACAGGAACGGTCCACTCCATGTGGGTGCTGTCTTCAATACTGCCAATCTGTGTGCTTGCCTGCATTACAGCCATAGACAAATCGGAAAGGCATGGAATGGGTGAATTTGAGGCAGCCAGTCGGTTTTCACTTAGAATGATAATAGCAACAAGGATGATGATTCTTGGCATTTTCAGTCTCGTGATTATTGTGCTGGGAACAGTTGTGATTAAGAGCGTATTTGATATCGGTCTGCTGCAGGTTCTGAACTGCATATGTTTACCGTATCTGCTTAATATCATGGGCTGTCTGATAGTGATCAGAAGATGGCACGCCAGGGAGAACATCTACGGGTGCTGTGGTGTGACTTTCGCCACATGCATAATTCCGTATCTTGTAGAAAGATCAGAATATATCAGTTCTGTTTCACAGGGCTGGATAGGGGCGGTAATGGTACTGGTTCTCATAGTGACGATTGTTGAATGCATATTATATTTTAGAGAAAGTGAGAGTTTATCATGGAACTTGTATTAGAGAATATTTCGAAGGGGTACAAAGATAAAATTGCCGTACAGAATGTGTCCGGGACATTTGAATCCGGAGTAATCGGACTGCTGGGTGCAAACGGTGCAGGTAAAACTACACTGATGCGAATGATTTGCGGACTGATAAGGCCAACAGAAGGAAAGGTTACATTTGACGGAATGGGAACGTCCCAAGAAATGTATCGTGATGCCATTGGTTATCTGCCACAGGACTTCGGATATTATCCGAATTTTACAGGAAGAGATTTTCTTATGTATATGGCAGCACTTAAAGGACTTGATAAGAGGGCAGCCAGAAGAAGATGCGAGGAACTGCTCAAGGTTGTGAACCTTGAAGATGTTGCAGGCAAGAAAATAAAGAACTATTCAGGCGGAATGAAGCAGAGACTGGGGATTGCTCAGGCGGTTCTTAATGATCCTAAACTGATTATTCTTGACGAACCTACGGCAGGACTTGACCCTAAGGAAAGAGTTCGTTTCCGCAACCTGATTGCGGAGCTTGGAAAGGATGCCATTGTAATTCTTTCCACACACATTGTGTCCGATGTGGAACACATAGCTGACCGTATTCTGATGATGAAAGAGGGGAAAATCATTTTTGATGGCAGACTGGATAACATCGGAATGGACCTTGAGGATTTTTACCTGAAAAAGTTTGAGGAGGATTAGAGATGGGAACTTTATTTAAATATGAGATGAGAAAGGCTTTCTCTCAGAAGGCCTACTGGATTGCTATTGCCATAATGCTGCTGGTACTTCTGGCCAATGAGATGACACCAATAATAACAGGCAATTTCAAACCCAAGATGGAAAGGGAGAAGGCACTGTCAGGAACAGTAATTGATGATGAATTTCTGGCAAATGTGCAGCCGAATGAAACCGGAGCAGAGGATCCGATTACGTTTTTCATCAAGTCATCCACGGGAAGCACAGATGTTACCGGGCATACCGCCGATGAACTGTATGCCAAGAGAACGGAAGTTAATACTAAACTAATGGCAGATGCAGGCATTTCAGAATCAGATCAGCAGTGGTGGCTGAACAAGGATAAAGAAAATGTTGCGCCGTTTAAATATACATACTGTACAGCATATTCATCCTATTTCGAAATTGCAGGATACATTAACTTCATGTTATTGATTCTGGCAGCCATTGGGCTGGCGGGTCTTTACGCAGATGAAAAATCAAACAGAACTGATCAGCTGATATTCTGCACGAAGAACGGAAAGAAGAAACTCTTCAGTGTGAAGCTGCTGGTGGGAATGATAATGGGCCTGTTTACGGCGCTGGTACTTGTTCTGTTTGAGATAGCGCTACTGACCGCACTGTTCGGTCTTGGAGGAGCGGAAACATATCTTCAGATAATGCTTCCTCCTTGCATGATACATATGAACATGGGTCAGACCATGATTATCATGTCACTGTTCTTCATTATGGAATCACTGATTCTGTCAATAATAGCAATGGCTCTGTCCCAGTTCACAATGAACCATGTGGCCACAATAGGAATAATGATTTTTGTAATGTTCATGGCAATGATGAACATTCCTGAAAAGCTGGGAATCCTCTACAGCATCTGGAATTCAATTCCGGGATCAACAGTTGGAAGCTGGATGTTCAATGACTATCATCTGATAGGGCACATGACAAATCTTGTGTTTGTGCCGATATTGTGGCTCATATTTGCCGTGATACTTGTCCTGGCGGCAAGGGCTTCATATGTTCACTACCAGGTGAAGGCAAGATAAACAGAGAAAAAGTTAAATAACAAAAAAAGGCAGGGCGTACGATTTGTGTACACCCTGTTTTCGGCTGATAACAGCTGCACGGCACGGAACCGCTTTACGCGGTTCTGTGCTTTTTGTTATAATTAAATCGGATTAAGGGGAAGAGGAACATGGAAGATAAACTGACAAAGGATATAGAAAAAGCAAGGGATATTGCAAAGGCAGCCGATGCCCGCGGGGGAAGAGCATTCTTCGCCGGCGGTTTTGTTCGTGATGAACTTCTGGACCTTGAAAATAAAGATATTGACGTCGAAGTACACGGTATTCCCGCCGAAGAGCTGAAAGAGATTCTGGAAGACTTTGGTGAAGTGATTACCATTGGCAAAAGCTTCGGCGTTTATTCTTTGCGTGGGCATAATATAGATATAGCCATGCCGAGAAAAGAGAAGAATACCGGCAGAGGCCACAGAGATTTTGAAATATTTACGGATCCTTTCCTGGGCCCTGAGGCTGCGGCAAGGAGAAGAGATTTTACGATCAACTCCATCATGAAGGATGTTCTCAGCGGGGAAATCATTGACAGCTATGGAGGACGTGAAGACCTTGAAAAAGGAATACTGAGACATATTGACTCCGATGCATTTGTAGAGGATCCACTGAGGGTTCTGAGAGGCGCTCAGTTTGCGGCCAGATTCAATCTGAAGGTGGCACCGGAAACCATGGAACTCTGTCGCGGAATAGACATTTCAGAACTGCCGAAGGAGAGAGTTGAAGCGGAACTGGAAAAAGGTTTATGCAAGAGCAGCAGGCCTTCAGTTTTCTTTGAAGTCTTAAGAGAAATGAATCAGCTTGACATCTGGTTCCCTGAGCTTAAGAGGCTGATAGGACTTGAGCAGGACCCGGTCTTTCATCCTGAAGGAGATGTATGGGTTCATACAATGGAATGCCTCGACAAGGCGGTAAATTATCATGAGCAGGTGGAAGAACCCTTCAGATTCATGCTCGCCGTTCTGACTCACGACTTCGGAAAAGCTGAAGTGACGGAAGTGATAAAGGGCAGAATTCACTCATATGAACACGAGAAGGCGGGAGCACCTCTTATTGATAAATTCCTAAGAAGAATCACGGGTAACAGGGAAGTGATCAGCTACGTTGAAAACATGGCGCAGCTTCACATGAGACCGAACATGCTGGCCTATGATAAATCCACTGTCAAAGCCACAAACAGAATGTTCGATGAATCGGTCTGCCCGGAAGAGCTGATACTGTTCTCTGCAATTGATATGTCTTCCGAAAGATATGAGGGCGAAGGGGAAGATAATCTCAAATTCCTCAGAGAACGCCTTGAGATATTCAGGGAGCTCATGGCAAGGCCATATGTCATGGGAAGGGATCTTGTTGATGCGTGTCTTGAGCCCGATGAGAATTTCGGCGAAATACTGGAATATGCCCACAAGCTGAGACTTGCGGGAGTAGATAAAGAGCCGGCACTGAAGCAGGTGCTTGCTTTTGCACGAAAAGGGAAATGATGAGAGATAATGAACACACTTACATATGCATAGATCTGAAGTCCTTTTACGCGTCCGTTGAATGCGTTGAGAGAGGGCTGGATCCCATGACGGCAAATCTGGTTGTTGCGGATCCTGAGCGTTCGGAGAAGACCATATGCCTTGCAGTGTCGCCCAACATGAAGAAGCTGGGTGTCAAAAACCGCTGCAGGGTTTTTGAGATTCCCAAGGGAATCGATTACGTAATGGCCCAGCCGAGAATGCAGAAATACATAGATTATGCGGCGGAAATTTACGGAATTTATCTGAAGTATTTTTCGGCGGAGGACATACACGTTTATTCAATTGACGAGGTCTTCATCGACGTTACCGCCTATCTCGGCATGTACGGGTGCAGGACGAAGGAGCTGGCCATCAGGGTCATGGAGGATGTCTACGACAATATCGGCGTACGTGCCACATGCGGCATCGGAAGCAATCTCTATCTGACAAAAATTGCCCTGGACATTTCGGCCAAGCACGCTGAAGATTTCATAGGCGTTCTTGACGAAAAGTCCTACCGCAAAACTCTGTGGGATCACAGGCCTCTGACGGATTTCTGGCGCATCGGTCCCGGAATTGCACGTCGCCTGGAGAAGGTGGGAATCTTCACCATGGGAGATATTGCAAAGGCAGACGAGGATCTTCTTTATGACATGTTCGGTGTGGATGCGGAGCTTCTCATTGACCACGCATGGGGGCGTGAACCGGTTACCATTGCAGATATCAAGAACTATCATCCACAGGCAAAAAGCCTTACAAGCGGTCAGGTCCTCATGAGGGACTATTCCTTTGAAGAAGGCAGAACCATTGTGGCTGAAATGGCTGAAGCAATGTGCCTGGACCTGGTCGAAAAAGGTCTGGTTACGGATTCAATAACTCTGTCGGTCGGCTATGCCAAATCAACTCTTCCGGGAGGCGCGGCTGATGCTGCCGGCGGAAGATTCGGACGCTACGGTCATCGTGATGGCGGCACTGTCAGATTCGAAGGCGGGAGCTGTGAAAGCTCCGTAATAGTGCCTGAAGTCCTGCTTTTGTATGAGAGAAGCGTTGATTCGAAACGCATGGTGAGACGCATGAACATGTCCTGCAACAATGTGCGTGAAGATACGGGAGCAAGGCAGATGAACCTCTTCGAAATGGCAGCCGAGGAGCAGAAGGCAAGGCCTCAGGAGGAGATTCTGGAGAAGGATAAAAAGCTCATGGAGGCAGAGCTTGCCATAAAGGAAAAGTACGGTAAAAACGCCGTTTTCAAGGGCGTTAACATGCATGAGGAATCTACGGGAAGAGAGAGAAACAGGCAGATAGGAGGACACAAGAGTGGAGAAAAATAAGAAGCAGAGACCTAAGATGCCTGTGAGCCAGAGGGCCAAGCAGTTCATGCCTTTCGCGGCGGTGACAGGACTGGAGAAAGCGCTCAAGGCAAAGGAAGAGGAAATGGCCAAGAAAACAGGCAGGTAGGGCTGCATTTTATGGTATAATATACGGGCAAAAAACATTAACGGAGGAACACAAATGTACGATGTTGTAATCATCGGTTGTGGCGTCAGCGGAGCATCATGTGCATACATGCTTTCACGCTACAATCTCAAGGTTGCCATGCTGGATAAGAGCAGCGATGTTTCCAATGGAACGACTAAGGCAAACAGCGCAATTATTCATGCGGGCTACGATCCGTCACCGGATTCACTAATGGCAAAACTGAATGTTCGGGGCACCGAGCTGGCAAAGGAAATCGCAGCAAAGCTTGATGTACCTATCAACAACTGCGGAAGCATGGTCCTCGCTTTTGACGAGGCGGATCTTGAGCATGTGAACAAGCTCTGCGAAAGAGGCGTGGCAAACGGAGTTCCGGGAATCAGAGTTCTCACAGGCGATGAAGCCAGGGAAATTGAACCTGAACTGGCACCGGAAGTTGTGGGCGCACTTTACGCACCGTCATCATGCATAATAAATCCGTGGGAGTACGGCCTGGCAATGGCTGAAACCGCTGTACGAAACGGAGTTGAAATATTACTGAATACAGAGGTTACAGGCTTTGATGCAAAGGCAGACGGATTCACTGTTAAAACCGACAAGGGAGATTTCGAAACAAGATTCGTAATTTCCGCAACAGGCGTTTATGCGGCGGAGACACGCAGTCTCCTTGAGAAGCCGGATTACGAAATAGTGCCTACCCGAGGTCAGTATTTCCTGCTGGACAAGGAGGAGGGAAAGCGCGTTGGAACAACAATCTTCCAGTGCCCTAACGAAAAGGGCAAGGGCGTTCTCGTTTCGCCGACTGTTGACGGAAACCTTATCGTAGGACCGGATGCAATCATCGGTGATGCCGATGACAAGACAACGGACAAGGATGGCCTGGACAAGATTGCTGAAGCGGCAAAGAGAAGTGTTCCGAAGGTAAACTTCAGAATGAACATAAAGAACTTCGCAGGAGTAAGAGCAAATTCAAGTTCAAGCGATTTCATTATTCAGGAAAGCGAAGCATTCCCTGGATTCATAGACCTGGCGGGAATCAAGTCACCGGGTCTTTCGGCAGCACCTGCAATAGCAGAGTATGTTGTTGAAATGCTCAGGAATGACGGCCTGGAACTCAGTAAAAAGGCTGATTTCATTGACAGCAGAAAGCGTCCGCGCCTGCCTGAAAGCGGAACGGCCGAAGGTGACGAGGCAAGGCGTGAAGCAATTGCAAAGGATCCTGCATACGGCAGAATCATCTGCAGATGCGAAACTGTAAGCGAGGGAGAAATAGTTGCAGCGCTCCACACACCGATTCCGCCAACAACAATCAACGGCGTAAAGCGCCGAGTTGGTGCAGGAATGGGAAGATGCCAGGGCGGATTCTGCATGCCGAAGGTTCAGGAACTCATAGCCAGAGAACTGGACAAAGACTGGCTTGAGATATGCCTTGACGAGAATGGCAGTGAGATACTCGCCTACAAGACAAAAGAACAGGGAAAGGAGGGCAGATAACATGAGCGAAAAGAAATACGAACTGATAGTTATCGGCGGAGGTCCTGCAGGTCTTGCTGCAGCACACAGCGCATGGGAATCTGGCCTCAGAAAGATTCTCATCATAGAAAGAGCAAAGCATCTGGGAGGAATTCTCAACCAGTGCATACATAACGGATTCGGTCTTCATCATTTCAAGGAGGAGCTGTCCGGACCTGAGTATGCTGACAGATTCATCAAGATGGTTGAGGCATGCACAGACGGAAATGCTCCTGAAGGCATTGAAATCATGACAGATACCATGGCTCTGAACATTACACCGGACCATGAAGTATATGTATCAAACACTGAAGGCTACAGAGTACTCAAGGCAGACAGCGTCATTCTGGCAATGGGCTGCAGAGAGAGAACAAGAGACTCCGTAGGCATTGCAGGCTCAAGACCTGCAGGAGTTTACACGGCAGGAACAGCCCAGATGTTCATGAACATCATGGGATATTCTGTTGGACGAAGAGTTGTTGTAAGAGGAACCGGAGACATCGGCCTCATCATGGCTCGCCGCATGAAGCTTGAAGGTGCTGAAGTTCTGGCTTGCATAGGCGCCAGCGATCACGCAGACGGCCTCGCCAGAAATGTAAATCAGTGTCTGAAGGACTTCGACATTCCACTGCTTTTGCGTCACACCATTACTGAAATCAGGGGCAAGGACCGAGTTGAGCAGGTTGTTGCCATGGAAGTGGACGAACACAGAAACGTAATTCCCGGAACAGAGCAGGTATTCGATTGCGACACGCTGCTCCTTTCCATAGGCCTGATTCCTGAGAACGAGCTTTC
The DNA here is from genome assembly GCA_024403185.1 of Clostridia bacterium. GTDB lineage: Bacteria > Bacillota > Clostridia > Peptostreptococcales > Anaerovoracaceae > Lentihominibacter. Next base: position 17,244 of record JAKSSG010000006.1, read on the forward strand.
AAAGAAGGCAGGCGTTCCTATTGACTCAAGAACCAGCGGTGCAGTTGTTTATGAAAACAATGAAACGGAGATTCCGGGCATATTCGCATGCGGCAATGTTCTTCAGGTACACGATCTTGTTGACTTCGTAACAGAAGAAAGCATCCGTGCCGGACAGGCAGCTGCAGAATACGTACTGGGAGGCTGCAAAGCCAAGACAAGCGATACGGTATTCGCACTGGCCAACGGAGAAAATGTCAAGTACACAGTTCCGATGAAGGCACGCATGGAAGAGATAGGAAAGTTCCTGGAGGTTTCCTTCAGAGTCAAGAAGATATTCGGTGCAGGATCAGCTGTTGTTGTAACTCAGGGAGATCAGCAGATAGCAAGGTTCAAGAGACCGTACATGTCATCAAGCAAGATGGAAAAGATCAGGATTCCTAAGGCACTTATCGATAAGATTGATCCTTTGGGAGAACCGCTTACTGTAAGTGCTGTTGAGGAGGTGGAATAGATGCAGGAAATAATCTGTATAGTATGCCCTAAGGGATGTCACCTTATGGTTGATGAAGAAAATGATTTCGCTGTTACCGGCAGTGCCTGCGAGAAGGGCATTGACTACGGACGCAACGAGCTTCAGAACCCTGTACGCGTGCTCACATCCACAGTTCGCGTAAGCGGATGTTCAGAAGAGGACAGCGATATCGTTCGCTGCCCGGTCAGAACAGACGGTTCAATACCAAAGGACCTCATGTTTGATGCAATGAAGCAGATCGATGCAGTTGAACTGGTCGCTCCTGTTGAAGTGGGCGATGTGGTTATTCCGGACATTCTGGGAACAGGTGTTGATATTATTGCAACGAGAACAGTGAAATGAGTACATACGGGGAAATTATGGCAGCAGTCAAGAGGAGACTGAGCAAATGAAAATACTGGTAACAGGGGGAGCCGGATACATCGGCTCACACACAGTAGTTGAACTTATTGAGGCGGGATACGATGTTGTCGTAATTGATGATTACTCAAACAGCAATCCGTCTGTTCTGGAGAGAGTTCAGAAGATAGTTTCGCAGAATGACTCTGCAGACTGCGGAGAAATATCGGAAATCGTTGAAGGCGATGTCTGTGATTACGAGGCTGTTAAAGGGATTTTTGACAGACACGACATTGAAGCAGTAATACACTTCGCAGGCTTCAAGGCAGTTGGAGAGTCGGTGGAAAAGCCTCTTATGTACTATCAGAACAATCTGGGCGCAACCATGAATCTGATTCGCGTAATGGAGGAAGCCGGAGTTAAAAGAATAATATTCAGTTCATCGGCAACCGTTTACGGCATGAACAACGAGGCACCATTTGATGAATCAATGCCGACATCATGCACCAATCCGTACGGATGGACCAAGCTCATGAGCGAGCAGATTCTGTCAGATGCTGCAGTGGCAGACGAAAGTTTCAGACCTGTACTGCTCAGATATTTCAATCCTGTGGGAGCTCATCCGAGCGGCCTCATAGGAGAAAACCCTCGCGGAATTCCAAACAATCTGATGCCTTATGTTCAGCAGGTTGCATCGGGAATACGCGAAAAGCTCACCGTATTCGGAGATGACTATGATACTCCGGACGGAACCGGCGTACGCGATTACATCCACGTTGTTGACCTGGCAAAGGGACATGTGAAGGCGCTGGAATGGAGCCTGAAATCTGATGAGCAGGGATGTGCCGTATTCAATCTGGGAACGGGCAGAGGAACCAGCGTAGTGGAACTGGTGACTGCCTTTGCAGAAATAAACGAAGTGCCTGTTCCGTATGTTATCGGACCGCGCCGTGCGGGAGATATAGCCACCTGCTATGCGGACGCCTCAAGGGCGGAAAAAGTCCTGGGCTGGAAGGCCGAAAAGAACATTGAAGACATGTGCCGTGACGCCTGGAGATGGGAGACGGGAAGAGAGCAGTAAACCCTTGACTTAAAGCGCTTTCAACGTTAGAATATCAAGGTGTGGTCATGCATTACATGGGTGGCCGCAGAACTGAATATTTATGACAGTGACGAGGACAGTAGCCCCGCGTAAAATCCTTACAGAGATGCGTTTGTTGCCTTTGCATTAAAGGCTGAAGCTGAGAGAACGCTGGTGAGGCGGCAAGTGAAAATCACCTCCGAGTCAGACACAATAGAGAGACGGGATGATGGTCCCGTAACTAGGGTGGTACCGCGGTTAATTACAATCGTCCCTAACATTATTATGTGAAGGGCGATTTTTATTCGGTCCCCAGGAAAGAGGAGAAAGATGATCAGAAACTTATCAGAAAAACCAATCGCTGAGCTGCAGACGGAGCAGGCAAAGAAGTGGAAAGAGGAAGACCTTCTGGGCAAATGCGTCAGCACCCGTGAAGACGGTGAAAGCTTCGTGTTCTACGAAGGACCTCCGACTGCAAACGGCAAGCCGGGAATCCATCACATGATGGCAAGAACCCTGAAGGATTCAGTAAACAGATACTGGACAATGAAGGGCTACAAGGTTAACAGAAAGGCCGGATGGGATACACACGGACTTCCTGTTGAAATCGAGGTTGAGAAGCAGCTCGGAATCGAAGGAAAGCAGCAGATTGAAGAATACGGAATTGCAGAATTCAATGAGAAGTGCAAGGCTTCCGTATTCACATACAAGGACATGTGGGAACAGATGAGTGAACGCATGGGATTCATGGTTGACATGGACAATCCGTACATCACTCTTGACGATAACTACATCGAAACAGGATGGTGGATTATCAACGAGTTCTTCAAGGCCGGACTGGTTTATGAGGGATACAAGATTCTGCCTTACTGTCCGCGCTGCGGAACGGGCCTGGCTTCACACGAGGTAGCACAGGGCTACAAGGATGTAAAGGTAAATACAATCACAGCCAAGTTCAAGAGAAAGGATGCAGACGAGTACTTCCTGGCATGGACAACAACTCCTTGGACACTGGCTTCAAACGTTTCACTGACAGTAGGTCCTGACGTTGATTACGTGAAGGTAAAGATGACAGCCGGCGATGAAGAGGGCAAGGTATTCTATGTTGCAAAGGCTCTCGCAGACAAGACTCTCGGCGCTGAAAACTATGAAGTTATTGAAGAAATGAAGGGTAAGGATCTGGAGTACGTTGAGTACGAACAGCTCATGCCTTTCTGCAAGCCTGACCGCAAGGGCTTCTTCGTAACTTGCATGGATTACGTAAGTACAGAAGACGGTACAGGAATCGTTCACACTGCACCTGCATTTGGTGAAGACGACTATCAGTGCGGCCTCAAGTACGACCTGCCGTTCCTGCAGCCTGTAGATGAAAGAGGCTGCTACACCGAAACACCTTGGAAGGGCACCTTCGTTATGGCTGACGGCCTCGATGTTGAAATCATCAAGTGGCTGGCAGAAGAAGACAAGATTTTCGCAAAGCAGAAGCTGGAGCATAACTATCCGCACTGCTGGAGATGCGATACACCGCTGGTATACTACGCTAAGCCATCATGGTACATCAAGATGACAGCACTTCGCGATCAGCTGGTTGCAAACAACAATGCCGTAAACTGGTATCCTGATTTCGTAGGAGAAAAGAGATTCGGAAACTGGCTGGAAGAGGTTAAGGACTGGGCAATTTCCCGTAACAGATACTGGGGAACACCGATTCCGATCTGGCGCTGCGAATGCGGACATCTGGAATGCGTAGGTTCAAAGGCAGATCTGGTTGCAAAGGCAGACCAGGACATCGACGAGAGCATTGAACTGCACAGACCGTATGTTGATGATGTTACGTTCACATGTCCTGAATGCGGCAAGACAATGCACAGAATTCCTGAGGTAATGGACTGCTGGTTCGACTCGGGAGCAATGCCTTTCGCACAGTGGCACTACCCGTTTGAAAATGCGGACAGATTTGACAGTGAACTTTTCCCTGCAAGCTACATCTGCGAGGGAATCGACCAGACAAGAGGATGGTTCTATTCACTGATGGCCATCTCCACATTCATCAAGGGAACAGCTCCGTATAAGAATGTTCTCGTAAACGACCTGATTCTGGACAAGAACGGAAAGAAGATGTCCAAGCATGTGGGCAACACTGTAAATCCGTTTGAAATGCTTGATAAATACGGCGCAGATGCAACAAGATGGTATCTGCTTCATACTTCACCTGCATGGTCACCGACCAAGTTTGACGAAGACGGACTTAAGGAAATCGTATCCAAGTTCTTCGGAACAATAAAGAACGTTTACAACTTCTTCGTTCTGTACTCAAATCAGGACGAGCTGGATCCGGCTTCACTGGATGTTCCTTATGCCGAAAGACCTGAGCTGGACAGATGGATAATCTCCAAGTTCAATGGTCTGGTTAAATCGGTTCGTGCATACATGGATGTCTACGATCACATGAAGTCAGTAAGAGCAATTCAGGAATTTGTTAACGAAGATCTGAGCAACTGGTACATCAGACGTGCGAGAAGAAGATTCTGGGCTGAAGAACTGACAGATGACAAGAAGAGCGTTTATGCAACGACTTACGAAGTACTGGTTGGTGTTGCCAAGCTCATGGCACCGTTTGCACCGTTCATCTCAGATGAAATGTTCATTAACCTGACAGGCGAAGAATCAGTACATCTGGCATACATGCCTGAAGCTGATGAATCACTCATCGACGCCAAGGTTGAAGAGAGAATGGACCTGGTAAGAGATCTGGTTGCTCTGGGACGCGGAACCCGTGAACAGGAAAAGATCAAGGTAAGACAGCCTCTGGAAAGCATTCTGGTAGACGGAAAGTATGAAGCTGTTATCGGCGACCTGACCGACCTTATCATGGAAGAACTGAACATCAAGAAGGTTGTATTTGAAAACAATCTGGACGAATACATGAACTACTCCCTGAAGCCTAACTTCAGAGTTGCGGGACCTGTCCTCGGCAAGAACATCAAGGCGTTCGGTGCTGCAATGGGCAAGGCTGACCCTAAGGAAGTGTTCGCAGCACTGGAAGCTGACGGCAAGCTGACTCTGGAGCTGAACGGCGAATCAGTGGATATTACACCTGACATGGTAGATGTGAAGATCGACGCCAAGGAAGGCTTCGCAGTTGCAATGGCAAACAACGTATTCACAATTCTGGACACTACAGTTACTCCTGAGCTGGAGGCAGAGGGTCTGGCACGTGAACTTATTTCAAAGATTCAGCAGATGCGTAAGGCAAACGACTACGAAATGATGGACAACATCAGAATTTCAGTCGGTGCTGACGCCGATGTAAGTGCGGCAATCGAAGCCCACAGAGATTACATCATGAAGGAAACCCTGGCTGTAGCAATCGATGCGGCAGAAGGACTTGACGAAGTAAATCTGAACGGCCACAAGACCGGTCTGGCAATCGAACGCGTATAAAACATTAATGAGTCACCATGCCTGATATGGTGACTCATTCTATCTATCAGGAGAACACCATGAGCACTTCAATAGAAAACTTAAGACGTCTGGCTGAGCGCGACGTGAAGGACCATACTGCGCTCTTTGACCTCTATGTTACAGTTGGTCGCGACATTGACTATCTTTCAATCAAGTTCGGAATCGATCCCGAGGATCTGATAAATCTCCTCGAAGGATACGGAGAGAAGCTGCGAATTACTGCGGCAGACGTTGAAGCGAATCCGGCACTGGCCACAGCCATAATGGAGGACAGGACTACTGCAAAGGCAATAGAAGAGTTCGGAGTGGCACTTGACTACTCGGGGAAGGGAAGATACAAGAAGCTTTCCCGCCTTCTGATCGAGGAATACATTGAGAAATTCTATCCGGGAATCGCATCGGAGAACCCGGAGAACGGCTGGATATGTCTCGAGGAATATCTTGACAGGTTCCATCCCGGCTGGAAGAGCCAGGTGGGACGCGGCGACAGGGTAGAAGCCGGTGATGATGCAGTCGAAGGAAAGGTAAAACCTAAGAAGACAAGCAAACGCAAGGTGAGAAATACATTTAAGCTGTACTAGACTATGAAAGACCTTCTCAGCATGACAACTGAAGAGATGAAGAAATTTGCTTCCGACATGGGTGAAAAACCCTTCAGAGGGAAGCAGATTTTCACGTGGCTGAATCGGGGCGTCCGAGACTTTGATGAGATGACGGATCTGTCAAAGGCCCTGCGCGAGAAGCTTGAAGCCGGCCTTGAAAATGGTGAATTCATCATTGGAGGTTGCAGGGTGGCACGGGTGCAGGAGGACAGTTCGGACGGAACCAGGAAGTTTCTCTTTGAGGTGGGCCCGGGAATTGAAGGAACAGAAAGCGAATATGTCGAAGGTGTATTCATGAAATACAGGTACGGCAATACGCTGTGCGTTTCCTCACAGATTGGATGCCGCATGGGATGCAGGTTCTGCGCCAGCGCCCTTGGAGGTTTTGTGAGAAACCTCAATGCCGGAGAAATGCTGGGTCAGGTTCTGGCGGCGGAGAAGCATGCCGGTGAAGAAATAAATCACATTGTTGTAATGGGGATGGGCGAACCCTTCGATAATTACGAGAATGTTTCGAAGTTCCTCAGGCTGCTTCATGATGAAGCCGGAAAGAACATGAGCTACAGAAACATGACAGTGTCGACAAGCGGAATTGTTCCGATGATCGACCGTTTTGCCGATGATTTCCCTCAGGTGAACCTGGCAATATCGCTTCATCGTCTTACAGATGAGGGACGCAGTGCAATCATGCCGATAAACAGGAAATACCCGCTGGGCGAACTCCTTGAGGCGGCACGCAGGTATACAGACAAAACACACAGAAGGATTACTTTTGAATATACCCTGATTCGGGGAGAAAACGACTCGGATGAGGACATTGCACTGATGAGAAAGCGCCTTGGCGGCATGCTATGCCACATCAATCTCATTCCCCTCAATAAAGTTGAAGAGACGGGATTTGACGGTTCTTCCAGAAGGCGCGCGGAAGAAATCGCTGCAGCCCTTGAAGCTGCAGGCATTCCGGCGACTGTCAGACGTGAACTGGGCGGAGAAATTGATGGAGCATGCGGCCAGCTCAGAAGGATTTCATCTTGCCCGAACACTTCATTTAGTTTATAATTGATACAACTAAAAAGATAGATAAACAGACTATTCAGGAGGACAGAGCCATGGTGAAGTTACTCATAGGGCATAAAGGAAGCGGCAAGACTAATCAGATGATTCAGCTGGCCAATGAAAGCATTAAGACAAGTGATGGAAGCATTGTGTTCATCAACAAGAATCACAGATTGACATATGAACTGTCATACAGAATCAGAGTAATCTGCATGGAGGATTTTGAACACATTACAAACATTGACGAGTACATTGGATTCATCTACGGAATAATCAGTTCGGATCACGACATTGAAACCATCTTCATCGACAGCATTCTCAAGCATGCGGATGTTTCACTGGGTGACCTTCCTGAGTTCATTGACAGACTGAAAGCCATTTCCGAGATTTATGGCGTGGACTTCACCGTAAGCGTAAGTGCTGAGAAGGAAGAGATGATAGGAGTAAACTTTAAGGGCTGCGAAATTCTGAACTAAACTGCAGCAGGCCGAGGGCCTTAAGCAAAAGCAATAAACGGCGGTGGATTACACCGCCTTTTTTCACGGAAACAACTGATAAATGAAGAAAGCATATGCATATGTAATAATAACTGCATTACTGTTCGGCACGATGGAGGTGTCCTGCAAAATCGGCGGAAGCGATCTGGATCCGTTCCAGCTGACATTCCTCAGATTTTTCATTGGCGGGCTCGTGCTGCTGCCTTTCGCCGAAATTCAGATCAGGCAGAGGCAGATCAGACTGACGGGAAGAGATCTGGCAGCCCTGGCAGGCGTCGGCTTTCTTGGCGTGACAGTAAGCATGTCCATGTTCCAGTTTTCAATCATGATGTGCAACGCGTCAACGGTTTCGGTTCTCATATGCATTAATCCTTTCTTTACAATGATCTTCGCTCATTTCCTGACCAGCGAGAAACTGAACAGATACAAGTTCCTCATTCTGATGGTTGCACTGTCCGGCATAATATTCATGGTAAGACCGTGGGACATTCAGGAAGGAAACTCCGCCTTCGGCATGGGTCTGATGATCGCGTCTGCCTTTGTATTCGGACTCTATACGGTTGCCGGGAAGGTCAGCCAGGAGAAGATGGGCCTCATGGCGCAGACTAGCATCAGCTTCATATTCGGATCGATTCTGCTGCTGATTTTCATGCTTGTCATAGGAAGGCCTGTTGTCAGCGGAATTGCTGATAATGTACCGATTATTCTTTATACGGGAATAATGGTAACCGGACTGGGTTACTACTGCTACTTCAAGGCAATTGAACTTGCGGGAGCATCAACCGGGTCTTTTGCATTCTTCCTAAAGCCGGCAATAGCCCCGGTAATTGCTGTAATAGTGCTCCACGAGACAATACTGTGGAATACTGTTACGGGAATAGTGCTGGTGCTGATTGCATCCCTGCTTAACATTCTCTATCAGAGAAAGGTGGCAGACCAGAAAAAGTCGGAAGAGCACAGACTGGAGGCAAACACATGAGCACATATAATGCTGATAGAATCAGAAAAGCCTTTGAGGATTACAATGCTACAGGAGAGAGCGGGTACAGGCACTTCGCCGTTCTCGTTCCGGTTACGGAAGGGGACAGACTCCTGTACGAAGTGAGAGCGGCAAAGCTGGACAGACAGCCCGGTGAGGTGTGCTTCCCCGGAGGACTGATAGAAGAGGGAGAAACTCCCCTGGAATGTGCTCTCAGAGAAACAGAGGAAGAAGTGGGCATCAGCCCGGATGACATAGAAATTGTAAGCCGCCTGGATTCAATATTTTCGACGGGCGGATCTCAGATACACTGCTTTCTGGGAATAGTGAAGGAGGACACTGAAATATGCCCGAACCCCCAGGAGGTTGAAGAGGTGTTTCAGGTTGAAACGGATAAGCTTGCAGGGATTGAACCCGAAATGTATGAAAGCAGGCTGTGCCAGGAACCGGATCCCGACTTTCCTTATGACAGAGTCACAGGAGGAAGGCCTTACCCGTGGAGAAGCGGCAGGGAACCCGTGCCCGTTTATGAGACGGCGGATATTGAAGGAAAGCGCAGAATAATCTGGGGACTGACGGGAAGAATAACCAAACAGTTTATGGAGGTACTGAAATGTTCAGATTAGCATTATGCCAGATTGCAGGATCTGCAGATAAGGATTTTAACATTGCAAAAGCAGGACAGTATATCAGAGAAGCGGCAGCCTATGGAGCACAGGTTGTATCCCTTCCTGAAATGTGGAGCTGCCCTTATTCCAATGATTATTTCAGGGAGTTCGCGGAACCTGAAGACGGAAGATGCGTGCAGTTCATGTCGGAGCTCGCAAAGGAACTGGGCATCTACCTGATCGGAGGGACCATCCCTGAGCTGAATGGAGACAGGGTTTACAACACCGCATTCTGCTTTGACAGGGAAGGAAAGATAATAGGAAAACACAGAAAGGTACACCTCTTTGACATCGATGTTGAAGGACAGTTCAGATTCATGGAATCGGATACTCTGACAGCAGGCAGCGACATGACCGTAATAGATACGGAGTACTGCAGAATCGGCGTGGCAATCTGCTACGATGTGAGATTCCCTGAATGGTTCAGGAAGATGACACTTGCAGGAGCACAGCTGATAGTTCTTCCGGCCGCATTCAACACAACAACGGGTCCGGTACACTGGGACATTACCATGCAGGCGAGAGCGGTGGACAATCAGGTTTACTTCGCCGCCAATGCACCGGCGAGAGACGAGGATGGAATATTCAAGGCCTATGGCAATTCCTGCATAGTAAATCCGTGGGCCGAATTTGTTGCCCATGCCGATGAAAAAGAATGTATAATCTATGGGGATATTGACCTGGATTATGAGAACAGCATCAGACAGCAGCTTCCTCTGCTGAAACACAGGAGACCTGAACTGTACTGATAAAGGAGATAGAAATGATTAATGATAAACTGAAGAAATTTCTTGCACTTGCAAGCTGCGTCGTGACTGCCTTTGCATTCTGTTTCGCATTGAGCGGATGCGCCGAACAGGAGGAGGCTCTCCCCGAGGAGGATGTTGATTATGAGATCGCGCTGGTAACGGATGACGGCCTTGTAATGGACGGTGGACACAGCGAGGTTGCATGGAATGCAATAGTTGATTTTGGCGGTACAAACGGCATTTCCCATAAGTACTACAAGGCGGCGGAGCCGACTGACAAGGCTTTTGAGGAAATTATAAGAACTGCAATCAACAAGGGCGCCAAGCTGGTTATCATAGATAACAGCAGCATGCAGGAGGTGGCCTATGAAATGCAGAAGGAATATCCGGAAATCAGTTTTGCGATGACTGAAGCGGAGCCTTATGATGACAACGGTGACATCAGAATTGACAAGAATACCGTGGCCGTTGCCTTTGACTCGGGGCAGGCAGGATTTCTGGCCGGATATGCAGCTGTCAATGAGGGCTTCACAAAGCTCGGTTTTATAGGACAGAGCGAAAATGACGAGATAAAGGGATTCGGATACGGATATGTCAAGGGAGCCAACAGAGCTGCGAAAGAATTTGGCATTACCGTAAGCATGAAGTATGAATACTGCAGCGATTCAATGGACAGCGAAGCTATATGCAATGCCGCTTCCGACATGTATGAGGATGGCGTTGAATGCATTTTTGCCGCAGGAGGCAACATTCAGGATTCTGTAATTGAAGCTGCCGATACAAATGACGGCAGGGTTATCGGAAGCATGACGGATCAGAGCAGCAAGTCAGAAAGAGTAATCACATCAGCGATATACAACATCACCGACGCGGTAAAGAGTCTTCTTAAAAACTACAGAGACAGAGAATTCCCGGGCGGAGACATTATAGAATATAATGCGTACAACAAGGGAATCGGACTTGAAGTGAGAAACAACAGGCTTGAGAATCTTACGCAAAAGCAGTACGATGCGGTTTACAGCATGCTCGCCAAAGGTGAGATAAAAGTGAGAACCGATAAAGCCGAATCTCCGGAAGAAATCACGGCACCGAACGTAACATTCGAGTAATAAGGACGGCAGAGGGTAAAATCCTCTGCCGCATTGTTTTTTTGCTGTATTTATGATATAATCTCGTTACCGCTTTAACGGATTAAATAAAAGAAGAAAGGAGGGTCGCCTATGCTGGAAAAGCTCAGAGTAAAGAGAAAAGAAGTGGCAGAATCAAGGGCATCAAGAGGACACGGAAAGGCTGTGGAATCTGATACTCTTTATGACAATGGAGCGAAAATACTTTCAAGCAAGAACAAGATTGCTGAAGAATTATATATAGAAAACAGAGTTAAGAGAGGTCTCCGTAATGCCAACGGCACCGGTGTTGTAGTCGGACTGACTCATATAGGTGAGGTGTGCGGTTACGACAAGGATGAAAAGGGAAACAAGATCCCAAAAGAAGGCAAACTCTACTACAGAGGCTATGATGTTGAGGATCTGGTAAACAACGTAATCCTGGAGAACAGATTCGGATTTGAGGAAACCGCATTTCTTCTCATGATGGGCTCACTTCCAAGCAGGAAGGAGCTGGCTCTCTTTAACGAAATACTGGGAAATCACAGAGAACTTCCGAACGGCTTTGCCCGTGACATGATACTGACTGCACCGTCAAACAACATCATGAACAAGCTGGGAAGAAGCGTGCTGGCGCTTTACAGTTTTGATGACAATCCGGATGACATATCGGTATCCAACGTTCTTCGTCAGTCAATGCAGCTGATGGGGTACTTCCCTGCAATCATCTGCTATGCATATCAGGCCAAGAGAAGCTACTACGACAATGACAGTCTTCACCTGCATCCGCCGATCAAAGAACTGAGCACCTCGGAGAACATTCTGAGAATGCTTCGCCCGACGGGAGAGTTTACGGATCTGGAGGCAAAGCTTCTTGACATCTGCATGATGCTGCACGCAGAGCATGGCGGCGGAAACAATTCATCATTCACAACCCATCTCGTTTCTTCGACCGGAACGGATACCTACTCGGCAATTGCGGCTGCTGTAGGATCCCTGAAGGGACCAAAGCACGGTGGAGCAAACATCGCTGTAATTAACATGCTGAATGACATCAGATCCAATGTGAAGGACATTACCAAGGCCAGTGCCCTCGATGATTATCTTGTAAAGATTCTCAAGGGAGAAGCAAACGACAGAACGGGACTGGTTTACGGACTTGGTCACGCAATATACACAAAATCTGATCCTCGTGCGAAGATTCTAAAGGACATGGCCAAGAAACTGGCGGAAAGCAAGGATAAGATCGATGACTTCCTCCTGTGCGATTACATAGAAAAAAATACACCTAGGCTGTTCGCCGAGGTGCATGGTAAAGAAGTCAATATGCCGGCTAATGTGGATCTGTATTCAGGCTTCGTATACGATGCGCTGGATATTCCGAATGATGTTGCCACACCGCTTTTCGCAACAGCCCGCCTTGCAGGCTGGAGTGCACACCGTCTGGAAGAACTGGTTAACGGCGGCAAGCTCATGAGACCTGCATATAACACGGTTCAGGAAAAGCAGGACTATGTGAGCATGGCAGACAGGAAAACCACATTGCTTTAGAATCAGTAAACTGAATCAGAGCTTGCGCTCAAGCATTTCAGGATTGGTAGCAAACAGAAGGGCAGTATCCTTAGTGATTCTGCCCTCTTTATATAAGCTGAGAAGGCTTGAATCCATTGAAATCATGTTGTCCTTTGATGATGAATAAAGGAGTCCTTCAATCTGCGGAACCTTGTTGTCACGTATCATGTTCCTGATGGCAGGAGTAACGGTCATTATCTCAAAGGCAGGAGCTATTCCGCCGTCAACTGTAGGAACCAGCTGCTGTGATACAACCGCATTCAGTACCAATGAAAGCTGTACGGCAACCTGTCTCTGCTGATTTGCAGGGAATACGTCAATGATTCTGTCTATGGTATTGGCAGCGCCTATTGTGTGCAGTGTAGAGAAGAGCAGGTGGCCCGTCTCTGCCGCCGTCATGGCAATGCTGATCGTATCGTAGTCACGCATTTCGCCCAGAAGAATTACATCAGGGCTCTGGCGCAGGGCGGCACGGAGTGCCGTAACATAGTTTTCCGTATCCACATTGATTTCTCTCTGGCTTACTATGCTCTTGTTGTGTCTGTGAAGAAATTCAAGAGGATCTTCCAGAGTGATAATGTGCTTGTCCTCGCTCTTGTTTATTGCATCGATTATGCAGGCCAGGGTGGTTGACTTGCCGCTGCCGGCAGGCCCGGTTACAAGAACCATTCCGCTTGATGTCTTGCTCAGGTCTATTATCTGCTGAGGAATTTCCAGTTCTGAATAATCAGGAAGTTCAAATGTGATGATTCTTATTACCGCGGAGAGAGCACCACGCTGTTTGAATGCGCTTACTCTGAATCTGGAAAGCCCCGGAATTGCAAATGAGAAGTCGTCGTCGCCGCCTTCTTCAACTGTTGCAAGGTTGCGGTGATTTGCCAGCACATATATCTGCGAAAGAAGCTCCCCAGTGTCAGGAGGCAGCAGACGATTATCATCAAGTCTGCTGATGACTCCGTTTTTTCTTACTGAAACAGGAAGTCCTGCGATGATGAAAATATCGGAACCGCCTTCGTATACTGCTTTCTGAAGAATCTCTTGAATGTTCATATCATATCTCCTTAATCCGTAACAGAGAATTACTTTACTGTATCAGGTTCATGTTCTGATTATAATCCCGTTCAACGGTTGATACAACCTGCCAGCGGGTTACCTTGTATGCCTGTCTTCCGTCCGCACCTGCTCCGGTCGTTTCGGCTTCGACCTCCAGGGCCTGTCTGTCATTGATCTTTATGGTCCAGTGAGTGTCGGTGGTGCGGCCCGCTGCCAGATCATTAAGGTGCTTTTCGGCTTCGTTTGAAGCCCTGTAGTATTCGGTCTTGTGCTGTGCGTTGTTCTTGCTGAACTCGTAATCGCTCTTTGCCGTCGAAAGAGACAGGCACGCGAAGGTTACGAGACAAAGAATGAGGAATACAACCAGCAGGGACGATACGCCTATTGTGGTGAACGGAGTCTGATTATTTGCTTTGCGCATTGTGCTTCACCTCCAGTTCATAAATGGCGTTCTCGTTGTCCGCCTCGGTAGCGATCAGATTGCATGTGATCATGCCCTTTGATGTTTCGAAATCGGCTTCTATATAGTATGAGAAATCCTCATCAAATGAATCGCATGGATTGTAGTTTCTGTCAAAGTAAATGCTGCACGTCGTGAAGTTGTCCGACTCGGTGATCTTCGCATCCGGATAGGCTTTTTTCACTTCCGAAACAGCAGCCTTTTCGCTGTCGGAAGTCTGAACCGTTTCCGCGATGGAGATGCATTCGCTGACAGCGAAATTAAGGTCCTGGGAAGCCTGACTCATGCTGTGTGATTTTACAAAAAACTGCACGCAAACAGCGCTCGCAATCGAGAAGAAAAGGATTGCGATTATCAGTTCCAGAAGGAACAGACTTGATGAACGTGCACGGTTTCTTTTTTTCATTATTTACTACTCCTTACACCGACAACGGCTGTTGCATTTTTACCCTTGTCATCCGTACAGCTGAAGCTGAAAACGCCATCTCTTTTCTGCTCCATTGAGAAGTCATTCACGTCCAGGATTCTTGTTCCGTTTTCAGCTGAAAAGCCGGCGTTTGCCTTTGCAAAAAGCTCCTTGAGCTGACCGTCGTGAACGTATATGTAGGTGGCGTATTCCTCACCGTTTATTTCTTCGGATATTACTACAGCATCGCAGCCATCGAACATGCCCAGTTCAACGTTCCCGTCATTATCTCCCGCATGGATTTTTTCCGTTATGTAGGAGAGGGAGGTACGTGCCGTATCATTTCTGGTGGAATTGTCTACGGCGCCCTGATATACGTTTGTTGCGAACAGGGTTACCACCAGAGCGGATACTGCGAAAACAAACAGCAGTACGACAGGGAAGATGAAGTCAATCATGTGGGTTCTTTTCTGCATGAATTTCATGAAATCACTCCTCCTTTCCCAGTTCGATAATGGTCACATCCGGGTAGATGTTTGAACCTGCGACGCGGTAGTCGACAAAGTATTTGTTTTCGTCATAAATCAGGCCGTAATTGTCCTTGATGTAGTCCAGATTTTCAGGGTAGTATCCCTCGGTTGCATAGCAGTAGGTAATGCTTCTTGAGAGAGCGTTTTCAAGGCTTTCCTTCTCCTTGCTGTCGGTTGTGCCGGACAGTGAATTGATTCCACAGAAAAAGACTACAATTATGGCTACGAAAACGCATATTGCAAGTATGGTTTTTATTCCGCTGTGTGATTTCTGTTTGTACTGAAATCTTGCCATGATTCTGTCTCCTTAGAGTGTGGACATTATGCCCATGAGAGGGAACATTACCGAGAGCAGAATGATGCCTACGATTATGGATAATGCCACAACCAGAGTAGGCTCCAGAACTGCCAGAATATTGTTCATTCTGTTATCGATTTCATCCTGATAAAGATCAGCGATTCTGTTCATTGTCTTATCCATGGAGCCGGTCTTCTGTCCGACCGAAGCCATGCGGGAATATACGCCTGAGAAGATGCCTGTTTCATGGAGTGCCTGAGCCATGTCCATGCCTTCTGCAATTCTGTCCTTGCAGGCGTCCAGTTTTTCTTCAAAACGCGGATCGTCGTTGAGGGCCTCAACCAGTTCCATGCTGCGTTCAGGGTGCAGGCCGCTTGAAAGGGTCAGAGCCATGGCACCTGCAAATCTGCATGCGGCCGTATTCTCGTAGAGACGTTTAATGCCTTTGAATCTGTAGCCTATGTTTCGTGCGGTTTTTCTTCCGCCTTCTGTCTTAACCGCAAGCAGTGCGCATACGATGATCAGCACAAGCAGAATGATAAGCGCAAGAGAGTAATTGCTTATGGCTGAGCCGATGCTCATGAGAGCCTTGGAGAAGCCTGTCATTTCAGTGCCGAGCTGTATGAAAACCTGGTTGAAAATCGGCATGACCTTTACCAGCAGAACGATGATTACAACTACCATCATTCCCGCCATTATAAGCGGATAGGTAATGGTGTTTCTGATGCTCTTGTTCAGCTCGTCCTCTCTTTCATAATGGGTGGCCAGGGAAGCCATGACATCGTCAAGTTTTCCCGTTTCTTCACCGATTTCAACCATGCTGATCATGTACTTGGGAAACATGTCTGTGCTCTCAAGGGCGCGGGTGAAGCTTCCTGTTTCCCTGATGCCTTCGAGAATCTTTTCCAGAACGACCCGTTCGCCGGCGTCCTCCGTATCCTCGAGCATGATTGTGATGCCCTCCATTGTGGAAATGCCTGACTGAAGAATGACTGCAATCTGGTCACAGAAAGCAGAAACTTCAGCATTTGAAAATGCCTTGTTTGTGTTAGCCATTTTTGACCTCCATCAGTAGTTGTATTTTACAATGTAATTGCTTCCGTTTCCGACGTATTCCTTAACGGCGGATTCGTCGTTTGATGAAGCAAGAGTAGGGTCCATGAGGGACCAGTTTTTACCGTCAAATTCTATTATGTTATCGACCCAGCCGGTTTCTTCAGTGTAGACACTGATCCATGCGTGATAGGCTGAGCCGGAATAACCCACGACGAGCTTGCAGGGAACCTTCTGCGCGCGCAGGATTGCTGACATTAGTGAAGCGTAGTCAAAGCATATTCCCGTGCCGGTCTCCAGAGTTTCATCTATTTCGGGAACATAATCAAGAGGCACATTGGCCGCCTTGTCATAATCGTAATCTATTTTTTTGATGACGTATTCGTAGACATTCTCCACGAAGTTCAGATCGTCCGATGACTTTTCGGAAAGTTCAATGCCCAGGTCCATGGACTTCATTCCCGACTCAAACCACACATACTGATTCGGGCAGAGGAAGGGACTGAATTCGTTATCCAGGGATACATTTATTGTCTGGGCAAGGGACAGATTGTACATGTCACCGTTGACATTTTCGAGAACGTCAATCTTGTAACTGCCGTCTCCCGTTGTAAGAGGGAAGGTCTCAAAGTTTTTGGTTTTAAGAGTATATGTGTAGATTTCCCCGTCGGAACCCGTGATCTGAACCTTTGCCTTTACGGCAGAGCCGTCATATTTAATCATCACATATCCGTCAGAGGTGTGTGATGCATCCAGCGTAACACCGCCGCTGCTGTAGGTGACTTCTCCCGAAGCTTCTGGAACGGGAAAGTCGGTTGTGCTCCCGCGACTCCCGCTACTGCCGGAAGAGCTGCCGCCCCCGCAGCCGGTGAGTGTCATTGCAACAGAAAAGACTGCACATAACATGAGCAGAAAAACAAATCTTGTTTTTGTGTTTCTATACATCTGGGCAGTCTCCTTTCCTAGCTATTTGATTGTCAGTGCCAGCTGAAGAACGTTTTCGGATTTGTCCGGAACAAAGATGTTGATTGATTCCTTCGGATAAGGGAATGCAATCCAGCCCTTGTTTGCATCGTACTTGGCAGGCTTGAATGTGCTTCCGTCAGATTTCTGTGCATAAATCTTTGACCATGCGATTCCGGAGCCTTCATCCTTCAGATAGATGTATATCATGCCGTCCTTTGCTTCATCGGATACAACCTTAGGAACATCACGGTCAATGGTTGAAACCTGAACCTGTGCTGTTTCATACTGGTTGTTTACACATGTAACTGTGACGGTCATCGTTCCGCTGATATCAGGTTCAATTGAGTAAACCTTCTTGTGCTTTTCATAGACAGGAACATCCTGCCCATCTACATTTGCCTTTACGCTCGTTACAGGAAGCACGGAATCCACGTCCAGATGGAAGGTCGGATGAGGTGCCTGTGTTACCTGTTCAAGAACCGCAATCTTAGGGCCCAGGAACATGAGCGGTATTGCGAGGAACAGAAGCATTACCACTACCAGGATAACCTTCTGAAGGAAGAAGCGGTCCTTTCTGTAGTTGCTGTAGGACTGCAGATCATCCAGAGGGACAGTGTTAGGCTCCACTTCGCAGACGTCGAAAATGTTCTGTAGCATCTGACCTGCCACATCGGCATTCAGTTCTTCCTGCTTTTTCTTGTTGAATAAGTCGAACATGCTCAGCTTCACCTCCTTACTGTTGAATCAGGCTTCGCAGCCTGTCCTGGCCATTCTTGATATAACGTTTTACCGAACTTCTGCTGCAGTCGAGCAGTTTGGCAATTTCGTCAATTCTCATGTTGTTGTAGTATCTCAGAAGTATTGCCTGTGATTCGGAGAACGGCAGGCTCATTACCTGTCGTATTATGTATTCTTCATGGTCCACCTTTACAACCTGCTGCTCGGGATTCTTCTCGATGTTGTCGCGGTAAACCTGGGAGTTGTTTTCGTATTCTGTAAGTTCAGCGTTGAACTTCTGCTGTTTCTGATGCATTTTGAAGCAGACTCTGAAGTTGATCTGGTTAAGCCAGGACACAAAAAGCTTCGGGTCTTTTATGGATCCGATGTGCTTAAGTGCCAGGATATAGGTTTCCTGAAGGGCATCCTGTGCCAGGAAGTCCTCCTTCAGGTATTTGCGGGCAAAGCGGTACTCCTTCTGATAGGTGGCCGCGTACAGCTCTGCGAAGGCATTGCTGTCACCCTCCTGAACTCTGTTTACCAGTGAGGCTATGTAGTTATAATCAAGAGTTGCCATAAATTACACTTTCTTGCCTTTGCATTATTCGTAGATTCGTCTGTTTGAAAGAGCAATAAGTTCAGTAACGGTTTTTGCTGCTGCACCTTCGTGGAATGCGATACCGTACTTGTACTGAATAGGGTAGCTTCCTGCGCTTGAATTGTTGGCCTGAACCTTCTGGTCAATTCTGGTCAGGAAAACCTCGATCTTTTCTTCGGTTGCCTCTTCAAAGAGAGCCAGGAATTTGTTTCCGCCGTTTCTGGCTACGAAACAGAGATCAACAGATGTAAGCTTCAGGATGTTCGAGAAGTCTCTGATGAGCTTGTTTCCCTGTACGTGGCCGTACAGATCGTTGATTTCCTTGATGTTGGAAAGTTCAATCATTATTGCACCCATGTTCTGAGGCAGAGGCTTGTCGAGATATTTCTCAATAAGCACGTCTGATGAATATCTGTTGGCTATTCCGGCAACAGGGTCTGAATGAACGGCGTAATCAAGTTCCCTGTAGTCATGCTTGAATGAAGCGAAAAGACTGAAGTCAAGGAACGTGAACAGGAATATAAGTCCAAGTGACAGCCAGAGCATTATGCACATGAGCCTTACGTTAGGCTCGGCGGCTATCATGTGGAACAGATCCTTGTTCAGGAAGACGATTGCCACGCATGCTGCGGTCAGCAGCACGAATAGTATCAGCTGAATTGTTTTCAAGGTATCAAACTTTTTCATATCCGGTCCTCTTTCTTTTTTCCGTGTGAATGACTTTAGGTAAAATCCACATAGATAAATTTATACTACCATAAAATGGTTAATCGTACAAGAAGTATGCGACGCTTTCACCAAATAAACCGGTAAAAAAAGTAGTACGAAAAGTGTACGGAACGAAATGTTACAATCTATTCAAAATGCGGGGGATAGTATGCATTTTTTGAAAAAATATGCTTAAAAATCCCTAAAAGTGGACCATTTTATGTATATAAATACACTTTATATATATAAAAATATGTTAATGTAACGGCGCAGATGTGAGAACCGTTATATAATAGAAAAATGAACAGCAATGTTCGACAAGGCGAATGTTGCTCGTAATCGGTTTTATTCAGACAAGGAAGGAAAAACACATGAAAGGCACATTCAAGAAAATCATCGCTCTGATCATGACGGTTGCTCTTGTTGCCACGACAATTACCTTTACAGCAGGTAATACTCTGAAGGCGGAAGAGAACCCGGGTGAGAGCACGGCAACGGAACAGAAGGCGGAACCGGCACCTGAACCTGAAAAGAGCGAACCTGCAACGGAGAAGCAGGAAGTAGTCGTGGAATCCGATAAGAATGACTCTTCATCTGAAGCTGCAGAAACTGCGGAAGCTTCACCTGAAGACAGTTCAGCAGCTGTAACCGGTGAGGAAGCCGTTACAGAGGAAGAAGCGACTGAAGAAGAGGAAGAAGAAGAGGCAATGCCGGCACAGTCCTTCAGCCAGACTGCTTCAAACGGCATTACGGTAAGGGTATCAGCACCTGAAGGTGCCTTCCCTGAAGGAACAACAATGAAGGTTTCGGCCGTAAGCCACAGCAAGGCCATGTCTCTGGCAGAAGGCGTTGTTGACGACGTTTCGGATGCAAAGGGTGTTGACATCAACTTCTACAAGGACGGAAAGGAAATCCAGCCTAAGAAGAATGTTACCATCAAATTCAGCAACGTTGGAGTTGAAGGTGAGGAATTCGGTTTCTATCACTTTGAAGGCAGCAGCGGAGAAAAGATCGGAAGCGCAACTTCAAATACCGCATCAGGCAAAAACGATGAATTCTCAATCTACATCGTTATCGGCCAGGATGAGGAAATCGAAGTCAGAGATGCACTCCAGCTCAACGTTCGTTTCCTGAACAATGCCAGCGTAGACATTCACGACAGAGATACCAAGTTCATCGAGGAGACTGATGAGCAGGGTAACTACACCGTAAACTATACACTTCCAACCATAGAGGGAAAGACACCTGAAACTGTAGAAGGCGAAGGTGCCAACTTTACATTGTCTGAAGATAAAACAAAGATTACAGCAACAGTTGCACCGCTTCCGAAGAACGAAGACAGCGATGAAGTGGTACAGCAGACAGTAAGCTGCGTCGTTAAATATACATCAGGTAACGCAAACTACAAGGTAGAGCACTGGTTTGAAAAGCCGGATGCAAAGGCAGACACGCCTGCAGATCAGAAATACCAGAAGGATGCATCAATGGATACTGTTCTGTCAGGGGAAATCGAAACCGAAACAGCTGCAGCAGCAAATTCGGTTGAGGGATATACTGCACAGGAAATAAATCAGGAATACATCAAGGCAGACGGCAAGACAGTAGTAAAGGTTTACTATGACTGCAATGAATACTTCCTTACATACAACACCATGGGCGGATCCTACATCAAGGGCAAGGACATCAAGCATGGCGGAAGCGTGGATATTTACAAGCCTGGAACAAAGACTCTTACATGTACCACGCAGGAACACACTCATACTCCGGCAACGGGTACAGCAAAGAAGAATGCAACAAGCGGATGCTACAAGGCAACGAAGAGCGGACTGAGTTACAAGTGGACGCTGAACTGCAACAAGACAGAACACACTCACAGTGATGCATGCTATTCAACAACTGCAGGCAATCCTACACCGACAAAGGAAGGATTTGCATTTGACGGCTGGTATCTTGATGAGGGATGCACTCAGGCTGCGCCTCAGAACATGGAAAACGTTAAGGGAGATCTCACTGTATATGCCAAGTGGACAGCAGCAAATGTAAACTACACCATAGTATATTACGCAGAAAATGCGGATGATAATGGATATTCATATGTAGGAAGCGATGTAAAGCAGGCCAAGACGGGAACGACAGTATCCGCCAGTGGTGGTTCAGCATCAGGAATTGATACTGCAAACTTCACATTCAAGAACGGAACATCAGCAACTGTCAAGGGTGATGGAAGTACTGTTGTAACTGCTTATTATTCAAGAAATGTATATACAATTACATGGGACGGCAGATACTATAAATCTTCAGGCTATGATAATACCGGTAAAACAGCTTCACTTACCGCCAAGTACGGTTCAAACATTACACAGAAGTGGAAGGATGTTTTCAATATTCCATATCCTGATTATGCATGGAACTTTACAACAAATAACAACGACAAGTTTGTAAATATTGATACCATGCCATCAGGCAATAAGACCGTACATGCTTTCTATTTTGCAACCACCAAGGTTGAAACCATGCAGTACTGGCTGGAAGGTTATTCCGGACAGGGTGTTCAGACAAAGACCAGAAACGGAGTAACGTATGGTCTTTACAAGTCAATCAATGTTAAGTTCAACAACCTGTATGATAATTCGGAATTCTACGAAATTATCGGATACACAAAGAACGGATATGACAGCTCAAATCCAAGTGGCTATAAGCTTGGCAATTCCACAACAAACGGAATGACAATTAACTTCTATTACCTGAGCAAGACATATCCTCTGGAACTTATCGGATACAAGGGAGCAAAGATCAAGACTGAACAGGTTAAGATGGGAGCACAGCTTTCACCATACCTGACAACTCCTGCAGCACCTGTTGAAGGCGCAACCTTCAAGGGTTGGTTCACAGACCCTGAACATCAGGAAGCAAACACAATAACAGAAATGCCTCAGGGCCTTGTACTCTATGCTGACTGGAATCTGCCAAAGCATACAATCACATACAAGAGTGAAGGCGAAACAATAAAGACAGAAAAGATTGAGTATGAAAAGAGTCCTGAAACATTCATTCCGGAAAGAGAAGGATATACATTCAAGGGCTGGTATACTGCAGCAACAGGCGGAGAAGAGTTCGATATTAACGCGCCAATCGTAAGTGACATAACAGTCTATGCACACTGGACAGCCAAGTCAAAGGTTCAGTACACCGTTAAGTTTGAAACTGTTGACGGCGAAGAAGTATCAGCTTCATATTCTGATCAGGGCAGAGTCGGCAGCAAGGTTAAGGCTGACGCGGTTTCCGCAACAGGAGACTTTGCGGGATATTATCCTGACGCTCCATCAAAGACGATTACACTGGATCAGGATGCAAGTAAAAATGTAATTACATTCAAGTATTCCGACAAGAGCGATTTCGATTACAGAATCGTTTACAAGTATGAAGGCAAGACAATCCAGACAGGAGAGGTTGTTACCGTTCATCAGAATCAGACAAGAGTTGTTGCAACAGACATCCCTGCCGGATATCAGATTACAGGCGACCAGTACAAGACTGTTGACCTGGGATTTGACAAGGTAACAGAGGTTGTATTCCAGCTGGCACCAAAGGAATACACAATTTCCTATGAAGACATCAAGGGTGCAGGCTGGAACGGCGAAGCCGGATGTGAACATCCGTCAACTTACACCTGCGACCAGCTGGTTGGCAATGAGATTACAATTGATGGAGTCAGCAGAGACGGATCGATTTTCCTGGGATGGGATTTCACGGCAACGAACGCTGACGGTACGCCGGCAAGAGCAGTGGGCGAACACAATAACGAAAACCCTGTTATTTCAGAAGGAACATACGGTGACCTGGTATTCAAGGCTATCTGGGGCAAGGTAGTTGCCGACGATGTTGAAAAGACATACGACGGACAGCCTCTGGGAATCGGAACACCTCAGGTTGACGTGCCTTCATACTGCCAGGTTGGCAAGATCCAGTACAGCAAGGACGGCAAGGCATGGCAGGACAATATTCCTGAATGGACCGATGCAGGTACATATACTACCTATATAAAGGTAGTAATTAACGGCTACAGAAATCTGACGGGAACAGCTCAGGTTAAGATTAACAAGAGAGATGTAACTCTGGAATCAGCAACAGACAGTAAGGGTTACGACGGCAAGCCGCTGACTAACAAGAACGTTACAGTAAGCGGAGACGGCTTTGCAGGAAATGAAAGCGCAACCTATAACGTAACAGGTTCACAGACAGAAAAAGGTGAAAGCGCCAACAGCTTCACATACACCCTGACAAACGGCGCAAAGGCAGGCAACTACAACATTACCAAGAAGGAAGGAAAGCTGACAGTAACAGGTCAGAAGGATGTAGTTGTAACCATTAAGGAGCACGGTGGAGAATTCACATACGATGGAACTACAAAGACCGTAACAGGCTATGACATCGTATCGATTTCCAATGCAAGCTATACATCAAAGGACTTCACCTTCAGTGGCAATGCATCAGTAAGCGGCAGGGATGCCGGAACTTACGAGATGCAGCTTAAGCCTGGAGATTTCCAGAACAAGAACAGCAATTACGACAGCGTAACATTCGTTGTTCAGGATGCTCAGCTGAAGATCAAGCCTATTTCAGACAAGATCATAATTACTGCAGCTTCAAACAGTAGCAAGAAATATGACGGCAAGGAACTCACAGATGACGGATACACTTATACTCCGAACATTCTGAGAGACGGAGATGTCCTCACTGCAGTAGTTGAAGGCAGCCAGACAGATGCCGGAACTTCAGCCAACAAGGTTGTAAGCTGGCAGGTTAAGCGCGGAGAAGAAGATGTAACTCACAATTATACCTTCGGAACACCGAAGGACGGTACACTGGAAGTACTGAAGAGAGATGTTATTCTTACTTCAGACTCGGCATCAAAGGTATATGACGGTAAATATCTGAGCAAGGAATCAGTAACAGTATCAGGCGATGGCTTCGTTGAAGGCCAGGGCGCAACATACACTGACTTTGCATCAACCATGAAGATCGGCAGCATTGCCAATACCTACAAGTATGCGCTTAACAGCAATACAAAGGCAGGAAACTACAATATTACAAAGAAGACCGGCACACTGACAATCATGTCAAAGGATACGCCGATCACAATCAAGGCAAACTCAAACAGCAAGGTATATGACGGAACTCCTCTGGTAGATCCGGGCTTCACCTATACACAGGGAATCCTGGCAGAGGGCGACGTTCTCAAAGTAACTGTTTCCGGATCAGCCAAGGATGCAGGAACAGTGGAAAATACAGTAACTGCATGGAAGGTAATGCGTGGAGATGAAGATGTAACAGATTGCTACAAATTCTCAACTCCTGTAGCAGGAAGCCTCACTGTAGAAAAGAGACAGGTTGAATTTACATCAGCGACAGACAGCAAGACATATGACGGACAGCCTCTGACCAACCACAACGTAACAGTTGGCGGAAGAGACGGATTCGCCGATGGCGAGGGTGCAGACTTTAATGTAACAGGAACAATCACAAAGGCCGGTTCAGTCAAGAACGCATTCACCTACACTCTCAAGGACGGTGCAAAGGCAGACAATTACATCATCAAGAAGACTGAAGGTACTCTGACAGTATCAAAGAAGGGCGATGTAGTTGTAACAATAACAGAACACAGCGGAAACTACACATATGACGGAACGGAAAAGACCGTTACCGGATATGATGTGTCAATTTCCAACGAACTTTACAAGGAAGCTGACTTCTCATTCAGCGGCAAGGCAGAGGTCAAGGGAACAGATGTCGGAACCTATGACATGCAGCTCAAGGCTTCAGACTTTACCAATAATAATGAGGACTTCGAAAACGTAACATTCAGGATTGTTGACGGCAAGCTGCAGATCAGCAAGGTTGAAACGCCGATTACAATAACAGCCAACAGCAACCAGAAGACCTATGACGGAACGGCACTGGAGGATAAGGGATACACCTATACTGATGGCGTTCTGGCAACAGGTGACAAGCTGACAGCAGTAGTAAGAGGTTCAATCAGGGATGCAGGAACGGAAGTTAACGAAGTTGTTTCCTACAAGGTAATGCGTGGGGACAAGGATGTAACCGCATTCTACACATTCGGAGATTCAGTAAACGGTGAACTGAAGGTTCTGCCTAAGGCACTTACTATCAAGTCAAAGGATGCAGAAAAGGAATACGATGGAACAGCTCTCACAAAGCATGAGCTGACAGATACTCCTGCTTTTGCACCTGGAGACTCTGCAACATTCAACTATACAGGCAGCCAGCTTGAAATAGGCAACAGCCAGAACACATTCACATGTCAGCTGGCAAATGGCGTAAACCCTGACAACTACGCCATCAGCCTGGAATACGGAACACTTAAGGTAACAAAGGTTCAGAAGCCGATCGTAATTACCGCAGCATCACAGGAAAAGATGTATGACGGAGAGCCTCTGACAAACGGCGGTTTCACTTATACACAGGGCGTTCTCAGAAGCGGTGATGTACTTTCAGCGGAAGTAAAGGGTGAAATTACAGACGCCGGCAGCACAAGCAATGTAGTAACATCATATAAGGTAATGAGAGGAAACCTTGATGTGACAAAGTGCTACACATTCGGCGATTCCGTAACGGGAACTCTGAAGGTAAGCAAGAGAAATGTAACCCTCACATCAGCAACAGCAAGCAAGGACTATGACGGTTCGGCACTGACAGATGACACCGTAACAGTAACAGGTGACGGATTCGTTAAGGGCCAGGGTCTGTTTGCAAAGGATGAGGGCGCAACATATGCGGTAACCGGCAGCCAGACAATTGCCGGCACAAGCAAGAATACATTCAGCTATGCACTGAATGAAAATACAAAGGCAGGAAACTACAACATTACAAAGGTTGAAGGCAGTCTTACTGTAAATCCGATCGGAACACCGATTACGGTTACGGCCAGATCCGACAGCAAGATCTATGATGGAACTGCACTTACAAACGGCAGATTCAGCTTCACGAAGGGAGTTCTCCTTGAAGGTGATGAGCTTACAGCAGTAGTGACAGGCTCACAGACAGATGCCGGTTCATCGGATAATGTTGTTGAATCCTACAGGGTAATGAGAGGAAAGACTGATGTTACAGGATGCTACAGCTTTACAGATTCCGTAAAGGGTACTCTGGAAGTAACAAAGAGATCAGTAACACTCACTTCAGGTTCAGACAGCAAGACATATGACGGAACTGCACTGACAAAGAATGAAGTTACCGTTTC
Organism: Clostridia bacterium; assembly: GCA_024403185.1. GTDB lineage: Bacteria > Bacillota > Clostridia > Peptostreptococcales > Anaerovoracaceae > Lentihominibacter. The sequence goes on from JAKSSG010000006.1 coordinate 43,925, forward strand.
AGGTGACGGATTCGCTGAGGGCGAAGGCTATACTGCAGATGTAACAGGAAGCCAGACCGAAGTCGGATCAAGTGCAAATGCATTTGAATATGCTCTAAATGAAGGAACAAGTGCAGACAACTATGAAATCACCAAGGCAGAAGGAACGCTGGCCGTTTCAGAACTTGGCGGAGTTGTAGTACAGATCAGAGAAAACAGCGACATCAAGGTATACAACGGTCAGGAACAGAAGGTTGAAGGCTACACGGTAGAATCAATCAGTGACCCTAAGTATAAGGAGAAGGACTTCTCATTTACCGGAGAAGCAGGACATAAGGTAGCCAAGGGAACAGACAAGGGCGAATACGACATGGGCCTTGTTCCTGAAGACTTTACAAACAACAACAAAAACTTCAAGGACGTTGAATTCCAGATCATCGATGGCCAGCTGACGATTACACAGGTTGAAGCGGTTCTGCAGATTAAGGCAGGAAGCGCTTACAAGATGTATGACGGAACAGAACTCACATGCTCCGACTGGACATGCACAAACAAGAGCGCACTGGCATCAGGCGATGAACTCAAGGTAACAACCGAGGGAACAATTACTAACTTTGGTGACACTGTAAACACAGTCAAGTCATACAAGGTAATGAGAGGAACAACTGATGTTACGGCAAACTACAGGTTCGCTGAATCAGTTGACGGCGCTCTCGCAATCACAAAGAGAAACGTAACTCTCACATCAGCCGATGACAGCTGGAAGTATGACGGAAATGCGCACTTCAATAATGAAGTAGCCGCAGGAGGAGACGGATTTGTTGGAGAAGAGGGAGCAACATACAGCAACTTCCCTTCAATAACAGAAGTCGGAACAGTGGCAAACAGCTTCGATTACACTCTGAAGGGTAATACGAATGCGGCCAACTACAGCATTTCAAAGACAGCCGGAACTCTGGAAATCAAGCCGGCAGAAAACGTTACTGTTCACATTACAGGAAATGTTGACACCGTAACATATAACGGAAGCGAACAGGAAGTAACAGGATACAGCTGGACTTCAACAAGCAGACTGGTAACTGAAGACGACTTTACATTTAACGGAACTGCAGTTGCCAGAGGAACAGATGCGGGAACATATGACATGAACCTGACAGCTGAAATGTTCTCAAGCAGCACAAACAAGTTCAAGAGCATTACATTCCAGATTGTAAGGGATGGAAAGCTGACCATCACTCCTGTTGAAACTGCAATCACAATTAAAGCAAAGAGCGGAAGCAAGATGTATGACGGCTCTGCACTTACGGCAGGTTATGAATACAATGAGAGTGCTCTGGTTAACGGAGATGTTCTGACAGCAGAAGTAAGCGGATCACAGACAAATGTGGGCAAGTCAGACAACGTTGTTACTTCATATGTTGTCAAGCGCGGCGAAAAAGACGTAACGGCAAACTACAGGTTCAACACTTCAGTAAAGGGTGAACTGGAAGTTACAAAGAGAAGCGTTTCGCTCACATCTGCAACAGACAGCAAGACATACGATGGAACTGCACTTAAGAACCACAAGGTAACTGTAGGCGGCGACGGCTTTGCTGAAGGAGAAGGATTCACAAAGCATGTAACAGGAAGCATTACCGAAGTCGGAAGTACAGCAAATGCTTTCACTTACAGCCTCAACAATGGAACTCTTGAAGAAAACTACATCATCACAAAGGCAGAAGGAACTCTGACCGTTACACCTGTAACAACAAAGCTGGTTATTACAGCCGGAAGTGCAGGCAAGATGTATGACGGAACAGAGCTTACCTGCGATACAATCACTTACACTGAAAATGTTCTGGCAAAGGGAGATACTGTTCAGGCAACAGTTTCCGGCGGTCAGACTGCTGCAGGCACATCAGCCAACACCATTGCTGATTACAAGATTATGAACGGAACAACTGATGTTACAAAGAACTACAGCAACATCAGCACAGTTGACGGAACACTCTCAGTATCAAAGAGAAACGTAACCATTACATCAGCATCCCAGACATGGGAGTACGATGGTGAAGAACACTCAAACAGTGAAGCAACAGTAAGCGGTGACGGATTTGTAGAAGGTGAAGCGGACAATGCCAGAGGTACAGGTACAATTACCGAACTGGGATCCGCAGACAATACAATCGCTTACGATACTCATAAGGGCTTCAATGCAAACAACTACATCATTACAGAAACACCGGGAACTCTCAACGTAATTGAAGATTCCAATGAAGTAGTTGTAACCATTACAGGCCATAAGGGAGCATACGAATACGACGGAACTGCAAAGACTGTTGAAGGATACGAAGTATCCATCAGCAAGCCTTCATACAAGGCTTCATACATCAAGTTCAGCGGCACTGACAAAATCACAAAGAAAAATGCCGGAACTTATGCAATGGGTCTGAAGGCTGAGGACTTCAGCAACAGCAACAAGGGCTTCAAAAACGTTAGATTCGTTGTAACAGACGGTGAACTGGAAATTACTCCTGTTTCAACAAACATCGTAATTACTGCAGAATCAGCCAGCAAGAAGTATGACGGAACGGCTCTTGAAAAGAACGATTTCACATACACTGAAGGCGTTCTCGTAAACGGAGATACTCTTACTGCAGTTGTTGAAGGTTCACAGACAGACGCAGGAACAAGCGCCAATGTTGTAACATCATATGCAGTAATGAACGGTGACAGGGACGTTACCGGAAACTACACATTCGGCGATTCCGTTGACGGAACACTGACAGTAACAAAGAGAGCTGTAACACTCACATCAGCCACAAAGGCATGGACATATGACAGAGAAGAGCATTCAGAGCCTGTTGTAAGAGCAACCGGCGACGGATGGGCTGACGGCGAAGGTGCAGATTATAACGTAACAGGAAGCATCAGGAATGTAGGAGAAAAGCCAAACGCATTTACTTACACTCTTAACGACGGAACTCTTGCAGACAACTACATCATCACAATGGATGAAGGAACTCTGAAGATCAATCCTGTTGCAGGCAAGGTAACTGTAACAATTACAGGAAACAGAGGTACAGCTGTATATAACGGAACCGAACAGGAAGTTACGGGATACAGCATCGAATCGGACAATGAACTGTACACTGCTGCAGACTTCAGCTTCACAGGCACTGCCAGAGCTGCGGGACTTGATGTGGGAATCTACAGCATGAGCATGAATCCGTCCGACTTCGTGAACACAAATACAAACTTCTCAGAGGTAGAGTTTACAGTAGTAAACGGAACACTTGAAATAACTCCGATTGAAAAGGAAATCGTTGTCAAGGCAAGATCGGCCCAGAAGGAATACGACGGCTCAGCACTTGTAAACAGCGGATTCACATTTACAGATGATGTTCTCATCGGAGACGATATTCTCACTGCAGTTGTAACCGGCTCGATTACAAATGCAGGTTCAGCAATCAACACAGTTGAAAGCTACAAGGTAATGCGTGGCAAGACTGATGTAACAGGAAACTACACCTTCGGCAAGTCCGTAAACGGAACACTTACCGTAACACCGAGACCTGTTACCATCAAGTCACAGAACGGCGAAAAGACATATGACGGAACAGCGCTCAGAAAGGAAGCCTTCGATGTTACAGAGGGAAGCCTGGTAAGCGGTGAGACATTCATCGGTTCAGCATATGCAGAGAGAACTGAAGTGGGTACTTCAGCCAACACATTCACTGTTGCCGCAGGTGCAAACACAAGCCTGGACAACTACAGCATTACAAAGCAGAACGGCGAACTGAATGTAACAAAGAAGGGCGACGTTGTTGTAACCATTACAGGTAATTCCGATACGGTTACATATAACGGCAGCGAACAGAGTGTAGACGGTTACACATGGACTGCAAGCTGCAATACGGCTGACAGAACACTCTACAGCGAAAGCGACTTCACATTTAACGGCACAGCAGTTGCCAGTGGAACAGATGCCGGAAACTACATGATGAATCTGAAGGAATCAGACTTCGCAAATGTAAATCCGAACTTTGAAAATGTTAAGTTCGTAATTAACGACGGTAAACTTACCATTAACCCTGTTTCAGAAGAAATAGAAGTTGTCATTAGTGAACACAGTGATACAAGGGCATACACAGGATCCCTGCAGAGCGTAACGGGATACGACATTGAACTGCCTAAGGATTCACTCTATACAAGAGCTGACTTCAGCAAGCCTGCACAGGATTCACCTAAGGCTACGGCAAGCGGAACATTGGCAGGCAAGTACCCTATGGGACTTAAGGCAACTGATTTCAGCAACACAAGCAGGAACTTCACAAATGTCAAGTTCAGAATCGTTGACGGCGAGCTGACAATTACTCCGGCTGACATCTCAATCGAGATAAAGGCTGCTTCAGAAAGCAGAAAGTATAACGGACAGCCGCTGACAAACGACGGATGGAGCTACACTGATAATTCAGGAAGCCTCATTGAAGGAGATACCATTGACGTATCTGTTTCAGGAACGGTAACAAATGCCGGCAAGACAAACAATGTACCGACAGTTGTAATCAAGCGCAACGGCGTTGATGTAACCGGATCATACAAGTCAGTCAAGGGAATCAAGGGCGAGCTGGAAGTTACAAAGAGAGATGTTACTCTCACATCGGCAACAGCCAGCAAGACATATGACGGCAAGGCTCTTGAAAACCACAACGTTACAGTTGGCGGAGACGGATTCGCAGGCAACGAGGGAGCAAGCTTCAGCGGATTCCAGTCAATCACAGATCCTGGAAGCATCAGAAACGTATTTAGCTACCAGCTTTCAGGCGGTGCTGTTGCGGACAACTACAACATCACAAAGACTGAAGGAACCCTGACAGTAAACAGAATCAACACTCCTATTTCCATCAAGGCGGATTCAGCCAGCAAGACATATGACGGCACAGAGCTGACAAAGGGAACATATACATACACAGAAAATGTTCTGGTAGCAGGAGATGTTCTGACAGCTACAGTTGAAGGATCAATCAAGGATGCCGGCACCGCAGCAAACAACGTAACATCATACAGGGTAATGCGTGGCACGACCGATGTTACTGACAACTATACATTTGCTGCTTCAGTACCTGGCGAACTGAAGATAACAAAGAGAAATGTAACTCTCACATCCGCAACGGATGGATGGACATACGACGGAAACGTTCACTCAGCTGAGCGCGTTGCAGTAAGCGGTGACGGATTCGCCGGAAACGAAGGCGCTTCATATTCCGAATTCACTACAATCAAGAAGGCCGGAACAGTTGATAACGAATTCAAGTATGAACTGAACAGAGGAACAGATGCGGACAACTACCAGATTACAGTTGTAAAGGGCAAGCTGTCAGTTGCAAAGAAGAACCAGGTTGTTGTAAACATCACAGGACATACTGCTACTGTTCCGTATAACGGACAGACGCAGTCAGTAACGGGATACGATGTATCGATTACCGATCCTCTCTATTCAGAAGCATCATTCAGATTCAAGGGTAACGCTACGGCAAGCGGACTTGATGTGGACACTTATGCAATGGGTCTGAAGGCTGCGGACTTTGAAAACACAGATGAAGACTTCGACAATGTAATATTCAACGTTAAGGACGGCAGTCTGGTAATTACACCGGTTTCAACACCGATAGTTGTAACAGCAGCAAGCCAGTCAAGAATGTACAACGGCGAAGCACTTGAAAACGATGGCTTCACATACACTCAGAATGTTCTGAAGAGCGGAGACACTGTTGAGGCTACAGTAACGGGAAGCATCACAGATGCAGGCAGCACTGTCAACAAGGTAAGCGGCGTCAAGGTAACACGTGACGGCAAGGATGTAAGCGGAAACTACATCTTCGGAGAAAATGTTGACGGAACTCTGATAGTTACAAAGAGAACTGTAGTCCTGACATCCGGAAACGGCAGCAAGACATTTGACGGAACACCTCTTACAAATGAAGATGTTGCAGTATCGGAAGACGGATTCATCGATGGCGAAGGCTTCACAGCAGATGTTACAGGAACACGTACAGAAGTCGGAACATGTGACAATGAATTCACATATGAACTGAATGAAGGTACAAAGGCAGTAAACTACAATATCACTACTGCACTCGGAACTCTTGAAGTAACACCTGTTACAGAAAAGGTTACCGTAACAATTACCGAAAACAGCGGTGAGTTCACATATGACGGAACTCTCAGAACTGTTAAGGGATATACCTTCAGTGCAGACAACAGACTGTACCTTGAAAAGTATGCATCCTTCTCAGGAAATGCAATCGTAAGCGGCACTTATGCCGGTACATATAACATGGAACTGAAGGCAAGCGACTTCAGAAATACAAGTCCTGCCTTTGCAGATGTAACATTCGTAATTGATGACGGACAGCTGAAGATCAATCCGATCAACAAGGAGATTCTGATTAAGGCCAGGAGCGATTCCAAGATGTATGACGGAACAGCTCTGAAGAACGCCGGATACGAAGTGACGGAAAACAATGTTCTGGTTAACGGAGACAAGGTTGTTCCGGTAATCAGAGGATCACAGACTGACGCCGGAACATCGGACAATGTTGTATCAGGATACAGGATCATTAACGGTACAACTGATGTTACAGAATGCTACAGCGGTGTGAAGACTGAAAAGGGTACACTGGAAGTTACAAAGAGAAAGGTAACCCTCACATCAGCAGACGACACCAAGGTTTATGACGGAGAGGCTCTCGTTAACGGCAATGTAACTGTTGGCGGAGACGGCTTCATCGGAAACGAAGGAGCAGCATTCAATGTAAAGGGAAGTCAGACCGAGGTTGGTTCAAGTGCAAATGAATTCGGATACACTCTGAACGAAGGCACAAAGGCCGGAAACTACAGCATAAGCAAGACTGAGGGAACTCTGGAAGTAACTGCTCCTGGATCGGTAGTGGTTAAGATCAGGGAGAACAGCGGAAGCAAGGTTTACAACGGTCAGGAACAGTCTGTAACAGGCTACAGCATCGTTGGAATCGACAACCCTAGATACAAGGCTTCATACTTCACAGGACCTGCTCAGGATTCAGCTGCGGCAACAGCAAAGGGTACTGATGCCGGAACATACGACATGAACCTGAAGGCTTCAGACTTCAGGAACAATAACAGGAACTTTACAGATGTAACATTCCAGATTATCGACGGACAACTGGAGATTACACCTGTAGCAGATGAAGTAACTGTAACAATTACAGGCAACAGCAAGACCGATGAAACATACAACGGCGAGCTGCACAGTGTAAGCGGTTATGAAATCTCAATTGACAATAATCTGTACAAGGCAGCGGATATCAGCAAGCCTGCACAGGATTCCGAAGCTGCAACAGCCAGCGGAGTCAAGGCGGATACATACACCATGACGCTGAATGCCAGGGATTTTGCAAACATCAGCAAGAACTTTACAAATGTAAAATTCGTTGTAAAGCCTGGCAAGCTGGTAATCAATCCGTTTGAAGCAAATGTAAAGATTACCGCTGATAACGCTACAAGAAAATACAATGGAAAGGCTCTTACAAAGGATTCATTCACAGTAAGCGGCAGCCTTGTGGAAGGTGACCAGATTCTGGCTGAAAACGTGACAGTATCCGGATCACAGACAGATGTAGGCGAAGGCGTTAATACCGTAACAGCCTACAGAATTACAAGAGACGGTGTTGATGTAACCGCATCATACACAGGCGTTACAACAGCTACAGGAAAGCTGACTGTCAAGCCGAGAAAGGTAACTCTCACATCGGCAACAGACAGCAAGACATATGACGGAACTGCACTTGTAAACAGCAACGTGACAGTTGGCGGTGACGGATTCGTTTCAGGTGAGGGTGCATCATACGATGTAACAGGTTCACAGCTTGATGTTGGTACAAGCGACAACGAATTCACATATGCTCTGAACGACGGAACAAAGGCCGACAACTATGAAATTGAAACAGTTGCAGGAACTCTGACAGTCGAAAGAGTAACTACACCGATAACAGTTACAGCTGCTTCGAAGAGCAAGATGTACGACGGAACTCCGCTGTTCGATGCCGGATTCTCATGGACAGAAGGAATTCTGGCCGAAGGCGATGTACTGACAGCAGTAGTCGAAGGAACGATTACAGATGCAGGAACAGTAAACAATGAAGTTCAGTCATACAAGGTAATGCGTGGAAATACCGATGTAACAGGAAACTACACATTCGGAACTTCAGTAAAGGGAACTCTGACAGTTGGACAGAGATCCGTAACTCTCACATCAGCAACAGACAGCAAGACATATGACGGTTCAGCACTGACCAATGACACTGTTACCGTATCAGGTGATGGATTCATCAAGGGTGAAGGCGCATCATATGAAGTAACAGGCAGTCAGCTGAAGAAGGGAACAAGCAGCAACACATTCGATTACACTCTGGATGGCAATACAAAGGCAGAAAACTACAGCATTACAAAGGTTGAAGGAACTCTGACAGTATCAGCTGATGACAGTGAAGTAATCGTAACAGTAACTGAACACGGCGGAGACTATGAATATGACGGTACAGAGAAGACCGTAACGGGATATGATGTATCCATTTCAAATCCTCTGTACAGCGACACATACTTCACATTCAGCGGAAATGCAAAGGTAAGCGGAACAGATGCAGGTTCATATGACATGCAGCTGACAGCAGCCAACTTCAGGAACAACAGTGAAGAGTTTACAAATGTAACATTTGTAATCGTTGACAGACAGCTGACCATCAGAAAGAAGGTCATCAACATTACCGTAACCGCCGGCAGCGACAGCAAGAAATACGACGGCACAGCCCTGACAGTTGCGGAAAGCACAGTTGCAGGTGACTCACCGGCACCGGGACAGGAAATCAGGGTTACAACATCAGGAACCATTACAGATGCGGGAACAGGAGATAACCTGGTCGACACCATCAGAGTAATGGACGGAAACAATGATGTGACCGGAAACTATGAGATCGTTGCGGAAAAGGTTAAGGGCACACTTACCATCGAAAAGAGAGATGTAACCATTACATCAGCAACAGACAGCAAGACATATGATGGCAGTGCGCTTACAAAGAATGAAGTTACCGTAACCGGCGACGGCTTCATCGAAGGTGAAGGATACACAACCGAATTTACAGGAACTCAGACAGAAGTCGGAACAAGTGACAACGAGTTCACATATGAACTCAAGGATGGCACAAAGGCCGGAAACTACAACATCGTTGTAGAAAAGGGCAAGCTGAGCGTAACACCTGTAAGAGAAAAGGTAACTGTAACAATCACAGAACACAGCGGAACGGCAACTTATGACGGAACTGTCAAGACTGTAACGGGATATGATTTCAGCGCTGACAATGAACTCTACAGGAAAGACTATGTTGACTTCGGCGGATCAGCTTCCGTAAGCGGAACTCTGGCCGGAACATACGACATGGAACTTGCAGCTGAAGACTTTGCAAACAACAGCAGCAACTTCACAAATGTGGAATTCAGGATTGTTGACGGAACTCTTGAAATCAACCCGATCAGCAAGAAACTCGTAATCACTGCTGATTCGAACAAGAAGGTATATGACGGACAGGCACTGACAGATGCAGGTTACACCTACACAGAAAATGTTCTTGTAAGCGGAGATGTACTGACAGCTACAGTTGAAGGAACAATCACAGATGTAGGTACTGCAGACAATGCAGTCAAGTCATACAAGGTAATGCGTGGCGAAACTGATGTTACAAAGTGCTACACAGGCATCAGGACATCAAAGGGTCAGCTGGAGGTAACTCCAAGACCTGTAACCATCAAGTCAGAAAGCGCTGCAAGACCATATGACAAGAAGCCTCTGAAGGCTGAAACTGTAAACGTAACAGGCGGTCTTGGTTTTGCAGAAGGTGAAGGATTTGAATACAGCAACTTCGCAAGCATCACCAATGTAGGTTCAACACCTAACACTTACGATTATGCGGCTGCCGAAGGAACCAAGCTGAGCAACTACGACATTACAGCCGAAGAGGGCCTGCTGACGGTAACCAGAAAGGGCGATGTAATCGTAACAATCACCGGCCACAACAATGGCGACGGCGATGCATATGACAGAAAGGCACATACTGTCAAGGGATACGACGTTTCAATCCAGGGCAGCGATGAATACACAGAAGCCGACTTCACATTCGATGGAAACAATGAAGTGACAAGAACTGATGCCGGAACAACTTCCATGGGCATGACAGAGAAGAACTTCAGCAACAACGATGAGGGCTTCGATGTAACATTCGTTGTATACGATGGATATGTGAAGGTTAACCCTATCACTGAAGAAACAGTAGTAACAATTACAGAACACAGCAAGACAGATGCTGTATATAACGGCAGAACTCAGACAATAAACGGATATGACATCAGCATTCCGGAAGGATCGCTGTACAGTGAAGATGACTTCACAAAGATCGGACAGAATCATGAGCATGCTACAGCAAGCGGAATGATTGCGGCAGCATATGACATGAACATCCTGAGTGATGACTTCACCAACAACAACACCAACTTCACAAATGTCAGGTTTGAGGTTGTTGACGGACAGCTGGTAATAGCACCTGTTTCAGATGCAATTACAGTAAAGGCCAAGAGCGGCAAGAAGATCTATGACGGAACCGCACTGACAAATGACGGCTTCAGGATTGAAGGAACTCTGGTTGACGGAGATATCCTGACAGCGGTTGTTGAAGGAACGCAGACTGACGTCGGTACCGGCGTAAACGAAGTGACTTCATACATCATCAGGCACGGTGACATTGATGTAACTGATTCATATTCAGGAGTTACAACTGCAAACGGAAATCTGGAGATTACAGCCAGAGCCGTTACACTCACATCAGCATCCGACAGCAAGGAATATGACGGAACTGCACTTACTGCAAAGAGCGTGAAGGCTGAGGGCTTCGTTGAAGGCGAAGGCGCAACATACGATGTAACAGGTTCACAGCTTGATGTGGGAGAAAGCAGCAATACATTCGAGTACACTCTTAACGGCAATACGAAGAAGGGCAACTACGAAATCACTGTAGTACCTGGTAATCTGAAGGTTAAGAAGAACACTAATGAAATCGTCGTTACAGCAGATTCAGATTCAATGAAGTACAACGGAACTGCACTCGAAAATGCGGGATTCACTTATACAGATAAGGTCCTTGCACAGGGTGAAGTTCTGACGGCAACAGTTGAAGGTTCAAGAACCAAGGCCGGCACTTCAGACAATGTGGTTACTTCATACAAGGTAATGCGTGGAGACACAGATGTAACTGAATTCTACACATTCGGCAAGTCGATTGACGGATCACTGACAGTTACAAAGAGAAACGTAACTCTCACATCAGCAACAGACAGCAAGGTTTACGATGGTGAGGCTCTTGAAAACCACAACGTTGCAGTAAGCGGAGACGGATTCGCTGCAGGTGAAGGAGCAACATACAACGTAACCGGCAGCCAGCTCAAGCAGGGTACAAGCAAGAATACATTCACTTATGCCCTGAATGAAGGAACGGATGCAGGAAACTACAACATTACAACAAAGGAAGGAACTCTGACAGTAAGCAAGAAGGGTAAGGTAACAGTAACCATTACTGAACACAGCGGACAGTACACTTACGATGCTACCGAGAAGACTGTTAACGGATACGATGTATCAATCAGTGATCCGCTCTATACTGCAGACGACTTCACATTTAGCGGAAATGCGGTAGTCAAGGGTACAAATGCCGGAACATACGACATGGAACTCACTGCTGATGACTTCGTTAACAATAACGAAAACTTCGACGATGTAACATTCGTAATCAATGACGGCGCACTGGTTATCGAAAAGAAGACAATAACCATTCAGATCAAGGGAGACGACGAGTCCAGAACATACAACGGTGAAGAACTCACAGGCGGAAGCACCGTATACGGCGAATCACCGGTTAAGGGCGAAATCGTTGTAACAACTGAAGGCGGCATCACAGATGTAGGCGAAACAGCAAACAAGATTACAGATGTACGCATCATGGAC
>JAKSSG010000060.1 GCA_024403185.1 Clostridia bacterium
GCGAGCATCAGCCGCCGGAAGCACTGGGTCTGCCATACTTCCGGGAAGACCGGTAAACTTCATACACTTATTAAAGACAGCTTGGGAGAGTGTTTCACTGAACACTCGCGTTCTGTCCTCACGTAGCAGTTCTAAATTCGACTTTCGCGAAGCACAAGTGCTCGCTCAGTCTCATTAAGAACTGACGTTGCGGAGGTCAGTTCCACACTCTCCCAAGCTGTCTTTTGTATGTGTACGTTTTATAGGCCTAAGGGTTATGATATAATACAGACATGTTAAAGATATATTACGGAAACGAGTCTACGGACCGTGAAAACTTCATATTCGATGAGATCAATCCGGATGAGAAAACCATTCTCATCGTGCCGGATCAGTACTCCCTGCAGATGGAAAAGGACGCACTGGAATACTTCCGCGAAAAGACAGGCAGGAGTGCACTGCTCAATCTGATGGTAACAGATTTCAATGCCCTCGGGCACAAGGTGATAAAGGAAGCCGGCGGCAGACCGCCTGAGCTTATAGACAGATACGGCAGACACATGCTGCTTTCGGTCATAATAAGCAGGCTGGCGGAAGAAGGAGAACTGGACATCTACAGAAGAATGGGCGGGAGAAACACCTTCGTATCCCACGCCAATCAGCTCATTTCCGAAATGAAGCGTTACGGAACAGGACCGGAGGACATCCGCGAAGCATCAGGGGAAACGGACAGCTTCCTCAGACTTAAGCTGTCAGACATAGAGAAAATATACACGGCCTACGAGGAGGCCATCGCGGACAGGTTTACCGATACAGAAGACTACATGGAGCTGTACGGAAAGCTCATGGCCGAATCCGAAATTATAAAGGGCGCCAGCGTCTGGATTTACGGATTCGACACATTCACCCCTCTGAACATGCAGGTCATCGCGGAAATTCTTCGTGCCGCGGCTCAGGTCAATGTTGTAATGACCTGGGAAGAGGCGGGCACAGGTAATCCCCATGATGCCAGGGCATTAACAACAGGCGGCGGCGAGGGGCTCTTTGAACTGACCGGCCTCGTCATGGATAACCTGAAGAAAATGGCAGAGGGCGAAGGCCATAATGCAAAGGCAATAAGAATCGAAAAGAAACGCCGGGAATACAATCCTGCCATCAGTCTGGTTGAGGCTTCAAACATCTATGCCGAAGCCGACAGGGTTGCGGCACACGTGACAGAACTGGTGCGCGACAGAGGATACAGATACAGCGACATTACTGTAATATGCAACGACATGGATGTTCGCGGAGGCATACTCAAACGGTCATTTGACAGGTGGGGAATTCCTGCCTTTGCAGACCGCAAGCGAAGAGTGCTGCACCAGCCTGTTGTCAGATTCCTGCTTGCCTTCCTGGACATTATTGCTTCCGGCTATGAAGACGGACCGATAATGGAAATGGTAAGCGCCGGACTCATGGGATGGAGCAGGGCTGATGAGGAACTGCTCATGAACTATACCGCCGAGGCGAGAATTCGGGGAAACAGGTGGAAGAGGGATTTCACATGGGTCGGAAAAAGCAATTACGGCGACAGATATTCTGAAGATGAGCTGAAGCGGCTCAACGAAATGAGGGCTTTCATATCCGGCAGCATTGAAGGCGCCAGGGATGAAATCGGACGCAGAAACAGTGCGGGCGAGAAGGTGAGAGGACTCTACGAATTCCTCGAAAAGGACTTTGAGATCCGCGGCAGAATCGGCGAACTGATAGCAGGGCAGAGAGAACTCGGCCTGGCGGAAGGAGCTGCGGAAACGGTTCAGAGCTGGAACATGATCTGCGGCCTGTTTACTCAGATTGTTAGAGTAATCGGCGAGGAGAACATTTCGAACAGTCAGCTGAGAGATGTCCTGGCGGCAGGTCTTGAGGAAATGGAAATAGGTCTGGTGCCGACCAGCACCGACTGCGTAATAATCGGAACACTTCAGAGAACCAGGGTAAGCCACGCCAGAAGCCTTATCGTGTGTGCGGCAAATGAAGGCGTGCTTCCTATTCAGCCGTCCGATTCAGGGCTTCTTACACAGAAGGAACTGGACCGACTAGAGGAAATGAAGGTAAGCATAACCAAGAAGGAAAACGTGCGCAGACAGGAAGAACAGATGGCAATTTACAGAACCTTCTCACTGCCTGAGGATGACCTGATGGTAAGCTGCAGCCTGGCTGATCAGGACGGAAAGAGCATTGGCGCATCCGGCATCTTTTCAGTGCTCAGGGAAACTTCCGGAAGTAAAGTTCTGGGCGACCTTGATGCTGCGGGCGTTAGTGAAATGATTGCATCGCGCAGGGGCAGCCTGTCCTACATGGCCGAGGCCATGCGTGGCTACATTGAGAACGGATACATAGAAGAAGAGTGGCTTTCGGCCATGAACTGGTATGCGGAAAATGACGGGGAAAGCATAGGCAAAATCAGGCAGGGCCTCAACTTCGACAACATGGTGGAAAACCTGGAACAGGATCTGGCAGAGGACCTGTATTTTGGCGACAGGGATTCGATTTACATGAGTGCAAGCCGCCTTGAAACATACAGCGGATGTCCATTCAGACATTTTGTGGAGAGAGGACTCAGGGCCGACGAGCCTGCAGGCTTCGGAATAGATGCCAGAACCAGGGGAGATGTATTCCACACAGCTCTTCAGGAGCTTTCCAGGGAACTGACGCCTGACGACGGGAAGTCCGTCACAGCCGGGGACTCACCGTGGATGACCATAAGCGAAGAAGAATGCAGGAAAAAGGTTGAAGAAATAATACGCAGGGAAGCAGCTGAATACAACGAGGGCGTTTATCTTAGCGACAAGGCCAGTGAGCTTCAGATGGAGCGCATTGTTGAAACCTGCGGAAACATTGCCTGGGCCATGATCGGGCAGGTCCGCGGAAGCAGAACCGAAAGCATGTATTTCGAGGAAAGCTTCGGCTTCGGCAGCAAATTCATAAGACCTGTCAGAATCGAGCTGGATAACGGCAAGAAGGCAATGCTTAACGGCCGCATCGACAGAATCGATGTTATCAGGGCAGGCTCCGATGAAGAGGGCAACCCGCTCAGGGCTGTCAGGGTAATTGACTACAAGACCGGTTACATCGAGGTCAACAGGGAATACATCGAGAAGGGCTACAAGCCGCAACTCATGGTATACATGAACGCGGTTGTGGAATCCGACTCCCGGCTGCAGCCCGCCGGCGTATTCTATTTCAGGATAGGCGATCTGGACATTAACGGGGACAATGAAAAAACTCCGGAAGAAGGCGGGGCATCGCTCGAAGACAGAGTGGCTAAAGAATGCCGTCTCGAAGGGGTTCTGGTAAACGAGGAAAAAGTCCTGAAGGCCATGGATACATCACTGGAGTCAGGCGGCAAGGGCGAATCCATTCCAATCAAGCAGATGAAGGAGGGAGACGTTCAGGCATACAGCGGAAGCGAACTCCTTTCACCGGAAGAATTCGATGAGCTTCGCGCAAAGGCAAGAGAGCAGGTCGAGATAATATGCCATGAAATTCAGCAGGGCAGAATAGACATTGCGCCGAAAATGGAGAAGGGCAAATCGGATGCGGGCGGAGGACACAGAACCGCCTGCAGCTACTGCGACTACAAGAGCATATGCCTGTTTGACACCAGCTTCAGGCAGTGCAGGTATGAGCTGATATAAATATTGATGTGCATGTAGCTAAACCGATTGACATGAATATATTTAAGGAGACTTTGGCATAGTCCTGAAAAAAACGGCACTTGAAATGCGACTGTTTATTCACTATAATATACGTGAACGAACGGTCGCATTTTTATGAAGGTTTAACCATGGCTAAGGATACAAAGCGGAGAATACTGGACGCAGCTCTGGACATGTTCTCGGAGAAGGGATACGCGGGAACAAATATCAGAGAGCTTTCTGCGTCCCTGAATCTGGGGAAGTCATCTCTATATCGCCATTTTGAAAGCAAGGAAGAAATATGGAATGCTGTAATTGATATGATGGCGGCATATTATGATGAGCATTTCGGCTCGGTGGATAATCTCCCCGTTATTCCGCAGAATACGGATGAGCTTTATAAAATGACCATGGGAATGGTGGACTTTACTATTCATGACGAGAGAATAGTAAAAGTCAGAAAGCTGCTTCTTACGGAGCAGTTCCATGATGAAAGGGCCAGAAGACTTGCTACAAGATATTTTCTGGAGGACACGGAAGAAATCTTCACGAATATCTTTGAGGGGATGATGAAAAACGGCAGTATCAGGAAGATGAATTCGAAGGTGCTGGCATTTTCTTATACGTCTCCCATCACATCGCTGGTTCACCTTTGCGACAGGGAACCGGAAAGAGAGCCTGAGGCAAAGGAGAAACTCGATGAATTCCTGAGGATGTTTATTGAAGAATATGGAGAATGAACGAGGAGCTAATATGAAAGCACTGATTACATATTATTCACTTGAAGGAAATACAGATTACGCAGCCGGGAAAATTGCAGATGTGATAGGGGCAGATACGCTGCGCCTGCGTACGAAAAAAGCATACAGAGATAAAGGGGCTGCAAAATTTATATGGGGTGCGAAAAGCGCCCTTATGGCTGAAAAACCAAAGCTTGAACCATACGATGCTGCCCTGGAGAACTACGATATGATAGTAATGGGATTTCCGGTATGGGCATCAAGAATTACACCGCCATTGCGTACATTCATTAAGGAGAACAAAAAGGTACTGAGGTCAAAGAAAATTGCCGCCTTTGCATGTCAGGGCGGACAGGGGGCTGATAAGGCTCTTGAAGAACTGAAAAAGTGTATCGGAATCGATAGCTTTGCTGCGGAAGCTGTATTCATAGATCCAAAAGCAAGACAAACAGAAGAAACCGATAACAGCATTGAGAAGTTTGCGGACGAACTGAAAAATGGTACAGATTAAATCGCTGACAAGAGAAGAATTGAATAATTCCCTGGAACTTGTATGGCGCGTGTTTCAGGATTATGAAGCAGTCAATTATCCGGAGTCGGGAAAGAATGCTTTTTATGAGGCAATTCATTCGGAAGAATACCTGAAACAGCTTGCGGCTTACGGCGCCTTTGTTGACGACAAACAGGTTGGCATAATTGCAACAAGAAACAAAGGGAGTCACATGGCACTGTTCTTTGTGGATGGAAATTACCACAGGCAGGGAATCGGCAGGAAACTCTGGGAAACCGTGCTGGCGGAGAACACTTCGGAAGTGATTACAGTAAACTCATCGCTGTATGCAGAAGAAGTGTATAAGAGCCTGGGCTTTGCTGCAAAAGCAGACGTGCAGGAAGAGGACGGAATAAAGTATGTTCCGATGGAGTATCAGCAATCGATACGTCACAATATAGGGACTCAATGAGTCCGCTCATAGAGAAGAATATGGCGGAGCTTCGGGAAATAATTGCGCAAAAACAGGAGGAATGAACATGAAAAAATACATAGCTTACTGCGGACTTGACTGCGAGGCCTGTGAGGCCCGTCTTGCAACGATTAACGATGACGACGCTCTGCGTGAGAAGGTTGCAAAAGACTGGGGCGAAATGAACCGGATGGAATTCAAAAAAGAATGGATTAACTGTGAGGGCTGCCGTATGGACGGCATCAGGACTATGTTCTGTGACTCCATGTGCGAAATCAGACAGTGTGCAATCGCAAAGGGTTTTGAAACCTGTAAAGACTGTGCAGAGATGAACGGATGCGAAAAGCTGAAAATGATAACTGACCATAGCGAAGAAGCAAAGGCTAACCTGAAATAGAAGAAAAAATCAAAACGGATCTGAAAAGAAAATGTAAAAGGTTTAAAGCATCCGGGCTATTCTGCCCCGGGTGTTTTTTTTATGTAACTGCACCCCGACAGTGAAATGGTGAGTGTGTGAAATAATTTACAGAAATTATTTCACACACTCTGATATTCAAACAGATGTTTTTCTTGCTTTATCTGCCA
>JAKSSG010000061.1 GCA_024403185.1 Clostridia bacterium
CAGATTGAAAGAGTTGAGCGCATGAAGAACGCGCCGGCTGCACCGGATTTCGCAAGCATGGACAAGATCGTCATCGGAGCAATTGACGGCGACGGAATCGGTCCTATCATCATGGACTCATGCAGAGAGATTCTGAACAAGCTGCTTGCTGATGAAATCGCTGCAGGAAAGATAGAAATCAGAACAATCAAGGGACTCACAATTGAAAACAGAGTTGCCAAGCTGCAGGCGGTACCTGACGACGTGCTGGCGGAAATCAAGGAGTGCGACCTGCTCCTGAAGGGTCCTACAATGACACCGGGCAAGGGCGACAACCTTCCGAACATCGAGAGTGCCAACGTTAAGCTTCGTAAGGAGCTGGATCTCTTCGCCAACGTAAGACCGGTTGTAATTCCTGAGAAGGGCATCGACTGGATGTTCTTCAGAGAGAATACAGAAGGCGAATACGCTCTGGGCAACCGCGGAGTTGACATTTCAGATGACATTTCAATCGACTTCAAGGTTACGACAACTGCAGGCACACAGAGACTGGCGAGAGCAGCATTTGAGCATGCAAAGGCAAACGGAAACAAGAACGTAACAATCGTTACAAAGGCAAATATCATGAAGAAGACCGACGGAAAGTTCCTGGAGCTGTGCTATGAAATGGCCAGGGAATATCCGGAGATCAAGACTAACGACAGATACGTTGACATCATGAGTGCCAACCTGATTAACGAGATGGTAAACAAGGACTTCAACGTATTCATTCTGCCTAACCTCTACGGCGACATCATCACGGATGAAGCAGCACAGATGCAGGGAGGAGTAGGTACTGCAGGAAGCGCCAACATGGGTTCAAGATACGCAATGTTCGAAGCGATTCACGGATCAGCAGAAAGAATGATCAAGGAAGGCAGAGGTCAGTTTGCAAACCCTGCAAGCATCTGCAGAGCAGCTGTAATGATGCTGAGACACATGGGTGCAATGGAGAAGGCCGACATACTCGAAAAGGCGCTGGACGCGGCAGCAGAGAACGTAAACATAGTAAGAGACGGCAGCGGAGATACCGCAGCTGACTTCACCAGGTTTGTACTGAGTGCCATTTAATGAATGGTGACTCATTTAGGAGAGGGTTATGTTTAAGTTTTCGGATATGACAGAACTGAGCAATGCGCCCATGTCCACCAGCCTTCTGGCGAAAATGCAGGAGGATATTCTGACGGGAAGACTGAGACCCGGACAGAAAATCGTGGAGCAGGAGCTTTGCAAAAAATATGGTGTCAGCAGGACACCCATAAGAGAGGCTCTGAGGCAGCTTGAAGCGGACGGCCTTGTAGAGAACATTCTCAACAGGGGAGCCTTCGTAATCGGAATGTCAGACCAGGATTACGAGGACATGTTTGAAATGCGCAAGGCCTATGAGATTCAGGCGGTCAAGTGGGCAATAGAGAGAATTACCGAAGAGGAGATGGAACAGCTGGAGGAGACCTTCGAGTTCATGGAGTTCTACACCATGAGAAACGACATTGAGAAGATGCTGGTAATCAACTCCGGATTCCACCAGGTAATCTATCAGGCATCTCACAACAGGGTTCTGCAGAAACAGCTGGAATCATTCCAGAACCTTACCAAGTACAAGGGCTCGGATTCGGTTTACGATGAAAACTATCTGGCCACCGTACTGGAAGAACACAGAGCCATATTCAAGGCATTCACAGAAAAAGACCCCCGTGAAGGAGGTCTTGCAATGGAAATTCACATGAACCGTTCGCGCGAACGCCGCTGCGGATAAATCTCAAGAATTTCATCGAGAAATGCCTGTCGGTCATAGACTTTGCACGGATCCATCTTCATGGCCATGGCAATGCTGTCGGCCGATTCAATTTCAGATTCAGAAAATGCACCTTTTTCAAAGGTGTATTTTTTTCCGTCATATCTGCCGAAGACACGGAGGGTATCGAGATAGCCCACCTGCATTATTTTCGCTATGGTATCCCTTTCAAAAGCAAAGAGATTGCCTATGTCAAAGGCAGGTCTGATGTAGCGGTACTCCCTGCAGGCGGCCTTTGCTTTTGCAACATCCTCGTCGCGGATGATGCCGATGGAGTCAAGGCTTACGGCTATGATTCGCTCGGCGCCCAGTTCAGTGGCCATGCGTACGGGCATGTTGTCGTGGTAACCGCCGTCAATGTATCTGGCCCCGTCTATGGTGTACGGATGAACCGCCGGGTAGCAGGAGGCGCTTGCCATGATGAAGTCATTCAGCTGTCCTTCCGGGATGTCCTTCAGGAACATGTAGCGGCCTTCGCGCCCGGGAACGCGCATTACCGTCAGGCCGAACTCCACGCCGGAGGAACGGACACTGCCTTCATCTATGTACCGGTCAATCATGTTCTTGAGCCCGGTGCTGGATGCACCGTGGTTCTTTATTATTTCATGGAGATATGCGGCGGCCTCATCTGCAGGCATGCCGATGATGTCAAAGTTCTCCATCTTGTCTCTGATTCTTTCGGACCAGGCCTGAAGCCTTCCCGGAAGCACCAGTTCATCGTCCCTGTCGTGGTCCAGGTCAAAGAGCTTTTCGGTGGACAGGTCAAGCCAGAGCTCCTCAGCCCTGTCCAGAGTTCCCTGGGCTACTATGGCTGCGTTTATAGCACCGACCGAGGTTCCGAAGACCATGTCAATATGGATGTCAAGCTCACGAAGAGCCTTGCAGACACCGATTTCATATGCGCCGCGGCTTCCGCCGCCGCTGAGAACAAGTGCGGTTTTCATGTTTTACCTCCCCTTATATCTGTATTGTATGATTCTCAGGAGGAATGTCAACAGTTCTCTAATTCGAAGACTGCAGGCAATTGAAGGTGAAAAACAGTAATCGGATAAAGCCCTGAAACAACATGTTCGGGGCTTGTTTTTTTACTGTAATTTCCCTTGAAAAAGCGGGCGGAAAGGCGTATTCTCTTTAATAGATTGTTATGTATTAAAGAAAATCGCGAAAGATTTTCAATAAGATAGGAGGAACATAATGGGCGAGAGCCGGATTGGAACAGCTGGGCGCGAAAAGCCCCAGGACTGCCTGGTCACTGTTGACCTGGGAAGAAGCAGGGGAATCAACATCACCCTGAACAGCAAGATGGAGAAGATGTTTGGAGAAGCTATCCACAAGGCTGTTGAAGATGCACTTAAGGAAGTCGGCGTAAAGGCTGCCGACGTGACAGTCGATGATTTCGGAAGCCTGGATTTTACCATCAAGGCGAGAACGAAGACTGCAGTATCAAGGGCAAGGGGTGATGAAAATGAATAGAATGAGAAGCATGCTTTTCAGCCCGGCCAATAACCCTAAGATGTATCTTAAGGCTCCGATTTTCAAACCGGACTGCATCCTCTTTGACCTGGAGGATTCTGTTGCCTTTACAGAAAAGGACGCGGCAAGAGACCTGCTGTGTGAAGCTGTAAAGGTTCTTGATTTTGGTTCATCGGATGTATGCGTGAGAGTTAATTCGCTGCGCACTCCATTCTGCGAAAAAGACATAAAGGCCATAGTCCCTGCAGGCATCAGATTCATACGTCTGGCAATGTGCGAGAGCAGAGACGACGTGGTTCAGATCAGCCAGATGCTTTCAGAGGCCGAGAAGGAAAACGGCATCGAAGAAGGAAGCGTCAAGGTTCAGTGCTCAATCGAGACAGTAAAGGGAGTTCTCAATGCGCGTGATACGGTAAGCGGAAGCGACAGAGTTGTTTCCCTCTCTTTTGGTGCCGAGGATTACACGAGATCCCTGGGAACGAAGAGAACGCGCGAAGGCAGAGAGCTCATGTATGCCCGCATGTATTTGCCGGTTGTTGCGGCCGAGAGAGGAATCAGTGCAATCGATACAGTATGGTCAGCCATCGAAGACATGGAAGGCCTTGCTGATGAAGCGGCACTGGCTGCAAATTACGGATTTACGGGCAAGTCATGCATTCACCCTAATCAGATTGAAGTAATACACAGCGCATTCATGCCTACAGCAGAAGACGTGGAACACGCACGCAAAGTCATTGCAGCACTTGAAGATGCAAAGGCAAAAGGCGAGGGCGTGTTCGTAGTTGACGGCAAAATGGTAGACGAACCTGTAATCCAGCGTGCACGCAAGGTTCTCATGCAGATTGGAGAGTAGGGATGAAGAAGAACAGACGATTTTTTAGAAACAGACTGGGAAGAAGGGTCCCTGAAAAAGCCAATCTTTTCGGAGAAATAGAGCCGTATGAAAAGGCGGACAAGAGACATATAAATTACATTACCGAAGAACTGGAAGCTACCGGCAAGGTTGTCCCTTCCATCAGGGAAGTCCTGGAGAAGGCGGGAATCAGAGATGGCATGACGATTTCATTCCATCACCACCTGAGAGCGGGCGACTATGTTCTGGAAATGGTAATGAAGGAAATAGCGGACATGGGAATAAAGAATCTCACTCTCTGCGTTTCATCACTTACATCAGCACACGAGTGCCTAATTGACCACATTAAGAACGGTGTGGTAACAGGCGTTGAAACCAGCGGAATCAGAGGCAAGCTGGCCGAGGCGATTTCAAAGGACTGCATTCTGGAGAATGCTGTCATCTTCAGAACTCACGGCGGCAGAGCCAGAGCCATTGAGCAGGGCGACGTGGTAGTTGACATAGCATTTGTTGCAGCATCCTGCTGCGACAACATGGGCAACATGAACGGGCAGGCAGGCAAGTCTGCTTTTGGATCAATGGGATATCCTATGGTAGACGCAAGATATGCGAAGAAAACCGTTGCCATCACAGACAACCTGGCACCTTACCCGGTATATCCGATCAGCATTCCGCAGACCCTGGTTGACTACGTTGTAGTAGTAGATGAAATCGGCGACCCTGAAAAGATCGGAACGGGCTCGACGAGAAAGAGCAAGGACCCTGTAGAACTGGCAATTGCGAAATACGCCAGCCAGGTAATATTCGCATCGGGTCTTGTTAAGGACGGATTCTCCTATCAGGCAGGCAGCGGCGGAATCTCACTTTCCGTTGCAGGCTACCTTGCGGATTACATGAAGGAGCACAACGTGGTCGGCGGCTTCGCATCAGGCGGAGTAACATCAGCCATGGCGGAGATGCTTGAAAAGGGCTACTTCAGAACTCTTCTGGACGTTCAGACATTTGACTCCGGGGCAATTAGCTCCCTTCGAAACAACCCGAACCACATTGAGATGGACGCATCCATGTATGCCGACCCTCTCACAAAGAACTGCGTAACCAACAATCTGGATATCATGATCCTGTCAGCAACTGAAATTGACGTAAACTTCAACATCAACGTACTGACAGCATCAAACGGCGTAATCATGGGAGCCCTCGGCGGACACCCTGACACGGCGGCAGGAGCCAAGCTGGCAATCGCAGTAGTACCTCTCGTAAGAAAGAGAATACCGATCGTGGTTGATGAAGTAATGAACATCTCCACACCGGGAGACAGCGTGGACGTAGTCGTAACGGAATACGGAATCGCGGTAAATCCGAAGAACCCGGTACTCAAGGAAAAGCTCATTGAAATGGGCCTGCCGGTATTTGAAATCGAAGAACTCCGCGACAAGGCCTACAGGCTCACGGGAGTTCCGAAGAAGCCGGAACTCGGCGACACCATCGTCGGCATAGTTGAATACAGAGACGGAACGGTAATCGACACAATCATGAACGTACTGTAACAATTAAATGAGTCAGCATACCCATTTTACAAAACCCTTACACAACCCGCAAACTTTCATAACGTTTGCGGGTTATTTTATTGTTACCAACTGACAGGGAATGCCGGGAAGCAGGGAG
>JAKSSG010000062.1 GCA_024403185.1 Clostridia bacterium
AAACCCCTTTCGATAGGCTTGTATCAAAAAGGGGTTCATGCTTTGGTGCGCCCAGAGGGACTTGAACCCCCACGCTCTCGCACTAGTACCTAAAACTAGCGTGTCTGCCAATTCCACCATAGGCGCATGTTCAGTTTAAGATCACCGGGGGCTGATTCCGCCCGGGCGACCTCGCTAATTATAACACAAAAGGCGGCAAAAGGGTACGCCCCCTTTGTCACCTTTTTTCTTTAAATCTTAGAGGCTAAAAGTCGTATTCTTCTGTCTGCGGAATTTCATCGTATCAGAATCCTCAAATTCAATCGAGAATCAGCCTTATCTACTTCTCAAGCACTTCGCAGATGCGATAAGCTCTGTCCAGATGCTTCGAAACTGCGTTCATCTTATCAACGAATTTCTGCTCGAAGTAATCTTCGGCCATTCTCTCCAGCATGTTGTCAGGACGTGTGTGTGTTGCAAGCTCGAGCATCTTTTCCTTGCCGACTGCATTCTGCTGGTGCTCTGCAAATTCCGCAACTCTTATGGCCTGCTTTTTGATCTCGCTGCCTCTGAATTCCCCGTTCAGTTCAAGTCCGCGCTTTGCCATTACGCGCAGTCCGGAAACTCGGGTGATTATTGTATTGTAGTTCATCTGGTATCTGATGTGTTCGGCATAAGGATGTGTCGTCTTGAAATTCATGAAGATGTTGTATCTCCAGAACACCTTGTCGAAGTCCCCCATCTTCAGCGTGTACTGCTGCGGCGCCTTGAGCTCGAACTTTTTCGGGCCCTCAGTCCAGAATTCCTCAACTTCAACGTAGGCATCCTTCACCTGATCAAAATCAATGATGTAAGGATTCTTTACCTTGAACGTCTCTTCCGGACCCTTGACTACAACGAAGCATCTGCGCTGCTTGTCGTAGATGAACTGCATTGCATCCGGGTACTTCTTGACTCCCATTGCCTTGGTCGCATCAAAATCGCTCTCGAGTCTCTTCAGATTCTCCAGCTGAAATGCCTTTTCCTCTTCAGTTACCTTGCGTGTTGTTTTCAGTATTCCCATAACGCACCTCACTTCTTCCTTGGTGTTATTCCGGAATTGATCATTCCGCCTCTCTTAATTATATCCGAACCAAAGCGTTCTCTCAAGACATCAACCGCTTTGTCCGCATTTCTGTCCTTCTCGCTGTCCGGCGCCTCTCCGGCCATTGCGCCGCCTGCTTCATCGCCAAATAACGATAGCTGTTCCTCCCCGTCTCTGTCCATTTCAGAAAGGGACAGACCTATGAGTCTGAGCGGTGTCATGCCATCCCACAGCTCCCGGTAAAGGGCTTTCGCCACTTCGTAAATTCTCGTCGTACTGTCCGTTGCAGACTGCAGCTTGTGCTGATGGGAGTGCTTCTTCATGTCGTTTCCGCGAATTGTAACGCTGACGCAAAAGCCCTTCACATCATCTCTTCTCACTCTCGCCGCCACATTGTCTGCCAGATGCAAAAGCACGTTTTCACCCTGTTCCCAGGTTGTGATGTTGTCGTCGAAGGTGATCTCGTTTCCGTATCCCTTTGGCGCCTCCGGCTCCGGATTGACCTCGCTGTAATCAATTCCGTTAGCAAATTTCCAGAGCTGCTCTCCCAGCTTGTTCCCCAGAATCGTCCGTATCGTGTCCTCGTCTGCCTTTGCAAGATCTCCAATGGTATTGATCTGCAGCCTCTTCAGCTTCTCAACGCTTGCCTTGCCGCAGAGGAAGAGTTCACCCACATCCAGCGGCCACATTTTTTCTGCGATCTCGTCCTCAAACAGGGTGTGCACTCTGTCAGGTTTCTGGAAGTCGCTTGCCATCTTCGCCAGCAGCTTGTTGTGAGCCACTCCGATGTTCACCGTGAATCCCAGTTCATCTTTAATCCTGTCCTTCAGTTCGTGTGCCGTCCGGATCGGGTCCGGATGGAGTCTTCTCATGGTGGTCATGTCCAGGAAGCACTCATCGATGGAGAACTCCTCGACCACGGGTGTGTACTCACGGCATATGTTTTTGAATGCCCTGGAGCACTTGGAGTACAGTGCAAAGTCAGACCGTGCGATTACCAGATTCGGACACTTGCGCAAAGCGGCGCTTACCGGTTCGCCGGTAACGATTCCGAATTTCTTCGCAGGTATGGACTTTGCCGTTACTATTGAAGTCCGCTTCTCGGGATCGCCCCCGATTATTGACGGGACTTCTCTCAGGTCCGGCTCGCCATTGGCTACTCTCCTGGTCGCCTCCCAGGATAGAAAGGCACTATTAACATCTACATGAAATATTATTCTCTCCATGTGAAGATTATATCACGAAATGGTGACGGATAAAAAAGACTGGTCAATCTGACCAGTCTTGTGTTTTGGTGATCGTCCGCATGCTTTACAACGAATACGGCAACTCCTACGACGTTGAGGGCGCTTATTTCGCTGAGCACCACTGGAACAACATTCAGAACGATGAGGCTTATTTCCTTGTAGCATCTGGGATATAAGCATGGCTTTTGCCAAGGAACGTTACCGCAAAGGCAACATTCTCAAGCGTCTTGCAGGAGAAATGATCTCTTATGCACGCAGCCGTGATGATATTTCCGGTATTTTCATTGAAGCGACTATTGTTCATCCGTACACACAGCGTGCCTTCAACCACTACGGCTTAATGCCTGTAGGCTTCACACTGTCTATGATGGCGGATAACATTTACCAGCCTAAAATCAATGCTCATGTTGGACGTGGTTCCTTCGCAGAGGCAATGTCAATATTCCGCGACAGCGGCAAGACGATATATATCCGTCCCGAGCAGGCTTCCTTCGTTGCAGACATTTCTGCTTCTCTGGATATCGACCGCAGCATCGTTTCCGATGAACTTCCTTTCATCCACGAAACATGTGATGTTGAAGAGGATTACGTTAATGTTCTGGATACAGGTTACATATATTTCAATACTATCGGTTCAAACTTCGCTGAAGAATTAAAGCGCATTGATATGGATGTCCGCAGAAACGGCGGTCTGACAAACGAAATCTTTATCAATGCTGATGATCCGGGTTCAGTATTTGCGCAGAACGAAGCTGTACGTCAGGGATACTTCTGTGTTCGTTTCATGCCTTGTCCTGACAGACATGACTATATTGTTTATGCACGTATGTATTCCGATCCTGTTGATTACTCAGATATTTCAACAACATCTCCTTACACTGAGATGCTTGAACGCGTACGTAATTTTGACCCTGAACAGTAGCAATTCAAAAGAGGCTGACACATTAGTGTTCAGCCTCTTTTTTTATTGCCTTGTCATTATCTTATTTTTTCGCCTTTGCTTGCCAGCCTTTTTGATACGTTCTGCTTAAGAAGCGTATAAAGAACTGAGAAAAGCGGTATGAATACTATTATTCCGAATATGCCATTGACTTTGCCTCCGACTATTACTGCGAGAAGCGTCCATAAAGCCGGCAGTCCTACGGATCCTCCAACAACCTTCGGGTAAATGAGATGCCCTTCTATCTGCTGAAGTACTACGAAAATTATTATAAATATTACTACATGTCTTAAACTTACTGTGAGAAGCAGCAGCGCTCCGAAGAAGAAGCCTATGAATGCTCCTATTATTGGTATCAGCGCCATTGTTCCTATTACAAGGGATATTGCTCCTGCATACGGAAATCTCGCAACAAACAGAACTACGAAGAATAGTGCTCCCAGGATAGCAGCCTCCAGGCACTGTCCTGACAGGAACTTTGCAAAGGTTCTGTAGGTAAGGCTTGCAACGCCGCAGATCTTATCTGCCCATTCTTTCTTAAGGTATGAATATGTGATCATTCTGGCCTGTCTGCCCAGCTTTTCCTTGGAGAAAAGAATGTAGATCGAGAATATGAAACCTATTCCTATATTGCCGACTACTCCGAAAACTCCGCCCAGTGAATTCTTGGCTATTCCGATTATATATCCGCCGTCAGCCTTTATGAAATCTGCAATACTATCGTAATTGATTTTATCCAGAAAGCCATAGATCTGATCCATGTCAAATCCTTTTGCATCGAACCACGCCAGCCATCCAGGTATAGATTCCATCAAAGTGATATATATGCTCTTGAATGCATCTCTCATATTCGGAGCCAGCACTGAAAGAACAAAGCTTATGACAAGCAGGAATAATATAAGCACTATGAAATAGCTTATTACGCGCTTGCCCTTTGAAAGAAATTTTGTTGGATGTTTCTCGTTCAGTCTTTCGAAGTTCTTTTCGAAAAAACTCATTGGAACATTCAGTATAAAAGCAATTACTCCTCCAAACACAAGTGGTGTAAAAAGTCCCAGAACTATCGCAACTGCTCCCCAGACAGTCTTCAGATTCATCAGTGCAGCAAACAGAACTATGCCTATTGCAACGATTAACAGGTTCTGCCTGAATTTAATTGTATTAATTTCCTTCATGTCCTTCATATACATCCTCCAGCTGTTTATTATTTCTGCCATATACAGTATATTATTTTTTTAATTCCGTATCAACCGGTCTGTACGTAAGATTATTCTGTCTTTTTACTTCTTATCGCAAAAGCATGCACAGAGCCTTATTTCTATCAAGGAAATAAATGAACATTGCTGCTGCTATTCTCTTATTACCGTCAGAAAAGCTGTGGTTCTTCACTATGAAATATAGAAGGTTTGCCGCTTTCTTCTCCAAATTTCATTTCGTCTATAAGTTTCCTGCACTCTTCATAAGTAAGAGTATAGATTGCATCGCTGCCTTTTGGTTTTGCGAGAGTCTGATGATCGTAATCATCCTAATTCTCCTTTCAAATTTTAAATAAAAAAATAAAAGAGACCTCGAAAGGTCTCTCTTGATTTGGTTGATCCTATGCTACATCTCAAATCCCGGAAGCCGCCTGTATCAAGGGCTCAGAGTTTAGAGCCCTTGATTTCTCCGTATTCTCCTCCTAATATGCCGTTTCGAACATTGTTTATATAGTATCGAGATACTTGTCAAACTGATCAACCGATTGTTCATTCATCTTATCGAATACATCGGCATATGTATCCAGTGTGATATGTATGTTAGTGTGTCCCATCCAGGTCTTAAGAACGATGGGCTGGATGCCTGACTCAATGCATCTTGTCGCGAATGTATGACGAAGAGCATGCTGCCCGTTAAAAGGAACGTTCGCTTTCTCACATATTCTCTTGAAGAAGCAGTTGACCTGTGATGTTTCGACAAATCCTTTTTTAACGTAATCATAGAATATGAGTCCTTCAGGATTTCTTTTCATTTCGTCAAGAGCTTCCTTTATTATCGTCTCTGCCTTGCTGCTCATCGGAATGACTCTTTCACCTGCATAAGTCTTAGTTCCTTCCTTTATAAAGTTCCTGTAGTCCATAAACTTTCTGAATCACACTGTTAGAATAATGGGTAATGCTGCTCAGGAAAATTAATATGTGCGTCTGCCTTACTTTACATATAGGCATGGAACCTATTCCCTGTTTCTTTAGAATTCGCAAAGTGCCTACATTCCTGCTGTATCCCTGCTCGCCAACAAGATTCATCTCCAGATCCTTGATTAATCTGTCCTCTATTATCTCCGCAATAGTTGAATCCATGTTGATTCCGGCGTTCATTTTATCCAGATTCTTTCTGAATTTCTCAACCTTTTCAAGGCAGTCTATTTCATCGTTTCCTGTAAATGACTTTCTTCGACTCCTTC
>JAKSSG010000063.1 GCA_024403185.1 Clostridia bacterium
GAGTGTCCTTCTCAGGATTGCAGATGAACATACGGTCAGCGCCGTTGATCTTCAGCGTCATTTTCTTAAGATTCATAAATACCTCCGTTTGATTATTGAACTTAATAATTTGACTTTGAATAAAATTATATAATTTGACTCGTACATAATTATTTTACCAACTCAGGCGTGCAAAGGCAAGGCGGCGGGGCTTTTGATAGGACATTAGTTTGCTTTTGCATGATTACAAAAACGCTGTTATTGTGATATACTTCTGTTGTATGAAATGCAGGAGGATAGAAATGGCTTACAAAGATAAAATCACAACGGCTGCCGAGGCTGTTAAACTGGTTAAATCAGGCGACAGAGTGTATATCGGAACCAGCAGCAGCTTTGCATATGAACTGCTGGACGCGCTTTACGACAGGAAGGATGAACTTGAAGATATTACTCTGCTCTGCGCAATGTCAATAACGCCATGCAGAATGTTCGATACAGACTGGGAAGAGGGCAATCCGTTCAGATTCAACACATTCTTCCTGGGAGCGGGAGAACGCAAGGGCCACATGAAGCATGGAATGCCATATGATTATACATCGTTTCACCTGTCACAGATTGATCTCTGGGTTCGCGAAATCGGCAAGCCGGATGTAAGCTTCCTGCAGGTTTCTCCGCCGGATGAGGACGGCATGTTCTGTTACGGATCTGCCGGAATCTGCGACAACATTTATTTTGTTGAAGAAACGAAGCGTGCGGTAATTCTGGAATCCAACACAGGCAGTCCATATGTGTACGGCCAGGACAACCTGATCAGCGGCGACCACGAGAAGGTTAAGGCTATCATAGAAACAGACAAAAACGCGCCGGAACTCATGCCGGATGAAATAGATGAGGTCTCAAAGCAGATCGCGAAAATAGTTGTGGCTGAAGTCCCTGACGGAGCGACCATTCAGCTTGGACTTGGCAAGATGTCCACGGCAATCGGCTATGACCTGACTCAGAGAAACGACCTGGGGATTTTCTCGGAACTTTTCAGTGAGCCAATGGCAATGCTCATGAAGAACGGAAATGTAACCAACAAATGCAAAGGCTTCATGGACGGCAAGAGCGTATTTTCATTCTCCGCCGGAACCCAGGAAATGTACGACTTCATGGATCACAATCCTGATATCTACGGTGCGCCGTTCCCATTTGTAAACGATGCACGAAACATTGCGAAGAACAGGCGCATGATATCGATAAACAGCGCCATGGCGGTCAACCTGTTCGGTGAAGTAATTGCCGACTCAATGGGCTGGCACCAGCAGAGTGCAGTCGGCGGTCAACTGGATTTCGTCAAGGGAGCCCAGTGGTCGGAAGGCGGCAAGTCGATTATCGCCCTGGCGTCAACATTTACCAGGAACGGGGAACTGAGAAGCAAAATCAACCTTCAGGTTGGGCTTGGAACATGTGTAACAACACCTCGAAGCGAGGTTCAGTATGTTGCAACCGAATACGGCTGCATCAATATAAAGAATCTGATAATGCACGACAGAGTCAGAGCGATAATAAGCCTGGCACATCCGCAGTTCAGGGATCAGCTTACACAGGAGGCAAAGGATTACGGCCTGCTGTAAATTGAGTTTGACATAAGTTACGGGAGATGAAATGAGCGAAGGCAAGCACAGATTTCCTAAAAAAAGAATAATTATTTCCACGGTAATATTCCTGATCATGACGGCCGTATCAGGTCTCTGTTTCAGTGTCCTGGGAACGGAAAATCTGCTGCCGGCGACCATGATGGTTGTTCAGGCTCTCATGATTTCCTTCGCCAAGATTGATGAGAAACCGATAATCCTGTTCCTCAAGGTGCTGGTTCTGAATGTGAGCATGTGCGTACTGGAATCAGTGGTCTACATGAACATGTGGGTGGGCATATTCATCGTGTTCGGCCTCGTGTTCTGCGCAGCGACGCTGCTTTACAGAGACAGGGGAATGCAGGTATACTTCCCGTTCCTGCTCTGCAACATCTACATGATGGTGGGAACACCTCTGCCGATTACCCAGATCGGAGACAGGCTCATCGCCATGGTTGGCGGAGCGGTTCTCGTGGGCATCGCACAGATTGCAGGCATGAAGCGCATGAAAGGCGAAGCGGCAGGCATTGCCAACTTCATGAAGAAGTTTGAAATCGATACGAAATCAGTGAGATTCAGTTTTGCTTTCAGACTGGCCCTGGGAGTTACCCTGATGTGGTTCATCGTGAGATTCTTTGACATCGAATACGGCAAATGGCTGGTAATCAGTGTAAACTCCATAGTCATGCCAAGCATTCCAAGCGCGAAGGTCAAACTGAGAAAGAGAATACTGGGCTGTGTAATTGGCGTTGCCATATTCTTCGTGCTCCACACTCTGATACACTCACTGGTTGTGTGGCTCATAATACTTGTGGCGGCAGCATGGTGCAGCATTTTCTTCATGAGCAGATATGAAGTGAAATGCGTCTGCTATTCAATTCTGTCCCTGTCGGCAATAGCATTCAGTGAACCGGCAGGCATGGGCTTTGTCATTGACCGTCCGCTCTTCGTAATAATCGGCGGCTGTTTCGCAATGCTGATAAATCTGTTCATTCTCAGACGCGAAGAGGGCGAATCGGAACCGCTGTAAGGATGCAAGAAAAAAGGTGGCTTAGAAGAAGCCACCGCCGGATGAACCGTTAATAAAATGATTGAGTGCGTTGCGTACGGATTCGTCGCCGCGCTCGAAATAGAGTATTTCACCGTGCTCGCCTTTAGGGCCGGTGATTTTTTTATGCAGAGCCTTGTTTGCTTCAGCTATGGAAGGATCCATTTTTTTTGCGCTCTCATATTGCTTGATTACGCCTATGCACGGTATGTCTGAATCGAGCAGTTCATTCAGAGCCTTGCAGAACTTTTTGCAGACCATTTCGTGACCGCCGATTTCATCAAGGAGAACAAGACTGATCTTTCCTGCCTTTGCATCTTTAAGTGCCTGTTTGAGGAGTTCAACCCCCTTTGTTTCGAAGACATCGAGATTCACCTTGGAACCCTCGGGGCCGACCAGCTTGAACACGCCGTCGCTGGCCAGGAGGTTCCTGTCCGTAGTGGTAACACAGGTGTGGGCCTTTATCGGAGCATCCGCCGCCATGAGCCTGAAGCCGGTGCGTTTCTCTTCACCCTTGGTCGGGAAGTTCATTCGCTGCACGGTAAAGCCGCCCACATTCTTGTGAGTCTTCAGAATTTCTCTGATTAAAGTTGATTTGCCCGTCTGAATAGGGCCTTCAAGAAACAGGTTATTCATAAGTACCCCTTCCTATCTGCCGGTACTTGTCTCCGACATTCTTCTGTTCAGTTCTATATCAAAGGTGAATACACTTTCACCACACTTATTATACGCCGATGCCATGCAATCCACAAAGTCAAGACCGGTTTCGCCGTATTCCCTGATCGCCTCAAGCGTTTCGGCATAAGGGCGGAGTTCGACAACATTTGCGGTCAGCTCCAGGGCCGTGAATATTTCCCGGCGTTCACAACTGTAGTGATGCTTCAGCACATGAGTAACCTCAGCAAGAACTTCAGGTGTAGTCCAGGCGCCACCATTTATTACATGTTCGGCAAGCAAAGCCTGTTCCTCGTTATCGTCAAGCAGATAACGCAGAATAACATTCGTATCAATAAAACAACCGCTCATTACCTGCCCTCCTTGCTGTTAACTGGTGGACCGTACTTTTCCAGAACATGGAGCCTTGCGGCATCCTTTTCCAGTCCGATCAGGTCCGGATTTGCATATTTGTGCAGAATCCCCCTGAATTCACCTGCCTTTGCCTTAGGCTTGAATTTCGGTTCGGAAACCGGTGAAGCTTCGCCTGTCAGTTCCTCGTACTTTTCAATATCCACCAGGACAGCGGTCCCGTAGCCGTTCTTCGTCAGATATACTGCACCCAGAGTTTTGAGGGCTTCCTCGATTTCGGGATATTTGTTTCTGAGATCGGAAACCGGTCTGATATTATTCATTTTCATACCTCCTTTTATTTATCATAATTATATCATAAAAATATCAAAACACAAGAACGACTCTCAGGTATTGGACAGAAATCATTGACAAAATATGTGGCGGAATATAAAATGTTTCCAGTAGAAAACTGAATACTTCTCCGACCTCTGCACGACTCACGAAGCCGGCAGAGGCGTTAGGGTATCGGAAGCGATTCTGTTGCCTGCCAGTGTGCGAAGGAGTCTTACTGAAAACGGTTTTAGTTGGACTTGCCTGCGCACTTTTTTTATTGATTTTATATGGATTGTCTGAATTCATGTAATCGCTTGCTTGCTAAAATAAGAAAAGTGCGCAGACAGGTTCGCTGAACCGGATGGTGTTTGAACCTCCGACCTCCGCATGACTCACGAAGCCGGCGGGGGCGATAGGGTAACAGAAGCGATTCTGCTGCCTGCCATTGCGCGAAGGAGTCTCAATATTAATTTTAATGTTGGTTCACCTGCGCGTTTTTTGTTGTTTTGTATGTTTGCAGATTTGACTCGTACCCTTATCTGAAAACCGTTTGATTATTAAACTTAATTGTTTGCAGCAAAGAGCGCAGGTGGATTTAACAGATATTTCTTTACGCGTAGGTGAAAGGTGGAGATACACAATGTTTAAAGACGCGAAACTCTTATACGTTAATCTGACAGAAAAGACTACAGAAGTAAAAACTCTGGATGCTGAAACCTATAGAAAATATCCGGGCGGCGGTGCTCTGGGCATGTACATCATGCTGAATGAAATGGATCCGCAGGTTGATCCTCTGGGCCCTGACAACATGCTCATTTTCTCGGTTTCACCACTCTGCGGAATTCCTATCAGCGGACAGAGCAGAATGTGTGCAACAACAAAGAGCCCTCTTACAGGCATGGCCGGAGATTCACAGGTTGGCGGATTCATTCCTGCAGCAGTAGCATGCAACGGATATGATTCAATCGTAATCAAGGGCAAGGCAGAAAACCCGGTTTACCTTTATATCAATGGCGATGACGTTCAGATCAGGGACGCATCACAGCTCTGGGGCAAGATTACAGGCGATACAGAAAAGGCTATCGAAGCTGAAATCGGAAGCCACATTGAGACAGCAATTATCGGACCTGCAGGCGAGAACCTCATTCCGTTTGCTTCAGTAAATCACAGAAGATCAAGAGCATTCGGAAGAAACGGTATCGGTGCTGTAATGGGTTCAAAGAACCTGAAAGCTCTGGCTGTTGAAATCGCTCCAACAAAGGCTCCTGCAGACAGAGATGCTCTGAAGAAGCTTACAGTAGATGTAAAGGCAAGAATGGCTGCCAACGAAGTAATCGTAGACACATCACTGAACGGATCAGCAGGCTGCGTTGATGGTATCGCAGGCGACGGATTCCTTCCTGCAAAGAACT
>JAKSSG010000064.1 GCA_024403185.1 Clostridia bacterium
TTCCCGCTGTGCCAGGATACGGGCATGGCCTGCGTATTCATGGAAATAGGTCAGGATGTTCATTTTACAGGTGGGAATCTTTACGATGCCATAAATGAAGGAGTCAGGGAAGGCTGTCTCAGAGGATACCTTAGGCAGACAATTGTCGAGGATCCTTTCAGAAGAGTCAACACTCAGGACAGCACGCCTGCTGACATAAACGTGGAAATTGTTCCTGGCGACAAGGTCAGGATTGTTCTGGCGCCAAAGGGTTTCGGCTCGGAAAACATGAGCAGAATAAAAATGCTCCCTCCGGCTGCCGGAGTTGAAGGAGCCGAGGATTTCATCGTCGAAACGGTAAAACTGGCAGGAGGAAATCCCTGCCCGCCGATTGTAGTAGGCGTTGGTGTTGGAGGAAATTTCAACAAGGTCGCTCTGATGGCAAAGAAAGCACTTCTCAGGCCGATCGGAACCCACAATGAGGACAGCTTCTATGCGGAAATGGAAGATCGTCTGCTGAACAGAATCAACGCACTGGGCATAGGTCCTCAGGGCTTCGGAGGCAAAACAACAGCACTTGCAGTAAACATAATTTCCGCGCCTACACACATTGCCGGAATGCCTGTTGCCGTTAATATCAACTGTCACGTTTCAAGACACAGGGAGGTGATTCTCTGATGCAGCACAGTATAAGCGAACCATATACAAAAGAAAAATTTGCTGAACTCAGGACAGGTGATACTGTTCTGCTTACTGGCACAATTTACGCGGCACGCGATACGGCACACAGAAGACTTGTTGAAATGCTTGAAAAGGGAGAACCGCTTCCTTTTGATTTAGAAAACGCAGTCATATATTACATGGGGCCGACCCCTGCCAAGCCGGGTTATCCAAGCGGTTCAGCAGGACCTACCACTAGCTACCGCATGGACAGTTTCACACCGAAACTTCTTTCTGAAGGCCTGATTGGAATGATAGGAAAAGGTCCCAGAAATGATGAGGTTAAGGCAAGCGCAAAGGCGGAAGGTGCAGTTTATTTTGCTGCCATAGGAGGTGCAGCGGCGCTGATAGCACAGTCTATTAAAGAATCAGAAGTGGTTGCCTTTGAGGAACTTGGCACGGAAGCAATCAGAAGAATTCGGGTAGAAAAAATGCCACTTGTAGTGGCACTTGATTCTGAAGGCAAGGATATTTACTCAATATAATCCTGTATTTTATTCCATAAGGTCAAATCTGGCATTTTCGATAGACCAGTGAGTGGAGGACATGAATTCTGCAAGGGCAGAACCTTCTCCGGCTTTCATCATTCGAAGCATTTCACGGTGTTCGTCGTTTGTCTTTTCCAGGACTTTTCTGACTTCGTCGGCAACATTTGAGTCATAGGACTTTTTAAGAAGCTTGCTTCTCAGCCTGTTTATTTTATTAATAAGCGTATTGTTGCCGCATTTGCTGATGTATATTTCATGGAATTCATTCTGCTGACGGTTGTACATTTCGAAATGACCGGAGGTAATTGCAACTTCCATGCTTTCAATGAAAAACTCCATGTCACGGAAATCCTTTTCTGTAAGATTGGGCAGGGCGGAATATACCGCCAGGCCGTCCAGACATCCTATCACTGTATAGAGCTCACGCACATCACTCAGTGAAAGGCCTTTGACAACGTAGCCTTTACGGGGAACATTTTCAAGTATTCCATCGCCCGCGAGCTGAATAAGGGCCTCTCTTACAGGTGTTCTGGAAATGGAAAGCTGACTGCATATGGCATTTTCATCGATCTTCTGGTCGGTTTTAAGGCTGCCGTCTGCTATCTGCTCAGCAATGTAATCATATACGTGATCTTTCAGTGTTTTGAATCGCATGGGTTTTCCTCCATTGGGTATTTAAATAGATAAACTGTCCTATTCATGTTGACATATAAAATATATAATATACAATATATTTTAGCAATAGTATTATGACGTATTTTTGTTAGGAGGAGAGATAATGAAAAAATTCAACAATGTTATAGTAAGAAGACCTTGTAAGGCAGTATGCGATGGAATCACATCAGCACCAGAACTTGGACAGCCTATATATAAAAAGGCTTTAGAACAGCACGACGCATATATTGAAGCACTTAAGAAGTGCGGTGTGGAAGTTACTGTTCTTGAAGCAGATGAAAGATATCCGGATTCATGCTTTGTTGAGGACCCTGCACTTATTACCAAAGCATGTGCAATCATTACAAATCCTGGCGCAGAATCCAGAAATGGTGAAAAGGATGAAATCATTGGAGCAATCAGAAAATTCTTCCCAGAAGATAAAATTGAATACATCAAGGCTCCTGGAACTCTTGAGGGTGGAGATGTAATGATGGTTGAAGATACTTTCTATGTTGGCCTTTCTGCAAGAACTAACGAAGAAGGAATCAGACAGCTTGGAGAAATCCTGAACAAGTACGGCATGAAGTGCGTACAGGTTCCTCTTGAAAAGGTTCTGCATCTTAAGACAGGCGTAAACTATCTGGAACACAACAACATGCTGGTTTCAGGCGAATTCATCACTAAGCCTGATTTTGCAGACTACAACAAGGTAATCGTTCCTGAAGAAGAAGCTTATGGTGCTAACTGTATCTGGATGAATGAAACTGTAATCGTTCCTGAAGGATATCCTACAGTACTGAAGGCAGTTCAGGATCTGGGATATGAAACACTTATCGTTGATACATCAGAATTCAGAAAGATTGACGGCGGACTTTCATGCCTGTCACTTAGATTCTGGGCATAATATAGAAAGGATTAATACAATGGACAATAATCAGAAAACATTGGGCATGATACCTCTAGTGTTCTTCTCCGTAGGCTGTACGCTGGCTTCCGGAGTCTTCGCTATATCAGGTGACTATGCCTATGCCGGCGCATATACGCTGGGAACAATCATCGGCTGGGCCATTACATTCGTCGGGATGCTGGGTCTCGTTGGATGTTTCTTCAGACTTACAATAGTTAAGCCGGAACTCACATCAGGCATATACAGTTACGCTAAGGCAGGTTTCGGTGAGTTCATCGGTTTCCAGAGTGCATGGGGCTACTGGATTTCAGCAGTACTGGCCTATGTAACATTCTCTACAGGATTCCTGGGTTCACTTTCCGAACTTCTGCCATTCCTGGGAGACGGCATGAACTTCGCATCACTGATTATCGGATCGGTTATTCTGTGGCTGCTGGTATGGCTGCTGCTCAATGGCGTAAACCAGGCAGTAATCATCAATGCGGTTGCCGTAATCTTCAAGTGTCTGCCAATCCTGTTCCTGGTAATCACGGCACTGGTTGCAGGTGCATTCAGATGGGATACATTCACTGCAAACTTCACAGGTGAAGGCAGCGGAATGTCCGTATTCGAGCAGGCAAAGGCATGCATTTTCACAACAGTATGGGTATTCATCGGTATTGAAGGTGCAGTTGTAATTTCAACAAGAGCCAAGACAACAAAGCTGGCAGGTAAAGCATCAATCATTTCATTCGTTTCACTGTTTGCTCTGTACTTCATCATCTCAATGCTTTCAATGGGCGTTGCAGATCATGACACTCTGCGCTCATTTACAGACAACTACACATTCTCAATGGCAGGCGTAATGGAATATATCGTAGGCCCTTGGGGTGCTACACTGGTAAACGTTGCGGCTGTTATTTCAATCGGATGTGCACTGCTGACATATGTAATTCTCGTTTCAGATTCAGCATTCGGACCTGCAAACATGAACTGCTTCCCTAAGATCTTCGTTAAGAAGAACAAAAAGGATCAGCCTACATACTCAATCGTATTCGGTGCAATCTTCGTAGAAATATTCATGATCGTTGCCACAATCAGTGCAGCTTCATATCAGAACTGCTACTATCTGTCAACAATCGCCATCATGATTCCTTACATGCTGTCAGCATTCTATGCATTCAAGCTTTCATGTACAGGAGAGCTTACTGACGGTCAGTCAGGCAGCGGCAAGATGTGGACATGGATTGCAGCAATCATCGGTTCAATCTACGGAATCTGGATGCTGTACGCTTCCTCATTCTCATACATTCTGGTATGTGCACTCATGTACCTGCCAGGATCAGTTCTTTACTTCATAAAGAGAAAAGAAGACGGCGGAAAGATGTTCCCGAAGGCATATGACCTGGGTGCATTCGTAGTTGTAGCAGCACTGTTTGTACTGTTCTTCGTTCTGGTTGCTTCCGGAAACGAATTCGTACTTTCAGGATTCTAAAAACAACTGAATAAAATTGGCAGGGGCTTAGCCCTTGCCATTTTTTATGCTATAATATCTAACATGACCGAAAACAGATATACAAACGATTTTAAGGGATGCCTGCTTCTGGTGCTTGCTGCCTTTGTATGGGGAAGCTGCCTTGTTGCACAGAAAGCGGGAACTGAATATATTGGAGCCGCAACATTTGTGGGAATCAGGTCGTTTATCAGCGGCCTGATTATTCTTGCTGCAATTCCTTTTCTCAGGGGCAGAGACAATGCAAAAGCAGACGGACCCGAACCCGATAAAAAGAAAAATCTGATTGCTGCACTCTGTTGCGGTTTTTTCTGTTTTGCCCAGATGTACATTCTGCAGATAGGCGTTGAGTTTACCAGTGTTGGTAAGGCAGGATTCATTACATCCCTTTACATTCTCATTATTCCTGTAATGGGCATGATTTGGGGAAGAATGCCGGGACTGAAGGTATGGATAAGCGTAGCAATTGCCGTTGTCGGACTCTATCTCATGTGCCTTTCAGGCGGCTTCGGCGGCATTAACAGGGGAGACGTAATGATATTCATCGGTGCAGTAATGCTGTCGTGTCACTTCTATTGCATAGATCATTTCGTAGGCATTGTAGATCCTATTAAGCTCTCGTGCTATCAGTTCCTCGTGTCAGGCTTTATCTGCATTCCGCTTGCAATTATCACTGAGGACATAGATTTTGGTCTTATCATGCAGTGTGCTGTTCCAATACTGTATGCCGGAATATGCTCGGGAGCACTGGGCTATACTTTCCAGATGATCGGGCAGCAGACCGTGGAACCAACCAGAGCATGTCTTCTCATGTCATCGGAATCAATCTTTTCACTTCTGGCAGGAATGGTATGCCTTGGAGAATTGCTTTCCGGAAGAGAATACCTGGGCTGCGGACTCATGTTTTTGGGAATTATACTGTGCCAGCTGCCTGAAAAGAAGTCTAAACCTTGACATTTCAATGGTTTAGTGATATTTTAGCACGGTAC
>JAKSSG010000065.1 GCA_024403185.1 Clostridia bacterium
TTTTCTTATTTTATGGCATGAAACTCTGTTATTTAGTGCTATAATATATTAAATCTCAACAACAGGAAGAAGTATTAAATCTTCTAGCAATGTCGGCTGCAGTCATGTAGAGGTTTCTGAATGCCTCTGGAATGCATTCGAACCCCACATAGGGGACAAAAGCGTACTTCAGGTCTTGTGGAAACAGTGATAATCTTTTGTCTGCCATTGATCGAGATATCATCGATGGTGATCGAAGAATCTTCTAAATCAAGGAATGCTGTGATATCATTCATATATGCTCCTTTCTTTATGTTAATCGTTGCAGATATATGATAAAGAAGAAGCAAACAGGAGGCAATCCATGTGATGCCTCCTGTTTTTATACAACTAAAACCCTACGCAGGAACCCCATTGAGAGACCTCACGGAAGAACCCGTGGGAAAGACCCGAATCAAATCAGACCCCACGGAACTTTGATTACTCAAACTATCTAAAGAGGCAAAAAACGTATGGGAGAAGTAAATGCCTTGTCTCCAAAGGATATCGACTTTAAGCACAATGTAGTTCATGTCAACAAGACAATATCCATGGAAACCAAAGGCAGAGGCTTCCTTGGAGACTCAACGAAGACCTATGCCGGAGTCAGAGACATTCCAATCAGCAAAGCCCTTCGTCCGGTACTCGAGAGAGCACTTGCTGAAATGTTGCCTAATGACCTCGGCCTGATCTTCTATGATACGAATAATGACTGTGTGATTCCAACCAGCAACGTCAACTCTTACTACAAAAGAGTGTGTGATAGATGTGGAGTTGAATGCCACGGCCAGCACTCTTTGAGACATACATTTGCGATGTATTCGATAAAATGAACCATTATGTCACCTAAGGTAACGAGAGTTATTTTTAGGGAAAATGTGGAGGGAAAGCTTGGAAACGCTGTAAGGTGTAACAGCCCCGCGAGTTCGCCTGAGGCGCGCGCAGACCGGCGGAGGGGCCGGGGCCCCGCCGCGTAAGTCCCATGTCCTCCGCCAAAACAGAGACGAGCGAAGGCTCGTCTCTTTATTTTAGTTAAGGTGTCCTATTTTAAGAGGATGGACTACACAATTTTGGTCAGAAACTCGATGAAATATAGCCTGCGTTGGCTAATATCATCGAGTTTATGAGCATTTTTTTGCAAAGCTCGAAAAGGGACATCCTATTCCAGGAGGATTGCCCTAAAGCATTTTGTCGGCTGACCACATTTTGACCACAAATTGCCTGAAAAAGCAGTATAATACGTATAATAGGAATTATATTTTGAGGTTACGTATAATGAGAAACACAGTATGTAGTAGAAACGTGAAAGCGGCACATGAAACTTTAATGGAAGCTATTTGACCGCTCCCAGCTGCTGACCCATCTTAACAGGCATTTCAAGATCGGACTCTGCTGCACTGAGAAACTCAGGTGCCAGCTCAGCCCGGTCTTTTTTAATGAGTACAATAATTGTAGAGCCACCATAGGAAAAATGTCCCTTTTCCTCTCCGCGGGTCACCCGGCCTTCACCGTGGAGATTGCTGATTTTTCCTACCAGCATTGCACCGACCTCCATCTGAACAACAGGCCCGAAATTGTCCGTGTCAATGACAGTGTATTCACGGCAGTTTTCTGCGAAAACAGGACGTGCCATAAGGGCGATGGGACGGACAGTATGAAGTCTACCCGAAATGAAAATGTTTCTGCCTTTGCACCCGGAATCCAGGTAGCAGTAGCGGTGATAATTGTCCACACAAAGTCTGAATACCAGGCAGAGACCCTCGTCAAATTCCGATGCTAAAGAGGCATCGCGGAGCAGGGATTCGATGGTAAAGGAGCACTGTTTTACGGGGAGAACGGTGTTTCCGGAAATCCTGTAGGCGCTGAGAAGTCCGTCGCAGGGCGCAATCAGATGGCCCGGGTTCATGTCAATGGGCCGGCACTCGCTGCGAATTCTCCTGCAAAAGCAGTCATTAAAGCATGTGTAATCCCGGCTTTCATATTCGTCAAGATCAATGCCGTTTCTTCTGATGAAGCCGGAAATGAGAATGCGGGAAAAACTGCTGTCCATGAAGCGGCCGCAGAGCCTGGAAACAGGCCGGCTTGCCAGCGGTTTAAGCAGAATTCTTCCGGGTATTGTGTTGTAGAGAAAGCCAAGGCCCATTCTGTTTCTCCCTCAGTTCCATCAGTTCAGGTAAACAATCAGTGTGATGAATTCCGCAAGTCCGATAATGCAAAGGGCTATGATGACCTTAAAGCTGATCTTAGGAACCTTCACATTGGAAACAAAAGCAATGCCCATAACGAGCATTACTATGAAGTACACCAGAGTGATGTCCTGCTCCAGCAGATACTGAAGCAGCATTACGAGAGGGAAGACTACCGCAGCTGCAGTAACAGGCAGACCTACATAGTATGTGCGCCTGCCGCCCTCACTCTGGAGTTCTTCTTCGGTAACATTGTAGTAGGCCAGTCTGATGAGAGCCGCCAGAATGTACCACAGCATGATAGCCATGAAAAATACCGAAGAAAAGGTTATGTTCTCAGGAAAAGGATGCCCCCAGATTCCGTTGAAAGCCGGAGATACTCCCACCGTGGCGTGAGCTATGCAGATTGGCAGAACTCCGAAGGCAATCAGGTCTGACAGAGAGTCAATCTGGATGCCGAATTTCTTTTCAAAATCAGTTCGGTCTTTTTTTCTTCTAGCAACGCGACCGTCAAAGGCATCGCAGAATCCGCTTACCATGAGGAAGAATATCCCCACGTATGGATGCCCTATACCGGTAAGTGTAATGACGATGCCTGCGCTTGCTGACAGGGCAGATAGATATGTTAAAAGTACTGTATAACTAAAAGTTCCAATCATTTATGTTTCTTCTTTCCGCTTACTGCAAAACCAATAACGACTATAACTACAGAAATGAGTACACAGCAGTAGAATGAAATTCCTCTGCTGACAAGCTCCAGGTTGGCCGCACTGACAACTCCCGGAATTAGGCCGAGACCGTCAATGAGAAGGTAGTCTGCCACACCCATGGCCCCCGGAATCGGAATGCTGTAAGCTCCGATGAAAACCATGGACTGAATGCAGAACAGATCAGCTAAAGCTGACGGACTTCCGCCAAAGGCAAGGAAGGCGAAAAGGGTAATGCTGAGCAGGGACAATCGCTGGAGAAGATTGTAGATGAAAGCTATAAGCAGCATTCTGCCTTTGCCCTTGCTGGCATCGACACATTCCCTGTATTGTATCAGCATTTTGTCCAGCCTGCTGTATAATCTGTCACAATCTTTAACAAGGTGCATTGCGCCTGCTGCACCAATGCACATGCGGCCCAGACTTCTTATCCAGCTTTCCCTTTTCAGAAGAAGGATGAACAGAAGACAGAGCAATATGAGAAGTACCACGCCAATGAGAATCAGTACCCGGGAAAGCACCGTAAATCTTCCG
This sequence comes from Clostridia bacterium, assembly GCA_024403185.1. Lineage (GTDB taxonomy): Bacteria > Bacillota > Clostridia > Peptostreptococcales > Anaerovoracaceae > Lentihominibacter. Next base: position 3,446 of record JAKSSG010000065.1, read on the forward strand.
AGGAGGGATGGATGAATAATGAAGCTGATCAGTCCGACAGTCATCAGTGCCAGGGTGTACATGAATACATTGACGATGAGTATGACTGTGGATTTTGCTACAGGAATTCCGTCCCTGACCATGAAAAAAGCACTTGCCGGCTGCCCTCCGGTTGAGGATGGAGTAATTGCCGAGAAGTAAATGTCTGCAGCAGAGTACACCAGACCATTATGTGCAGGTGATTCTGGCGAGAGACCTCGAATAAGACATTCCAGAGCCTTGCCTTCGAAATAAATGTTTCCTGCCATTCCTGCCACGGCGGCCACAAGCCACGGCATGTGACAGTTCTTAAGAGAGGATAACATCAGTTCGAAGGAGTAGCTCTTCGCCTGAGACACAACTGCCCATATGCTCAGAACTGCCAGTATTACAAATGCTATCATCCACGGGAATTTCTTCTTGAGCATGTGAACCTCTTGTTTAATGAACGTTATGTTCATCCTAACACAAAAATTGAAGTGATTCTACCCGTAAAAAATGAAGGTTGTATAGAAAAGTAAATGCACAATTTCGATTTCAGACGATTTTTCATCGTGTAATTCGGGTATTTTCATGAAATAGCTTAGTCCATCCTATTCCAGGAGGGTCGCCTCAAACGATATTCAAGAATTCATGATTTTCTCAAAACAAAACATGCCGTCAAAACCTTCGCAGTCAGGAGCATCCGGGTCATTTAGATCCGGATGTTTTTCGTTGAAGAACTCCAAAATGTGGAATCCGCAACGATTCACATAGAAGTGAATGTTCCGAGTTTCAAAATAAGGAGTGCAGGTTTCCCAGACCTCCACCTGGGGATACATTTTTTCCACTTCGCACCATGCTGCGTATCCGATGCCCCGGCTGTGAGCTTCGGGCTTAACGAAGAGCAGGTCCAGTTACCCATGCTTGCCATTGATACGCAAAACCAGGCCGCCTGCTTTTTCACCGTCAGCAATAATCCGATATGCAATTCCCTTGTTGATGGATTCTTCTATGGTGCTTCTTGAAATTATTTCACCGTCTTCCTCAAAGTGGTCATCTCTGAGACCGAATTCTTCCATGGCGCCATACCGAAAGGCTTCCTGATTGTCCAGTATAAATTGTTCTCTGTCGTTTTCTTCCAGTGGTATTAGTTTGATTTCTTTCATAGTTGATCTCCGCGAAATGTTTTTGTTCTATGCATATTATATGTGTAACTCTTTTCATGAAACTGCATTATAACAATAA
>JAKSSG010000066.1 GCA_024403185.1 Clostridia bacterium
TCTTGCTGTGCTGAGCAGTGTAGTGATCCTTGGCATCGATAGCTGCAATAAGTGCGAAGATTGCCTGTGAGGAATCTCCCAGAACGCTATCCTTGTTCGTTTCTATTATCTTCTCAACTCGTTTGCGCAGGTTAAATGTTGCTGTATCGTCACCTGTAAATACAAGCACCTGATTCTTGCCGTTGTTCTTGGCCTTGTAAACTGCCAGATCTGTGTTGTCCACAAGTTCGCCAACAGAGGATGCGGCATACGGAGTAACACAGATTCCGCAGGAAGCGGTAATCTTCTTATATGTGGATCTGAAATCGGTATCGTTGATTGCACTGATTTCCTCTCTGATGCTTTCCGCAAATGTCTTGGTTCTTCTGGCGTCGTAACCGGGCAGAATAACGGCAAACACCTTGCCGCTGTATCTGAATACCATATCATTTTCGCCTGCAGCCACCTGAATTATTGAAGCGATTTTCTTGAGAATTTCGTTTCCTTCGTTAGCGCCGTAAAGCTGATTGTAAAGCTTGAAGTCATCGATATCCACAAAGAGCAGTGCCAGACATTCGTTTTCTTCCTTGTTGAATTCCTCCTCAATTGCCTTCGTGAAATATCTATAGTTATATACTCCTGTCATGGCATCGGTTCTGGCTTCTCTGGCCACTTGCTCAAACAGGCTGGCATTCCTCATTGCAATTGCAGAGATTGAGCTTAATGTTGAAAGGAAGTTCATGTCTCCCGCAGTATATGCGTTGTTCTTGTCTTTCTTTGACAGCAGTGCGAATCCCACCACATTTTCCTGCTCAACAAGAGCCAGGATGCAGGAAATGCTCAGCTGATTAAACAGAAGTTTTTCGCTGTCCCACATAGACAGATAATGAGTGCTGCCGCGAAAATCCTTCATTGTGAAGCAAGTCTCGACTGCTTTTGCATAATCCACCAGCGGAATATCTTCTCTAAGCGTGAACTGGTGATTCGACAGAGGGCTTGAAACGTATTTGAACCTGAATTCCCCCTCCTCCAGCAGACAGATGTATACTTCTTCAGCAGTGATTTCTGTCTGAATTGTGTCGACCATAAGCTTCATGATGTTCTGGCTGTCCAGAGTCTGAGTTGCAGATTCCGAGAATGTTTTTATCAGACGTTCCTGCTGCTCCTGTCTAGTGAACAGTGCGTCCATAAGCAGTGAAAGAAGCATGTAGCAGATCCAGACGATTCCTACTGCAATTACCACTACTATCGATGTGGCCGCTGCATATGAAATATGCATCAGGCTTCGAAGTCCGTCAATCATGGACTCAACATAGTTTATGACTATAACCAGACATATGAAAACGGACGCAAAGACAACCACGCCTCTGGATACCAGAAGTGTGAGTCTGAACATTCTCTTTTTATACAGTGAATATACCAGGAATGCAGCTGCCACGATTCCTGAGAGAGTATCCCACGGGAAGATGTTACCCGGAATAAGCTGGAGCATGTTTCCGAATGCGATGATGATGCAGCCTGCTATCATTGCATTCATTCCTGGAGATTTGGTTCCGGTTTCCTTAACGGATCTCTTTATTACGATTACAATGGACGCTACTATGCACGCAAAGAATGCATACGGTATTGCGATGGTCCATCCAACATCGTATGTGAATACGGTTCCTGCCTTGGTTAGAATAGGAGAAGGCGGCTTAAGGAATAAACCAAAGCCTGTAAGAACAAGAACTATTACAGTTCCTATACTCCATACGACCTTAAGAAATGCGCCCCTGGTTTTGGTAAATGAGCACACGAAAATATATGTCAGGTCTGCTATGCAGAACAATGACAAAATTGAAACATAGTACCAGAAAGAAAGACCCGGCGCCACCTGCAGTCGCATGAGTATGGACCCTCCTGTCCACAGCGTGAAGGAGGCCAGCAGCGCAATAAAGGTCTTAATGACCGGTGTCTTCTTGGCAGCCATAAATGAAATGAATATTATGGCGTAGCCGCACATCGCTATTAAGTTGACGTAGAGAAATGGTACATTACCCATATTCAGTTCCTTCTCTTCGCTGGCTTATTTCTGATATCTTAATAGAGCTGACAGATCCGTCGCATGTGCATTGACCTTCGCCAGAGTGCACTTGTTGTCTCTGCAATAAGCTCTCATTGTCCCTGTTTTAAGCACTGTTATTTTCAGCGGTTCCATGTTAAGGAGCTTCTTAAGGTCAGCATAGTCGCTGTCAAAGGCCTTGAAGTATGCCGCCAGATGCTCCGTAAGCAAAGTCTTCCCCGTTACGTCAGATATCTGTGAATCCTTAGAAATTTCAATGTATAAGTGCATGTAAGGATTGTCATTTCTATCGTATTCCTTACGTACAATCCAGTCTTCAATTCCAAGCTTGGAAAGTCTGATGGTTTCCTCGATTTCCTTTTCGGAAATACGTGTGAAACTGGCAATGTCGATGATATTAGGAACCCTGTCATAGAATGCGAATCTAGGCAGCTCACCTGTCGGGCTCGAGCTTACGCAGGTATAAACATCACCGATTCTGTATCTCATAAATGCTCCTCCGTGAAGAACACTTAGAACGATTTCGTAGTTTGCTCCTTCAGTCACTTCATTCATGAGAACGGTATTAGGTTTATATGAAGGATCCTTCAGATTTCTCATGTATTCGTGCTGTGGAATGAATTCATAGAAGCACGCGTCCGGGAACAGCACCATACCTCTCTTCATAAGAGATTCTGTTCCTATGCATGTGGCTTCTGTTCCGGCCGCTATTTCTATAGGCTCTATGCCCCAGGCTTCAGAAAGTCTTTTTCTGTAATGCTCAGCATCAGTTCCTGTACACACAAAACCCTTCAGCCTGAAAATGTCTCTGGGCAGAATTTCTCTTTCCTCTTTTTTAGCTATATACTTGGCCTTGATGAATCTGCCGATAGTAACCGGTGAAATCGGCATCTTGCTTCCACCACCGCCGCCACCTGACATTTTGCCGAAGCTTTCTGTAATATAGTTGGCAACTGCAGCATTTGCGAAGAAATAGTCCACTCCCTTTGACATGCCCATCTTGAAGCCCTGCTTGATTCTCTGGCTGAAGCTGCTTATTGATGCATCATTATCCGGAAGCCATTCGAAATCAATAGCCTCATCAAGAAGTGACGGAATCAGTCCTGTCATATATGGCAGAGGTGCTCCGCCATAAAGAACCTTGTCTCCCTTCTTTACGTTTATCTGTCCCTTTTCTCTGGCTGAAATCAGTATTGTCAGTGCAGACAGATTATGCCTGTATGTATCAAGCATGCTTCTTGTATAAGGTGCAACCTTTATAGGTCTGAAGCCCCCTTCCCATGTTGTCTGAATCCAGACAACGGGATCTCCCGGAAGCATGTCCCTTCTCTTTGCCAGTAATATATCGGCGTAATCGTCATATGTAGTAAGCGGGAAATTGTCCCGAAAATCGTCGATTGAATTAAGCTTCCTTCCCTTCAGGAGACTCTTGCCCAGACCGGATTCCGACCAGACTTTTATCTGTTCGTTCATCAGCCTGTTCTGAATATTCATGTACTCATCAATATCCAGATCCATAAAGCCACAGTATTCCTGCCATATTTTTTTTGACGATTCTTCTTTTAACTGTCGCTGAAATCTCATTAGTTTCTCCTGAAATCCTCTATACAGCGTTTTACCGATGCTGTATTAGGAATTATAAATGGCGTGGTTTTCCTGTATTCTCTATAGCCTCCAAGGCTTTCGGGAAATACTACGAAATCCTCAAACACCGCCAGAAGCACATTTAATGTGCATAGCATGAGCATTCCCTTAAGATCCATGCCCAGGCAAAGCCATATATTTACGTACAACAAAACGAAAAACAGCACACCCGGATGCCTGCACAATGCATACATCCCAGCTGTGTAAACCGTTCCCGTTCCCCTGTTGCAATTATTCACATACGCTTCCTTCCTATCAAAAGAAAAGAAGAGCGAATATACTTCAGCCCAGACCATAAACAGGCCCAGAGCCCCTGCGGCAATTCTGATCCAGATAACATCAATGTACACTGTATCAGGCTCCAGACACATCCATATTGTGGATATGACTATGAGAGCTATTCCTGTCGGGAAGCAGAATCTCAACCATTTCTTCCCGAATTTCCAATCATTGCAGTCATGCAGAAAGCAAAGCAGGAATGCCGCAAAACCAATAAAATACACTATTTACCACCCTACATTTTGAGTAAAATATATCAGTTATATTATACCTTGACTGTAATTTTCATACAATAAAATTATATTAAGGAAAGTGCCTTCTTTCTTAAACTCTGTTAAAACAACACGAGAAAAGCAGACATGCTTTTTACATGTCTACTTTTATCTTGCAAATTCAGTCAGAATTTACTCGCCGGATTATTTTATCTTACCATCTTAACTGTCACCTTAACGGTCTTGCTTACCGGATTGTAATTATTGTTTCCTGCACATGTTATCCGCACATTAATTGGATATACCATTTCTCTTCATATTTCTAATATCTCAATATTCCTAAATATTCGTATTTTTGATAGCTGAATATACGATCTCTCCGTCGACG
>JAKSSG010000067.1 GCA_024403185.1 Clostridia bacterium
CCACCGACCTTCCGGGTATGAACCGGACGCTCTAGCCAACTAAGCTACACCGCCATACGTGCAGCATATCTTAGCCGCCGCAAGAAATATACTACCATCTGAGCCAACTGTTGTCAAGGAAAAATTGACCATAAATATTAAGCTTTTCAGACCTGCTTTTCCTTCATGAATTTAGTGATGTATTCAGCAGATTTAAGCTCCATCTCTATGTCACTGTCCTTTAAAGAATCAGACACTTCTATATCCGCAAAAGCTGCCGCTTTCTTAAGAATTGACTCGGTAAATCTAGGGTTCTTGGTAAGAAGCGGTCCCAGTATTCCGGTGTAAATCACATTGCCTGTTCTGGCGCCTTCAAGACCTGAACCGGCTCCGGACATTCGGCTTACTCCGTTTCCGAGAAGTTCCTCTGCAATGCCGTTGTTTCCTCTGCCGTAAAGCAGTTCGCCAAAAGCTTCCTGACCTTCCGCAAGCTCTACATCGGCAACCTGAATCTGGTTGCCTATAACATCGAATCCATCCGCTGTCTTTACCCAGATGTCATCTCCCCAGACGGATTCTCTTTCCTTCCAGTTCATGTGGAGAAGTCCGAGTCCTTCAAGTACAGTTCCGTCGTACAGCTCAACACTGTCGGCAAGAACTGCTCCGCTGCTTCCGTTGGCAATAAATGTTCCGCCGCGCTGCACGAATCCCCTCAGACCGCTCATTGCATCCGGATCATCTGCCTGACCCATCTGTCTTTTGAGGGCTGAAATCACGTCTGAGGCGCATTTGAGCTCACCTGCGGTCATGTAAACAAGATGAGGCCATTCCCAGTCCACATCTTCCTTGAGGCTGTCCTGTCTGCGAACCTCAACGGGAATGTTCATAAGGTTGCTGATATGTATCAGTCCCATTATGTCCCCTCTTCCGCCGTGAATGTTCATTACATCCGGATAGAGCCAGAGTATGTGAAGACATCTGAATCCGCTTTCTCCGTTTACCACTGACGCATTTGTCAGCTGCTCGGAATTCCTGTCAACATTTTCTCTTATCGTTTTCAGTTTATCGAAGTTGTTCATCTCTGCCTCCCTTTCTACGCGTTTGCCTTTGCATATTCTGCAAGTGACTCAAACTTGTGGAGCCAGGTTATGAGATATACCTTGCTGCATTCACATTTGCTCAGTTCTTCCACTATTGCCGCATCGTCATTGGTTGGCAGAATAACCAGCTTTTCCGGATCAAATCCGTCATAGACCATTCTCAGTGCAGCATCGTAGGCAACTGTTCCCGAGAAGCAGATGCACTTGCTGACATTGGAATTGATAAGTCTGCGGAAATCGCAGTCGAATGTATAGAATGTATTGGTGTAATGAGGGTCGAAGTCAACCAGCTCATCTAAACCAAGCATGAAAATCTTTTCATCCGGGTCATCGGCAATTACATTCAGAGCGGACTGAACCGTCTCAGGATTTTCCTGTTTCATTCTGATGTAGTTTATATCCTTGCCGCCGGCGTGGATGGTTTCCATTCTTCCGCCCTGGAGAGCGAAGTCGCTGAATGCCTCGCTGATTTTTTCCTCTGATACTCCGAATTCCCTGGCTACTGCCAGCGCTGCAACATAGCAGTACAGGAAGTATGGTGTGCTGTATTTGAATTCATATGATGCTTCCCCTACTCTGAAGGTCCTGGCATCAAAATCAATGTCCATTGCCTGGTAATCGCTGAGCTCCGTTCCGAATCCGCAGGATGAGCATCTGAACGGACCAATGTTGTCGATATTGTATGCTGCAAAAGCAATAGGCTCGTGGCATACAGGACACGGCATTGTAACGGAGAAGAAATCATCCTGCTTGTCAAAGGAGGATGAATTCATGTCCACGCCGTACTTGACGCATCTGCCCGCAAGTCTGCCTAGGCTGAGGGCATTAGGCTCATCTCCATTGGCATAGATTGTCATGTTCTCGTCGAGAACGGATGCGATCTTTCTCCATATGATTTCCGGTTCGCCGTTTCTCTGAACCTGGTCCTTCTGAACGTTGGTAACGCAGAGATGCCTTGCCGGAAGCTGCTTGTGAATGATAGGCAGGAAACGTTCATCGGTTTCCATGAGAACAACATCGGCCTTGAGCCTGCCATTCAAACCGGTGCTCCTGAGCAGCGAAACGATTACGCCGCCAATCAGATTGGCGCCTTCCAGATTAACCGCTACGCGAAGGCCCGCTTTTTTGAACACGTGAGCCATGAGATTGGTGGTTGTGCTCTTGCCGTTCGTTCCCGTAACGAAAATAGCCTTATCGGGATCAAGTCCCCTGATGTGGCTAATAAAATCGGGGTCAATCTTAAGAGCCACTTTGCCCGGCAGATTTGTGCCGCGGCCTTTGGCAACAAGGTTGATCCCCCATGCTGTAAATTTTGCTATTAGTAATGCTAGTCTGAATTTCATTTATTCTTCCTCTGGTATGTGAAGTCTCTTTCTGATATACTTTGGCACTTCTTCAGGGTCGAGCTGCAGAACGTGTCCGAACTCCTCTTCCACGAGCTTTTCGGCCTGTCTGAGAATGGTGGCATCCGTTACCGGAAGCTTCTTGTTTATTCTTGCCAGCATGCGCTTCTGTTCATATATGCAAGTAATCATGTTGAGAAGTCTGCTGCTGACACCATCTGACAGAATGCTCTTGAAATATTCAGCCCTCGCTCTTCTGTCCTTGTTCCAGGTCACATCCTCATCGGAAAGGCCCATGAGAATGTCCTCAATATCCTCCTTCTGCATCAGCGGTCTGAGCTTGGACGTAAGTTTTTCATTATTTAAGGGAACAAAAAACTGTGTCGCCCGGTTTTTCTTCTGCCTGAGGACATAATACATCTCCTTAGGCATCCCTGCCGCGAAACTCATGAGTTCAACACTGTCGACGGTACATATTCCGTTGGTACCGTATACTACAAATTGTCCTACTTCAAATTGTGCCTCTTCCATTAGCTCCTTCTTTCCGCTAAATCGCTAAATTATATTATAGCAGATTAATCACAGAATTTCAAAAGTTCAGCCGTTTCCTCTTCCGTAAGCTTCATCTTCTCGCAGGCCTTTAACAGTGCCTCGCGCTCAATGACGAATTCCGGATCGATACACAGCCTTGTGAAATCGTTCTTGTTTATTCCCGACTGACTGAAGGTTATCTCTCCACTCAGTATTTTACGGTCATATATTTTAAGGAATTTCTGTGCAAATGTCTCCATCAGGCCTTATCCTCAATCTGAATTTCCGTAGTTGCATTATACTTTTCCTTCAGCTTGCCCAGCTCTGCAAAATGAGCTGTCTGGCAGTGAGCCTTCTGGTGATCCCTTGACTCCCACTGTTCCCACAGAAACAGAGTGTTATCTGATCCTGCAGGATAGAAATAATCATATCTGTAGCAGCCGTCCTCACCGCGTGAGATCTCATCGATTCCCTTCTCCTGGATCTCCTTAAGATAGCCGTCTCTCTCTTCCTTTGTCGGCATCGTGTAAGTTACAAAAAAGTTTGTCATGGCATCCTCCTTAATCTGTCCTTGAATTCCGTCGCAACGCTTTCCGGGTACACTATCTTCACGCCCGGTCCCAGCCCTACTATCCATCCGTAGAACTGTCCGCTGACTGTAACCTCATGTGTTACCTTGAATTTATCATCGCCTGACGGCACTATTATCACATCTGTTCCGAACCTGTCCAGAATCGCTCCGATAAGCTCGTTATCGCACTCCAGCGTAACCTTCTCAGTTCTTCCTCCGAACATGCCGAAGGTTCTTGTTGCAAAAGCAGCCACGTCGAAGTTTGCAAACTGGGTTCTTCCCTCCCTCTTGTCTTCCAGGAAGGTAATATCCTTCATCTTGTCAACCCTGTAGTGCTTGAGAATTCCGCTTTCGCTGTCATATCCGAGCATGTAGTAATTCTCATCATCCCAGGTCAGCGCCCACGGACTTGAGACAACGCGTCCCTCACTCTTTGGAACAAGCTCTTTATCCAGATTCCATTTCATATACATGAACGAAATCTGTGAATTGCTCTGCATTGCTCCGTGTATCGAGTCCACATTATAGTATATGGACTCGTTCATGGTCTTTACTCGCCCGGTAACATAAACGTGCCTTTGAAGAACTCTGGCGTCATTTCTGCTGGCCAGCTTTTCCAGTTTCTTGATCAGAGCATTTGATTTTTTCGCTGTGATGAATCTGGATGACTGAACAGCATCAACGAGAAGCTTCAGCTCCGG
>JAKSSG010000068.1 GCA_024403185.1 Clostridia bacterium
CGGGTTTTTAATTTGCGGGGGCAAGGTTCCGCACCTCTAAGACGACGTTAAACTGTTAAACGGGCGGGGTGGTGCGGACTTTTTCAAAAACCCCGTGTTGAGCTGAAATTTGATTTTTTATTCCGCACTGCCTAGTGCAATCAACCCCAAAAACAGACCTGGCTGGTGCGGAAATAATTTTTGAGAGATAAAAATATATGCCTTTGATGAAGGTTTCCGCACCATATGAGCTTGAGAACACCATTATTTCGTCGGAAAGATGCGGAACTTTGGGTAGCAAAAATTCAACACACGAATTATAATAAAAACATGCTCAATAAAATTTCTGACAAGGTTTTAGCTCACATATTGATGATTTTTCTGGTATTCTGCTGGGGATTCGACTATGTTCCCGCCAAATGGGCGCTGGAGATGATGAGTCCTTCAGCAGTTGCCTTTTATAAGTACGCGATCGGTCTGATTGTCGTGGTGATAATCAAGTTTGCACAGGGCAACAGGAAGATGGTAAGGAAGAAGGACCTGCCGCTGATAGCGCTCTGCGCATTTTTCGGGCAGGCCATGTATTTCGAGTGCGAATATAACGCCATGGATTACATGCCCGTTGCGCTGATCACAATCGTTCTGTCATTTGTTCCGATCGTATCAATCGTTATCGAGAGAATTCTCTACAAGCGCAAAGCCAATGCTAAGATTGTGCTGGGAATACTTGTCTGCATCGCCGGAGTTGTCATGGTAATTGGGGCCGACCTGAGCATAATATTCCAGGGCAGAGGCCTGGGATACCTGCTGGCAATCGGTGCGGTTCTGAGCTGGAACCTGTACAACTTCATCACGGCTGCGCTGGACGAATATGACGGTCTGACACTTTCCATGACTCAGATGATCTGCACGACTCTGATTCTCATACCGCTGGCGATGCCGTCAATGCCTTCACCGGCTGAATTCGACATGAGGATAATCCTGGGTCTGCTATGGATCGGGCTCTTCGACTCAGGTTTCGGATATCTGATTCTGGTTTACAGTCTGCACAAGCTGGGACCGACAACATCATCGCTGTACTCAAACTTCCTGCCTGTAACCACAGCATTTTTCGGAGTGCTGTTCCTGGGCGAGACACTCACATTCTGGCAGATAGCCGGAGGAGTGGTTGTAATCGCAGCAGGCTTCATAGTAATCAAGGAAAAAGGCAGACTTGATGAAGAACGTCTTAAAGATGTATAATGAATGTGTCAGAAGGGGAAGACCTTTTGGCACATTTTTGATAAACATAACATTTTAATAAAACGAAAGGACGATACCATGTACGAAACATTAAAGTATGAAGTAAGAGATAACATCGCATTCGTAACTGTCAGCAGACCAAAGGCAATGAACGCACTGAACAGCCAGGTTCTGGATGAGCTGTACTGCGCATTCTATGAAATCTGCAATGATGATTCAGTTCTGGCAGTAGTACTGACAGGCGAAGGCAAGGCTTTCGTAGCAGGTGCTGACATTGCTGAAATGTCCAAGCTGGACACAGTTGAAGCAAGAGCATTCGCACACAAGGGACACAATGTAATGAACTTCATTGAAAACCTGAACAAGCCTGTAATCGCTGCAGTTAACGGTTTTGCACTTGGCGGTGGATGCGAACTGTCAATGGCATGCGACATGAGACTGGCTTCATCAGCTGCCAAGTTCGGACAGCCGGAAGTTGGCCTGGGCCTGATCCCCGGATTCGGCGGAAATCTGAGACTGCCTAGACTGGTAGGCAAAGGCATGGCAAAGTATCTGATTTTCTCAGCTGACATGATAGATGCGGCAGAAGCTCACAGAATCGGTCTGGTAGAAAAGGTTTGCGAACCTGAAGAACTGCTGGCAGAAGCTGAAGCTCTGGCAAAGAAGATCGCTTCCAAGGCACCGATTGCAGTAGCAGTTGCCAAGGACGTAATCAACAACGGCTACGATGCTGACATGAAGACAGCATCAGCATACGAAGTGAACGCATTCGGAATTTCCTTCGCATCAGAGGACATGAAGGAAGGAACAACAGCATTCCTCGAAAAGAGAAAGCCTGAATTCAAGAACAAATAAATTGCAAAAGCAAGTACAAATTCAAATTCAAATTCAGATGCAAAGGCAGCCTAATTATTAGGTTGTCTTTCTTTTTTTGTGATTTGTGTTAAAATAGTCTCCGAGGAGATGAAAAATGGCACATCATACAATAAGAATAGAAGTAACACCGTCGGACTTTGATGAGTCCGGCAAGATCAGAGCGGACCGTGTATTCCAGTTTTTCCAGGATGCATCGGAAAGCCACGTAAGTTCACTGGGCGTTGGCCCTGACGATCTCATCAAGAGAGATTTCATCTGGGTGCTGACCAAGATGAGAGTAAGATACACAGGCGAGATGAAGGCAGGGGAGGAGTATATCTGTACAACATTCCCGGCAAACCAGAAGCGAGCCACCTTCAAGCGTGATTACTATATCAATTACGCATCAGACGGAGCGGATCCTGATAAGGCGGTAATAATCGGTGCCAGCCAGTGGTGCATACTGAATCACAGAACCAGGAAGCTGGAGAAGACAGATATCTCATTCGAAATGCCTGAAGACGAAATCGACATGATCGAAGGAGTATTCCCTAAAATCCATGGCGAGAATCTGCAGTTCGTAATGAACCACCACGTAAATGCACGTGACCTGGACTACAACGACCACTGCAACAACACCAGATACATCGCCCTGTCCGAAGCGGCAACCGGCAGAAACGTGAAGGAATCCCTCTATGTGAACTTCGCCAACGAATCCCGCTTCGGCGAGGAATTTGACATCTTTACTGAAGAGCAAGAAGAGGGCATCTACGCTGAAGGCCGCAAACAGGACGGAACCATCGTTTTTCAAATAATAATCAGCTAATGCAAAATGCGAAAGCAACGGAGAACAGAGATGAACAACTTGTTTTACAACACAAAACCCGAGAGCATTGCGCTGGGAACAGACTGTACAATTCTGAGACTGCCTCTGGTAAGACAGGCAACAAACTATACATGTGGCGTAGCCTGCGTTCAGTCGATTCTGCGCTACGCAGGATATGATTTCGACATTCGTGAAGATGAACTGGCGAAGATACTGAAGGCAAACCGTGAAGATGGCACCGGATATCACAACATCGTGGAATATCTGAATTCCGTAAGGTACAGCGCAGAGGAAAAGGACGGCGCAGGCATTGCACCAGGCGGCGTGCAGGTATTCAGGACAGAAGCCAGAGAGAATATTTCTCTCGAACAGCTGACGGCATTCATAGACGAAGGCAAGCCGGTAATAATCTGTCTGCAGGCCTGGGGAACAAATGGAGGAGGCGGCTGGATGGACGATTACTCTGACGAATGGGGCGAAGGACACTATGTTATCGCCATCGGCTACAACAGCGATAACATGATTTTCATGGACCCGTCAACCATGGGAGCATATACCTACATTCCGAAGGACGAATTCATGACAAGGTGGCACGATGAGGACGTAGCGGCAAGAATAAATCAGTTCGGAATAATCGTAACGCTGGAGTCTGACTACGACCAGATCAAGGCCTTCAAAATGAAATAAACACTCAAAATGCAAAGGCAACAATCAATTCAGTTGAGCGCTTCAAGGAAAGAGCCGGAATTAAATAGAAGTGGAATAAAGAAAAATAGAGGGGACGCGTCAGCGTCCCCTTAATCGTACAAAAAGAGTCGTGATTTCTCACGACTCTTTCTTTTTAAAACTTTGCGTTTCAAATCAAGCAGTCAATCTTATACAAGACCCTGTTCCATCATTGCAGCAGCAACCTTTTCGAAACCAGCAATGTTTCCGCCCTGTACCAGGAGGTTCTTGTTTCCGAAGTACTTTTCAGCAGCAGCAGCACTGTTCTTGTAGATGTTTCTCATGATTTCATGCAGCTGATCGTATACAGCCTGGTGCTGATATACAGTGTGACCAGCGTTCTGTCCCATTTCGATACATGAGCAAGCAACGCCACCAGCGTTAGCAGCCTTAGCTGAACCAACTGCTGTTTCGTTTTCGATCAGGTATGCCAGAGCGTCGTTAGTTGTAGGCATGTTAGCTCCTTCACAGTAGAACTTGCAGCCGCCTTCTACGATCTGCTTAGC
>JAKSSG010000069.1 GCA_024403185.1 Clostridia bacterium
TGGATGACATTCCGGAAATGAGGCAACACAGCAGATGGGCTTTTACGCCCATCTTTTTTTGTGCATGATTGCTTTATCCAGTCAAATAAGGTTTTTAAAAAACAAAAAGTCTTCAAGAAAATAACACAAAACAGCGCTATAATACTCGCCAAGAGGTAACAGAAATGAAATTTGACTTACATTGTCATACGAAGGAAGGTTCCTTTGACTCCAAGGTGCCCGTTAGCGAATATGTGAGCAAATACAGGATGCTTGGTTATGACGGTTTCATGATTGCCGATCATAACAGCTACCGGGGCTGCAGAGCCTGGCATAAAATTCAGAATCATCCCAAGTATAAGGACTTCACAGTAATCTGTGGAATTGAATACGATACTAAAGACGCCGGTCATGTGCTTGTAATAATGCCCGACGGAGTATACCTGCCGCTTCTGAAGATTCGCGGCATGCGCTGCTCCAAACTTGTTAATGTGGTTCACTCCCTCGGAGGCATTCTGGGACTGGCTCATCCTTTTGGCATCCCTTCATCCTCAGCCATGGGTTTCAGGCTTATGAACAACGACCTGATTCATCAAATGGATTTTATTGAAACCTTCAATACCTGCGAGAAGGAGGATTCCAACAGGCTGGCCACAGAACTGGCAGCCAAATACGGCCTGCCTGGTTTTGCAGGAACCGATGCCCACTCCGGGAAGTATATTGGTATGGCAGCTACAGAGACTAGCCGCGAGATTCGCTGCAACAACGATCTTATAGAGGCAGTACTGGAAGGTGCCGCATTCAGTGCCGGCGGTGCGGAGAGAGAGGAAACCCGCAAAAGCAGAGCCAAGGACCACTGGACCAGCCAGATAGGTTACAAGATTTACAATCGTGGTCTCGCAAAAGCAAAAGTGTTCAGACGCAAGGCTTCACACAGAAGACTCATGAAGCACAAATACAATTTCGTATAGAGGTAGCTTTGCTTTTCATTATTGTGTTACAATGAAGATATGAAAGACGATATTATTACCAGCAAAAAATTAAAAGAGGAAGCAGAAAAGGAAACCGGCAGAACCATCATTGAATCCAACACCGGTGCAACCAGATATTCCAGCAGAGACAAATCCTACTCAAACCTTATTGATTTCTTTGTGAAGATGGGAAAAACCAATACGGAGAAAACGGATTCTGCCTGGACCCGTATGTCTTCAAAAGAAAGACTGCTCAGCATAATCAAGGGAGTTGTATTCCTGGCTGTGATTATCTTTTTCCTGATAGCCATGCAGGGTGGCGCAGTCAGAGCCGGCCTGATCGGGGGAATACTTGCCCTGTTCATCCTGTGGTTTGTATTCTATAAGATCAAAGGCTGATTACTCTCCTGTTTTATGGCAAATTCATCAATTGCCTTTCTAAGGTCATCTCTGCATGTTTGTTTTATCTGCTCAAATGACTGTCCTGGTTTTGCAGTTACTATTACCTGCGACAAACCCATTTCATCAATGTCCACTTTCTCTTCTCTGAGACTGCCCACTACAGCTATTACCGGAACTCTGGCTTTCCCGGCTCTTGCAGCTACACCTGAAACAGCCTTGCCGCTAAGGCTCTGTGAATCCATGCATCCCTCTCCCGTAAACACGCAGTCGCAGCCATTAACACACTCGTCAAATTTCACAAGTTCCAGAATAACATCTATTCCCCTGCGAAGATCTGCGTTCATGAAGGCAACGGCACCGGCACCCATGGCACCTGCGGCACCGCTGCCGGCAACTGATGACACATCAATTCCCAGTTCTCTGCTGATGGCAGCCGAAAACGTTTCAAGATTTTTATCAAGCATTTCCACCTGCTCAGGCCCTGCACCTTTTTGAGCAGCATAAACATAAGCAGCTCCTTCAGGTCCAAACATTGTGGCCGTTGTATCGTACATGCAGCAGACAGTGACTCCTTCCAGTTTTCTTTTTGTTTCTGAATTATCAATTCCGCAAACCATGTCAAGAGTTCCCCCTGCAGGAACAAATGGTACTCCCCGGGAATCAGTAAATACCGTTCCCAGAGCAGCTGCCATGCCTGCACCTGCATCATTGGTGCAGCTTCCACCCAGTCCCAGAAGAATTGTGCTGCAGCCTGAGCTGACTGCATGATTAATAAGCTGTCCAACACCATATGTGCTGGCAACTGCAGGGTCCCTTCTACTGTTGGAAACTATACCTGCAACAGCTGCCATTTCAATCACAGCCAGGTCGTTAAATCTGCCGTAATATCCAGGGATATCATTTCCGAAGGCATCAGATACTGCAGTGAACACTTTCTCTCCATTCAGCACTCTCAGAAAGCAGTCCACTGTTCCCTCTCCGCCATCGGCGATAGGCATATTCAATATTTCACACTCCGGATAATATTTATGTAATTCATCCGAGATAATATCGCAGACCTCAATTGCAGTCATTGTTCCTTTAAATGAATCGGTCGCAACAATACATTTTTTCATAATAGTACAATTCCTTGTCTATCGTATTTTTTTCAGTCCCTTATTTCAAACGAGAAACTTTCTCCCCAATGGCGTCTCAGTACAAACTCTGCCCTGGCATTGGTGTTGTCGAACATAATTGACCACTGAGTGTTGCTGGTAATATCCTCGGGGTTCAGATCCTGAGCCGCGGCTTTTAGCGCTTCCCATGCCACATCGCGGTCTACAGTGCCTTTATTTGCTTCCAGCACGTCCAGCATTGCTGTATAACGTTTCTTCGTAGAGCCTTTTCCATACATGCCGTTATCCTGATCCGGATCCACTTTGTCAGCGTACATGATATAAAAGTTTGTGATTGCATCCGTCGGTGTCACAACCATTTCACGCCCGTTTGATTCACAGTCAAACTCAACAGCAACGCTGTTTCCGGATGCGTCACTGATGATAAAATGATAATCCCTGCCGTTGGAGGAAAATATATCATATTCACGTATGAGCTCGAGAGCTTCCCGGGTGCTTGCTGCCCGATCCAGCACGAGACGTATCAGAAGCGAAGTGGCAAGTTTTGGCTTGCCTGTATCCTGCATTGTCGGTTCGCTTGGAAGGGTCAGTACCGCTACAGACACACCTTTTTCGTTTATGCCGTCAAGACCGATAAACGGGGCTGTCAGACATGCCATTTTCGTTTTCAGACCTGCAGTAGCCCGATCTGCACCTATATTGTTCAATGCGGCAAAGGAAATCGATTTATATCCGTCTTTCGGTTCACAAAGCACCATAAGCGCTGATGTATCAAGCTTAAAATCATAGTTTCTTCCCATCAGAACATTCCCATCTGTTGTTGTGGTGCATAAAGCGCTGCATCCGTATGATGGTACTTTGATGTTCACCGGTAAAAGCGGAAGAGATTCTCTGACAACTGCATCAACAAATTCCTGCATATCTGTGTATCCGGAATTTATAATATCGTCGATAGAGTAGTCGTACTTTACCGTCATAGTGTAGAGATTGTAGCCATCCTCATAATCAGTAATCTTCTCAAGAGTCTTTATGGTTTGGAGTCTAGTGAAATACAAGACACCAAAGCCGATACAAACGATTAGAATTACTGCCAGCAAACCTGCTAAAATCCGTAAAATCGCTTTCTTTGCCATTTCCTTTTCCTTCAAACAATTCAGATTTGTATACCTAGATTCTACACGAGTTCAGTATCATTTGCTATTGATTTCATGATTGGAAATAATTTTTCGTCTTTTCTTCATATACCTGCTTTGCTAAGGATTGCTTAGTTGCAATCAGACAGACAGATATCAAATTAGGCATTTTTTCAAAAAATGAAAAAGGCTCTGATCTAATCGGAGTAACCACCACCCCAACATATTCAGCAGAGCCCTTATCTGAAAGAGAACAACCAATTTAATACAATCGTTTTTTTAGTGTCTACTTTTAGTTGACAACTTCAGGTTTAACCCTCTACCATCTTTTTTGTTTGTCTATTCCCCATCAATATCATGAAATGAAATTGAACGCAGTGTGCTGTAAAATGATTCTATTTGCTTATCCGTCAACGCTCCGAAAAAATCAGAAGCCGAATCATCCTCACTGAACCTGAATTTTTCCAGGCATACCGAAATGACATGTTCACCATA
>JAKSSG010000007.1 GCA_024403185.1 Clostridia bacterium
TCTTGTGATTACATTTAGCTTTTTTAGTTGTCTACTTTTAATTGACAACTTCACAGTTGAGCCGCTTTTTTATTGCTTTTGCTTCCTAGAATCTGCTGTGTTCGCCAAAGCCGGTCTTGTATCCCAGATTCTTCATGTCTTCGTCCAGAATGTCATAACCCATCTGGTATGCTTCCAGATTAGGTCCTGCGATACTTGCGTTGAAGTTCTTCTTGATTTCTTCTTCAACTGCCGGTGAATGAATCTTAGGCATGAGTCTTGTCAGTGCGCCAAGGGCAATGATATTTACAACGAAAGGCTTGCCCATGTCTTCTGCTCTCTGGGTTGCCTGGATTCTGTAGATGCCCTGTCTATCTGATTCAACCAGTGTGCTGTTGATGAGAACGATTGCATCGTCTTTAACCGTATCGATGTATTTATCGTAACCAACCTGGTTGAGCGCAACGAATACGTCCGCCTCTTCAACCTTCATGTAGTCGATTTCCTCATCGGAGATAACAACCTCTGCCTTGCATGCTCCCCCTCTTGCTTCAGGGCCGTAGCTCTGGGTCTGTGCGATATTGTAGTTTTCGCCAAGGCCATAAGCCTTTGAGAGAAGAACTGATGCCAGGATTACTCCCTGTCCGCCTGATCCTGCGAATCTTACATTAAGTCTCATTGCTTATTTATCTCCTTCCGTATCTACATCGATTGCTCCGTCCGGGCAGAGTCTTTCACACATTCTGCAGCCTACGCATGCTTCGGCGTTTTCAACTGCAGGCATGTTTGTTCCATATGTGTTTCTTTTTCTTGATTTTACGAATATTCCTTTCGGACATACTGTGAGACAGATGTTACAGCCCTTGCAGCATGTTCCGTCAACTGTAATGTTTGCCATTTTCTAACCTCTTTTCAAACGGTCTGTTATCTGATTCCGCATTCTGCCAGTTTCGCTTCAACCTTTTCCAGGTATTCCGGTGCATCCGGATCGTTTCTGAATACGCCAATGGGGAGTTTGCCCTCAATGGCACTGGCACTTCTTGCTCCTGCCGGATCAACCTCGCCCGTTTTTGTCATGTAAGTGTATTTCTTGTACAGGTCCATGATCTTTGCCGGATCCTTTTCGCCCCAGACATTCTTTCCTGCCTGTACCGGACACTGCGAGAGAACTTCGATGAATGCGAAGCCTTTGTGGTTCATGCCTTCTGCTATTGACCTGGTAAGCTGAACAGGATGAGCTGTTGTCCATCTTGCAACGTAGCTTGCACCCAGAGTCATAACCAGACCGCAGGCATCCATCGGCATGTCGATGCATCCGTAAGGTGATGTCTTTGTCTTTGCTTCTAGCGGAGTTGTCGGGGATTTCTGTCCGCCTGTCATTCCATATATGTTGTTGTTTACCATTACAACTGTAAGGTCGATATTTCTTGCGGCCGCGTGGAGCAGGTGGTTTCCTCCGATTGCAACACAGTCTCCGTCGCCTGTGAAGACCATGATCTTCTTGTCAGGCTGTGCGAGCTTGAGCCCTTCTGCGAAAGGCAGTGCTCTGCCGTGCATTGTATGAATTACGTCCAGCTGGAGGTAACACGGAATCCATGATGAACATCCGATTCCCGATACGCAGGCAGTTTCTTCCTTGCATCCGTTCATTTCGATTGCTTCCATTGCCGCTCTCTGGATGATTCCGTTTCCGCATCCCGGGCAGAACAGAGTTGGAAGTGATTCTTTCTTAATGTATTTTTCGTATAATTTATTCATTATTTCACCTCCTCATCAAGTCCTTCAACCTCGAGAATCTTGTCGAGAATTTCTGTCGGCGTGTGGATGTCACCGCCGCACTTTGACATTGGAATAACCTTCTTGTCTCTAAGTGCTCTCTCGACTTCTCTTGAGTATTTGCCTATGTTCATTTCCGGAACGATTACTGTTTCAACATTCTTTGTTGCCTGCTTCAGCAGTTCTTCCGGGAACGGCCATACAGTATTGATCTTCACGAGACCTACCTTCAGGTGACCGTAATCTGAGCTCAGTGTCTCGGAAACTCCACGCTTGAACAAATCCCTGAAAATCTTTGCCTTTGACATGAATCTGTCATCCTTGATTCCACGGGCATGCTTAACTGCATTGAGTGACGGTCTTGCAACCGAACCGTATGCAACGATGGCAACATCCGCATCTTCCATGCAGTATGTGTCTATGCTTGCGATTGAATCGATATTGTCCTGAATCTTCCTGTTAATGTTGTAGATGAAGTCACCGCTCTTGGATGCGATGTGGCCGATTCTTCTTCCCTGATCATCGTGAAGCTGACCTTCAACCGTGCTGTTCGCTCCCTTGAAGAAGTCCTCCTGCGGAGATACAACGTACTGATGCTTTTCGCTCTTTATTTCCTCTGTACCGTCCTTGATGACGATCTTTTCTCTCATGTGGCCGACCACTTCATCTGCCAGGAGGATTACCGGAGTTCTGAACTGTTCAGCAAGTTCAAAAGCTCTTATTGTGAAATCGTACATCTCCTGAACTGATGACGGTGAAAGCACGATGATCTCGTAGTCGCCGTGGCTTCCGTATCTCGCCTGGTAGATGTCCTGCTGTGATGAGAGTGTAGGCTGTCCTGTTGACGGGCCGCCTCTCTGAACATTTACAATTACTATAGGTGTTTCTGTTACAGCTGCAAAACCAATGGCTTCCTGCATGAGTGTATATCCCGGACCTGATGTGGCAGTCATTGACTTGCTGCCTCCCCATCTTGCTCCGATGATTGCACATGCCGAGCCGATTTCATCTTCCATCTGAATAAAAGCGCCCCCCGCCTTCTGCATTTCACCTGACATGAGTTCAATAATCTCCGTTGAAGGAGTTATCGGATATCCGGCGAAGAATCTGCAACCGGCATAGAGCGCGCCCTTTGCGCAGGCTTCATTTCCCTGCAATACTACTTCGTTTCGTTTTTCGGGTTTACCGTCCATTTTTTGCCTCTTTTTTGACCTATCTTCCTTAAAAAATCTATAGTTTCCGCCCTCTGAAAAGGGCTCTGTCCGAAAGGGCCCGAATGGCCCTTTCAAGTACTCATACTAACATTGTATACGATTCACTTCAACAGTAAATTGTTGATTTTTCAATGTTTTTTGATGTTCTAACTTCGGACATTGTATTATTGTATGCAATTTTATCCTGCTAAATCGCTACCTTATTTTTGCGTTAAAAAAGCATTAAAAAAGCGGCAAAAAGCTCAGGTGCAGATTTGCCGCTTTGCCTGCTATTTTACTTCCAGTTTGCTCTCACAGTAAACACATCTGTAAACGCCTTTTTCCCTGTCGGTCAGGCGGAATCTGTGAGGCAGCTCCTGTTCAACCGTTGTGATGCATCGGGGGTTTTTGCATCTGACAAAGCCTTCGATTTCTTCCGGCATGTCTATGTGTGTTCTCTTGGCCAGCTTGCCTCCCTCTATGTAATTCACCGTTATGTTAGGGTCCACAAATCCGATTGCATCTATGTTGATGTCAATCATCCGGTCAATTTTGATTATGTCTTTTCTTTCATACTTAACGCTGTCCGCATTCTTGATGAGTGCAACCTGACAGTCAAGCTTGTCCAGTCCGAGTATCTCGTAGAGCTTCATTCCGTATCCTGCTCTGATGTGGTCCAGCACCAGCCCGTTTTCTATCTTTCCAATAATCATGTTTACTGCTCCTCTCTCTGTTCAGCTTCTTCCAGCAACTTAAGAATGAGTGCCATTCTTATGAATTTACCGTTACGTACCTGCTCGAAATATCTGGCTCTTGGATCATCATCCACCGCAACCGAAATCTCGTTTACTCTAGGCAGCGGATGCAGTATCGACAGGTCTGCCTTTGCATTTTCCAGCTTGTCAGGGGTCAGAATGTAACTGTCTTTTAATCGCAGATAGTCCTGTTCGTTGAAGAAGCGTTCCCTCTGTACTCTTGTCATGTAGAGTATGTCCAGCTGGGGCATTGCGCTTTCCAGATCCCCGGTTTCTACGAAAGTCATGTTGTTCTTTATCAGTATTTCCTGTTTCAGATATTCCGGTATTTTCAGTTCTTCCGGTGATATGAGAACGAACTTTACGTTTTCATATCTGGACATCGCCGCAATCAGCGAATGCACCGTGCGTCCGAACTTCAGGTCACCGCAAAGGCCCACCGTCATGCTGTTCAGTCTGCCCTTTTCTCTGCTTATTGTGAGCAGGTCTGTCAGTGTCTGCGTAGGGTGATTGTGTCCGCCATCACCGGCATTGATTACCGGCACCGTGGATTTTGCCGCAGCAACAACCGGTGCTCCCTCCTTCGGGTGCCTCATCGCGATGATGTCCGCATAGGCTCCCACGGTTCTTATGGTGTCTGCAACACTTTCTCCTTTTGCCGCGGACGAACTCTGGGCCTCAGAGAATCCCAGAACATTACCGCCAAGTTCGTACATGGCCGCTTCAAAACTCAGGCGGGTTCTCGTAGATGGTTCAAAGAACAATGTGGCCAGCTTCCTGCCTTTGCATTTCTCGCAGTAGTCTGCCGGATTTTCAATAATGTCCTTTGCCCTCTCTATCATGTCGTTGATTTCTCCAACTGACAAATCCATTATGTCGATTAAGTGCCTCATGTTACCTCCCGTTCTCCTCAATGAATTTCATTAACTGCTCATAGCCTTCTTTATCTACAAGGCTCCTTTCCAGGGCCATTTCCGCTGCTGTATTGAAGTCGGACAGACTTCTGTTTTTCACTCCGGCCTCTTTAAGCCTGCGGAGCCCCTTTTCCATTCCGTATGTAAAGATGCTTACTATTCCCAGAACCTGCGCGCCCGCTTCGCGCAAAACCTCTACTGTCTGCACCGCGCTTCCCGCCGTTGAAATCAGGTCCTCAACAACCACGACCTTCTGGCCTTTATCAAGTCGGCCTTCTATCTGATTGTTCCTGCCGTGATCCTTGTTTGAACTTCTCACATAGCCCATGGGAATGCCCATGATGTGTGCCGCAATTGCCGCATGGGCTATGCCCGCCGTACTCGTTCCGAACAGCGCCTCCGTTTCGGGATACTCTTTAGTGACAGTGTCGGCTATTGCCAGTTCCACATCGTTCCTGACTTCCGGCGCCGTGAGTATGAGCCTGCTGTCACAGTAAACCGGGCTCTTTATTCCGCTTGCCCATGTAAACGGTTCTTCCGGTCTGAAAAAAACCGCACCGATGTCCAGCAGATGTCCAGCTATTTTCTTCTTCATCCTATAAACTCCTTTCTGCACTTTCTGTATGCTGTCAGCGGATCGTCTGCCGCCGTTATGCTTCTTCCAACCACGATGTAATCCGACCCCAGCTCTTTTGCCTGCGACGGTGTGGTAATTCTTTTCTGATCTCCTGCCGCATCCCCCTCGAGCCTGATTCCCGGAGTTACTGTCAGAAAGTCATGACCGCATCTCTCGTGTATTGCCGCCGCCTCAAGAGGCGAACATACCACCCCGTTAAGCCCGGCCGCTTTGCAGTTAATGCCGTATTCGGCAACGACTTCCTTCATGGTTCTTTCTATGAGTATCTCGCTCCTCATCACTTCTTCGGATGTTGAAGTGAGCTGAGTCACTCCCAGAAGTGTTCCTCTGAAATTATCGGAAGCGGCCCGCATCATTGCCTTTGCACCTGCGGCATGTACGTTGCACATGTCCACGTCCAGGCCGTCGAGCACCTTCATTGCCCTCCCCACGGTGTTTGGAATGTCGTGAAGCTTCAGGACCAGAAAAATTCTGTGGCCTCTGTCCTTCAGCTTCTTTACTATGGCAGGGCCTTCAGCGTTGAACAGCTCCATGCCTATTTTCAGATAAGGTCTTTCATCCCCCAGCTTTGCCAGAAATGACAGCGTTTCCTCTGCGTTCGGAAAATCGCATGCAATGATTACATCTCTTCCCATCAGTGTGCACCTCCTGTAATGTCACTCAGTGTTTCAATTCCGTATTTTTTCATCGTCTCCGGCAGGGCCTCTATTATGTCCCTGCAGGCATAAGGGTTCACCAGATTTGCCGAGCCCACCTGGACGGCAGTCGCTCCTGCCAGCATCATCTCCAGCACATCCTCCGCGCTGCTGACTCCGCCGCAGCCTATAATCGGAATTCTGACCCTCTCGTAAACCTGATATACCATTCGCAGGGCAACCGGCATTACCGCAGGTCCCGAGAAGCCTCCGATCCTGTTTGCTATAACCGGCCTTCCCGTCTTCAGGTCTATTCTCATGCCCTGCAGCGTGTTGATTAAAGTCAGCCCATCCGCTCCGGCATCCTCACATGCAAAGGCAATCTCTGCTAAGTCGGTCACGTTTGGCGAAAGCTTCACTATGAGCGGTCTGCTTCCGCCGGAAGCCTTCTGTGAATCCAGGGCCTTTCTCACCGCACCGACAACCTCTGCAGCCTGCTTCGGATCTGTCCCGAAGACCATGCCGCCATTGTGGACGTTCGGGCACGATATGTTAAGTTCAATCCAGCCCACCTGCTTCTGTGCTGCAAGTTTAAGCGCAACGCTGACGTATTCTTCTATGCTGAAGCCGCTGACATTTGCCATGACCGGCTTGCTGAAGACCTTCGCCAGGGCCGGAAGTTCTTCCCCTATTACACTGTCTACGCCCGGGTTCTGCAGACCAACCGAATTGATGAGACCTTCTCTGCACTCCGCTATTCTCGGCGTCGGATTTCCGAAGCGCCTTTTACCTGTCGTGCCCTTGAAGGAAAATGTGCCCAGCATGTTTATGTCATATAGCTCTGCGAACTCCCTGCCGTATCCGAATGTTCCGCTTGCAGGTATTACCGGATTGTCCAGCTGAACTCCGCAGAGACTGATCTTCATGTCTACCATATTATTTCACCTCTTTCCAGAACCGGTCCGTCCTTGCATATTCGCTTGCTGCCGTATTTCGTCTCACAGGAACATCCCATGCAGGCTCCGAAGCCGCAGCCCATTCTCTCCTCAAAGCTGAACCATCCCGGGATATCTGCTTTTGCAGCCCTGTCCACCGCTCTCAGCATTCCCTCCGGCCCGCAGGCAAAAAAAGAGGTGTAACCGGGATCCGACATTACGTCCGTAACGAATCCTTTCACACCATAGCTTCCGTCTTCTGTGGCAACTGCCACTTCAATATTCATTTCTCTGAATCTTTCAATATAGAACATTTCTCCGGCAGTTCTGAATCCGAGAACCACCGCCGGCACTACGCCCTCGCTGACAAGTCTCCTGCAAAGGCAATACATTAGCGGCACTCCGGCGCCGCCTCCTATGAGAACCGGTCTTTCCCCAACATTTTCAGCTTCTGTATTGTACCCGTTTCCAAGCGGAAGAAGAACGTCAATCTTCGCACCTGCTTCGATTCTGCTCATTGCTTCCGTCCCTCGTCCGACGGTCTTGTAGACAATTGTTACTGTGTCGTCGCTCCAGTCACAGATTGAAATCGGTCGTCTGAGATAAAGTCCGTCGATACGGATATTGATGAACTGGCCGGGTCTGAAATCATCTGTCATCCCCGACGGAGTTTCAAGAATCATCTCCCATGTTCTGTCTGCTATCTGTCTGTTGCTCTTTACTGTCAATTCCGCTTTAATCAAATCTGTAAACCTCCTTTCCTTCTGCGTATGTCGCAAGGCATCTTCCCTGCACTTTCCATCCCTCAAATGGTGTGCTCCTGCCTTTGCTCCTGAACTTTTCTGTTTCTATTTCATATTCCTCATCAAGGTTCCACACTGACCAGCCACGCTCTTCTCCGAGATTGAAGCGCTCCGCAGGTGCAGTGCTCATCATTTCCACCAGCCTCTCAAGTGTCATGATTCTTTTCTTTACCAGTTTCGTATACAGCACCGGGAATGCCGTTTCAAGTCCCACTATTCCGTAGGCGCATTCTCCGAAGCCTCCTCGTTTTTCCTCCGTGCTGTGGGGAGCGTGGTCTGTTGCTATCATGTCTATGGTTCCGTCAATGACCGCTTCGAGAAGTGCCTGTCTGTCCTCTTCGAATTTTATTGGCGGATTCATTTTGAATCTTCCCGGACGGCTGTCGGCTGCTTTTGCGTGTTCCACATCCTCCCTCGTCAGCGTAAGGTAGTGTGGTGCCGTTTCGCAGCTCACATCGAGGCCCTCCGCCCTGGCTGCTCTGATCAGCTCCACCGATTCCCTTGTGGAAATGTGGCAGGCGTGATAGGCGCATCCCGTTTCGCGAACCAGTCTCAGGTCACGCTCGAGCTGCCTCCACTCAGTCTCGTTTGACTCTTTCGGATATCTCTCATCCTCACAGTGTGCGACGATTATTTTTCCAAGTTCCCCTGCCTTTGTCATCGCCTTCTTCATCAGTTCATCTGATATGACGCCGAAGCCGTCATCTGTAAAGGCGATAACATGAGAGGCCAGCTCTTCAAGTTCTGCCAGTTCTTTTCCCTGCTGCCCTCTCGTAATGGTACCGTAAGGGTGAACTCTGATTGTTGCATCTTTTCTTATTGCATCAAGCTGGACCTGCAGGTTCTCCATGCTGTCCGGGCAGGGCTTCAGATTCGGCATGGCGCATATGCTGGTAAATCCTCCCGCCGCTGCCGCACGCGTTCCCGTTTCAATGGTTTCCTTATATAAAAAACCCGGCTCTCTCAGATGAACATGTACATCTGTGAAACCGGGTAAAATATAACAGTTATTAAAATCATCAGCCGGGAAATCAGTTGGGAAATCCGTAACCGGGGAGATAGAAACACCTCCGCCGCATGCGGCAATTTGTCCCTTTTCAATTCTCCAGATTGTCTTCGCCACTTTATTTCCTCCAGGCATTTTTCCTAACATACCACAGAAAATTGCGCCCGTCAATAGGATAAAGATATGTCAGAATACTTTTTCTTATCTGCTCGTATTTTTTCTCATCTGCTCAGGATTTCGAGATATTCAGAGTAAACAAATCGTCGATTTCGCTTTGGCCGTCTGCCCTCATCTGCAAGCCTGAGAATGCCCACCTGCTGAAGCTTGCGAATATGTGCCTGCGCGGTGTTGTAGCTTATTCCCAGATCCTTTGCCGTTATTCCCACATCGATAATCGGGTGACTGCAAAGATACTCATGCAGCCTGCCGGGTCCCTTTCCTGCTTCCTTTGCCTTCTGTCTGTCGCGACTGCACATTTCATTCAGCTGACGGATTTTCGCCAGGCTGTCCCCGGCGCTTTCCGAAACGCAGCGTAGAAAGAATTTTATCCACTGTTCATAGTCCCCCTTTTCTCTGACCAGTGCAAGGCGGTCATAGTATTCGGTCTGGTTCTGTTTCAGGTAATATGAAGGATATATCACCGGTGCCTTCAGCATTTCTGTGTCCATGAGATAAAGAACTATAATCATCCTTCCCAGCCTGCCGTTGCCGTCAAGAAATGGATGGATCGTTTCAAACTGATAGTGTATAAGTCCCGCAGCAATCAGAGGGTATCCCGCCCTCCTGTCATTCATGTATTTTTCCAGATCGGACATGGCCTTCTTCATGTCCTCTACGCACGGCGGTATGTAGCGGGCCGTTTCAATAGTTGACCCTGCTCCGCCCAGCCAGTTCTGACTGCGTCTGAATCTGCCCGGGCTTTTGTGCTGCCCGCGTACTCCCGTCATCAGCTCCCTGTGCACCTCTCTGAGAAGCCTTGATGAAAGGGGCAGAGTTTCCAGCCTGTTTATTCCATAGTTCAGTGCGCGAGTATAATTGACAACCTCCTCCACGTCGGCGTTGGCATTCGTTTCGAGGGCCGGGTCCAGAATATCTTCCAGCGTCGCCTGTGTCCCTTCAATCTGCGAGGACCTCATTGCCTCCTGCCTGACAAACATTGAGATGAACTGGTTCATGTCCGGTATCAGGTCTGCTATTTCATTCAGAGCCCTTACCCCGCTCGTAGCATCAAGCAGCAGTCCTATCATTTCATCATCCATCTGCAGCTCCGGTGCAGGCGGCAGTGCCGCAGGCACAAAAGCCCTGTATTCTGTCTGCTTTCCTGCATTAATTTTTCTGTATGATCCCGCTCTGTTTTTTACCGTTCTTTTCATCTTTCATGTCCCCTTTTTACCCAAAATAAAACTGAAATAAGGATATCACCTTATTTCAGTTTTTGCAATAATATTGAAATAGCATCCGGTCGCGTCTTAAGAATTAAACCGCCTTGTTATTTGAAGAATTTCACTGCCGATTCGAACATCTTCATGTCGTATCTGCCGTCCACGTTCTTATAGAGACCGTAGCCGGTTCTCTCGGCGTGACCCATCTTGCCGAAAATTCTGCCGTCCGGTGAAGTCATGCCTTCTATTGCAAAGGCAGACCCGTTCGGATTGAATCTTATGTCGCTGGTAGGTTTGCCGTCAAAGTCCACATACTGGGTCGCTATCTGTCCATTTTCCGCCAGTTCCTTAAGCAGCGCCTCATCTGCCAGGAGTCTTCCTTCACCGTGTGAAACAGGAACTGTGAACACGTCGCCAACCTGTGTTCCTGCCAACCATGGCGATTTGTTTGAAGCCACTCTGATTCGAACGAGCCTTGACTGGTGTCTGCCGATTTCGTTAAGAGTCAGTGTCGGACAGCTTTCGTCCGTATCGATGATTTTGCCGTATGGAACCAGACCCAGCCTGATAAGTGCCTGGAAGCCGTTGCAGATTCCGCACATGAGTCCGCCGCGATTGTCCATGAGATCTGTAACCGCATCCTTTACAGCCGGATTCCTGAAGAAGGCTGTAATGAATTTCCCCGAACCATCAGGCTCATCTCCGCCGGAGAATCCGCCCGGAATGAATATCATCTGTGAGTCCTTCAGGGCTCCTGCAAACTCTTCAACAGACTGTGCTATCGCATCAGCAGTCATGTTCCTTACCACCATGATCTGTGCCTCTGCACCGGCCGCTTCCACCGCGCGGGCCGAATCGAATTCGCAGTTTGTTCCAGGGAAGGCCGGAATAAGTACCTTTGGTTTCGCGGTCTTGATAACAGGAGCAACCCGTTCGTCCACCCTGTAATCCACGTCAGGAATTGTCTGCTCTGCCGTCTCAATGTTGCACGGATAAACAGACTCCAGCTTATCCTCATATATTTTCAGAAGTTCTGCCAGCTCTACTGACTCGTCGCCAAAGACGAGCTTCGGCTCTTCTGTTGTCTGTCCCAGTTCAATAACATTGAACCCCGTGGCAAGCTCTTTGTCCGCTTCACCTGCCAGCTCAAGAACGAATGAACCGTATGCATATCCGAAGATTCCTTCAAGACACACATCTCCGTATCTGAATCCGACCATGTTGCCGAAGCACATCTTCATGACAGCTTCAGCTACACCGCCCATTCCCGGAACGTAAGCCGTGCAGATTTTTCCTGCGTCTCCCAGAGCCTTGACCGTTTCGAAATTCTGCTTCAGGGAATCCGTGGTCGGAAGACCGTCTTCGTCAAGCTCAGGAAGCAGGATTACAACTCTGTGTCCTGCGCCCTTGAATTCGTCTGTAATGATGTCATCTACATCGGCGGTTGTAACCGCGAAGGAAACAAGTGTCGGCGGAACGTCTATATCTTCAAATGATCCGCTCATGGAATCCTTGCCGCCTATGGCTGCAACCTCCAGTCCCATCTGTGCCTTCAGTGCACCGAGAAGTGCCGAGAAAGGCTTGCCCCATCTGGATGGATCCTTGCCCAACTTCTCAAAGAACTCCTGGAAGCTGAGGTATGCAGCCTCTCTGCCGCCACCTGCAGCTATGAGCTTGCACATCGAATCGGCAACAGCCAGGTATGCTCCGTGATACGGGCTCTTCTCTGATATGAATGGGTTGTATCCCCAGGACATGATTGAACATGTTCTGGATGTACTGTCCGCAACTGATATCTTCTGAACCATGGACTGAGCCGGTGTCATCTGGTACTTGCCGCCAAACGGCATTACAACCGTGCCCGCTCCTATGGTTGAGTCAAACTTCTCGGACAGTCCCTTCTGTGAGCAGATGTTAAGGTCATCAGCAAGAGCCTTTGACTTTTCTGCAAAACCAGCCCCTGCCGGCATTTCCTTAAGCAGCGCGTCTGCCTTTGCATCTGCCGCTTCCACGGTAATGTGCTTCTGGGCTCCGTTTGAATCCAGGAACTCTCGTGAAATGTCTACTATTGTATTGCCCTGCCAGTGCATTACCAGGCGCAGGCTCTCTGTTACTGTTGCTACGACTGTTGCTTCCAGATTTTCGTCTGATGCCAGCTGGAAGAAACGCTCCCTGTCAGCAGCCGCGATTACGACTGCCATTCTTTCCTGGGATTCGCTGATTGCCAGCTCTGTTCCGTCAAGGCCCTCATACTTCTTCGGCACTACATCCAGGTTGATGTCCAGGCCGTCGGCCAGCTCACCGATTGCTACAGAAACGCCGCCTGCGCCGAAGTCGTTGCAACGCTTAATCATACGGGAAGCTTCACCGTTTCTGAAGAGTCTCTGCAGCTTTCTTTCTTCAGGAGCATTGCCCTTCTGAACCTCTGCCCCGCAGGTCTCCAGGGAGCTTACGTCGTGAGCCTTGGATGAGCCTGTAGCTCCGCCGCAGCCGTCACGTCCCGTCTTGCCGCCGAGAAGAATTATGATGTCTCCCGGCTCCGGTCTTTCGCGAACAACATTGGCTGCAGGTGCTGCGCCGACTACTGCTCCAAGCTCCATTCTCTTGGCTGCATAACCATCGTGGTAGATTTCCTGTACCAGACCCGTTGCCACGCCGATCTGGTTTCCGTAGGATGAGTAGCCGTCAGCTGCCGAGGTGACCAGTTTTCTCTGAGGGAGCTTTCCCTTCATTGTCTGGTCAAGGGGCCTGAGCGGATCTGCCGCTCCCGTGATTCTCATTGCTGTATATACATAGGCTCTTCCCGAAAGAGGGTCTCTGATCGCACCGCCTATGCATGTTGCGGCACCGCCGAAAGGCTCGATTTCCGTCGGGTGATTGTGGGTTTCGTTCTTGAAGAGCAAAAGCCAGTCTTCGTCTTTGCCGTCTATGTTCGCCTTGATCTTGACAGTGCAGGCATTGATTTCCTCCGACTCGTCAAGGCCTTCCATCTTGCCTTCAGCCTTCAGTGCTTTGGCTGCGATGGTGCCGATGTCCATGAGGGTAATCGGCTTGGTTCTTCCAAGCTTTTCCCTGATTGCCAGATATTCGTCGTAGGCCTTCTGAACCGTTTCATCTTCAAACTTCACGCTGTCTATGACGGTGTTGAAGGTTGTATGTCTGCAGTGATCGGACCAGTAGGTGTCGATCATCTTGATTTCCGTAATCGTAGGAACTCGTCCTTCTTTTCTGAAGTAGTCCTGACATACGCAGATGTCATCGTAGTCCATTGCCAGACCATTGTCTGCGATGAAGGCCCTGAGTGCCGCTTCATCCATTTCGTTGAAGCCTTCAACTGAAGCAACCCTTTCCGGAATGTCGTAAACGGTCTTCAGAGTCGCCGGCATTTCAAGAGAGGCTTCCCTCATCTCAACCGGATTGATTACATGTGTTTTGATTGCTCCCATGTCCTGCGGGCTCAGTCCGCCCTCCAGCAGATAAACCTTCGCACATTTTACGAGAGGTCTTTCCTTCTGTGAAATGATCTGTATGCACTGTGCCGCGGAGTCAGCTCTCTGGTCATACTGTCCGGGCAGAGCTTCAACTGCGAAAATCTGCCAGCCCTCCACTCCGAATTCGTCCGCCTTTGCACCTGTTGTCCTGTAAACCAGGTCAACCTGCGGCTCCGAGAAAACGCTGCCGATGCACTCTTCGAAGAGGGCCTCGTCAATGTCTTCAACATCATATCTGTTCAGAACTCTCACGCTCTTTAGGGCGTCAATTCCAAGGAAGGTTTTCACCTCGGAAAGCAGTCCCTTCGCCTCGTTTGCTACCGCTTCTTTTTTCTCGACAAATACTCTGTAAACCATGCTAGTTCCTTTCTGCCTCAAGCGCTCTCTTTCCGATATCTGTTCTGTAATATGCTTTTTCAAAACTGATTTTCTTCACGTTTTCGTATGCCGCATCTATGGCCTCTGCCAGAGTCGGTGCAACGGATGTGACTCCCATGACTCTTCCTCCGGAAGTCTTCAGCACGTCATCCTGAAGCGCCGCTCCCGCCACAAAGACCTCGGTGTTTTCATCCATCTCACCCATGGTGATCTCGCAGCCCTTCTCGTAGCTGCCCGGATATCCGCCCGATGCGATTACAACGCAGCATGCGCATTTGTCCGCAAACTTTACAGGCACTTCCGAAAGTCTGCCATCGGTTACGGCTTCCATAATTTCCAGAAGATCGCTTTCAAGCAAAGGCAGGACTACCTGTGTTTCAGGATCTCCGAATCTGCAGTTGTATTCGATTACCTTCGGTCCGTCCGCTGTAATCACCAGACCGAAGTAGAGGCAGCCCCTGAAGGTTCTTCCCTCTGCATTCATTGCCTCGATTGTAGGAAGGAAGATCTCCTTCATGCAGCGCTCTGCAACTTCTTCTGTATAATACGGATTCGGCGCAACGGTTCCCATTCCTCCGGTGTTGAGACCTTTGTCTCCGTCCAGGGCCCGCTTGTGGTCCTGGGATGAAACCATTGGAACAACCGTCCTGCCGTCTGTAAATGACAGAACTGATACTTCCGGTCCTGTCAGGAATTCTTCTATAACAATTTTAGTTCCGCTGTCGCCGAACTTCCTGTCTTCCATCATGGAGTGAACTGCCGCTTCAGCCTCTTCTCTCGTCTCAGCAATCACGACGCCCTTGCCCAGAGCCAGACCGTCAGCCTTGATTACAACCGGAATCGGTGAAGTCTTCAGATATTCCAGGGCAGCCTTTGGCTCTTCGAAAACCTCATATGCTGCTGTCGGAATCCCGTACTTCTTCATGAGATTCTTCGAAAAGATTTTGCTGGCTTCAATTACTGCGGCCTTTTTATCCGGTCCGAAGGCTCTGATGCCAAGCGCATTAAGAGCGTCAACTGCTCCCATTGCAAGAGGATCATCAGGTGCAACAACCGCATAGTCTATTGCCTTCGCTTTTGCAAATTCCACTATGCCTTCAATGTCCGTCGCTTTGATGTCAACGCACTCCGCGTCGGATGCGATGCCGCCGTTTCCCGGCAGTGCGTAGATTGCCTCTGCCTTCGGATTCTTCGCAAGGCTCTTGATGATTGCATGTTCACGGCCGCCGCCGCCTACTACCATGATTTTCATTTCGTTCTCCTTAGTGGTGCCTGAGATTTTCTAGTGGTGGAAAAGTCTCACACCGTTGAATACCATTACCATGCCGTGCCTGTCGGCTGCCTGAATTACATCATCGTCTCTTACCGAACCGCCCGGTTCAACGACATATTCAACGCCGCTCAGTGCTGCTCGCTCTATGCTGTCTCCAAACGGGAAGAATGCGTCAGATGCAAGAACCGCTCCTGTCTGCCCGTCAAGATATGCCCGCTTTTCTTCTTTGGTCAGCGGTTCAGGCTGAACGCTGAAATACTTCTGCCAGTTGCCCTCAGCGCATACATCCTCTTCGTATTCGTTGATGTATCCGTCAATTGCATTGTCTCTTACCGCTCTCGGAAGCTTATCCTTAAACGGCAGATTCAGAACCTTGTCGTGCATTCTCAGATACCAGGTGTCCGCCTTGTCGCCGGCAAGTCTGGTGCAGTGAATTCTCGACTGCTGCCCTGCGCCGATTCCGATGCACTGACCGTCCCTGGCAAAGCATACGGAATTTGACTGTGTGTATTTCAGGGCTATCATGGCGAGAACCAGGTCGTCCTTCTTATCTTCCGGCAGGTCTTTGTTTGCCGTTACGATATTCTCCATGAGAGTCCTGTCTATTTTAATGCTGTTATGTGTCTGCTCGAAATTCACTCCGAAGACCTGTCTGGTTTCCTGCTCTGCAGGTTCGTAATCCGGATCTATTTCAATTATGTTGTAGTTTCCGTTTTTCTTTCCGCTCAGCATTTCCAGCGCCTTCTCCGTAAATCCCGGAGCGATTACACCGTCGGAAACCTCGCGCTTTATTATCCGTGCCGTGGTCTCGTCACACACATCGGACAGTGCGATGAAGTCCCCGAAGGAACAGAGCCTGTCTGTGCCTCTTGCCCTGGCATAGGCACAGGCTATCGGCGAATCGTCAAGTCCGGCAATGTCGTCAACGAAGTAAGCCCTCTTCATCTTTTCGCTGAGCGGTTTGCCGATTGCTGCCGATGTGGGACTGACGTGCTTGAATGATGTTGCTGCTGGCATTCCGGTGGCTGCCTTCAGTTCCTTAACCAGCTGCCACGAATTGAAAGCGTCCAGGAAATTGATGTATCCCGGTCTGCCGTTGAGAATCTTAATAGGCAGCTCGCTTCCGTCTGCCATGTAAATCCTGGCCGTCTTCTGGTTCGGATTGCATCCGTACTTCAAAGTGAATTCGTTCATGTCTATTTCTCCATCTTGTTAATCAGTCTGTCTTCATATTCGCCGGTTATGGCGTCTGTATATCTCACGTAGAGTGAGATTTTATTGTCTGCATTGAGGCCTGTCCAGAGCTTGTCTGTAAAGCAGTCAATGTCATCAGGAATGTCCACTCTCTCCGGTTCTCCTGAAAAGGTCGGCAGCGGATCGCCGTCACATTCATAGGTGTGAATGAAGTGACCGAGTCCCGGTTCAGATTCATAATCGAAGGTATATCTCGCTGTCTTTGTTCCCTCTCTGGTTGCGCTCTTCAGGATGCTCATTTTGTATTCGAAGTCCTTTTCGCCCAGCAGAATCATTCCGCTGATTCTCGGAGTCATGTTCGGAAAGTCCGGCTCAAAGGTTCTTGTCTTCAGCGCCTCTTCAAATGTTCCTCCGGCTTCGAGAGCTTCGTAGATTGTGTCGGTCTGATCGCCGTTGGTCACAATCAGCCTGTTCCCCGATTTGCGGATTGCCGCATATATTATGAGGGATGGATCTTCAACCTTTGATTCATCATAAGGACGTGTGAAGAGTTCATCGCCTTCCTTGACGAAAACTCTGTTTCTGCTGTTGTCGGATCTGCCCATTATGAAATATGCGCTGACTGCCTTTGCACCGTCGGCGGTTCTGCCAAGCACTATGCCTCGGCCAAGGTATGAATTGTCTTCGACGAGCTTGTCGATTCTTTCCTTATCGTAGCTTTCCATTTCTGCCGCCTTCTCCTTCATGATTCTCTTTGATACGATTTCCGCAGCCTTCGGCAGTATCTGCCATTCGGCTTCTTCCATTACTCTCTTCTGCAGGACAGCCGGGTTGTCACCCTTCTTGACTCTTACAGGTTTCTGAAGAATGATTTTGCCACCGTCCGGAATTTCGTTTACATAGTGAACCGTCGCACCCGTAACCTTAACCCCATAGGCCAGTGCCTTCTCATGAACCTTGAGTCCGTAGCAGCCCTTGCCGCAAAAAGCGGGTATCAGTGATGGGTGCACATTAATGATTCGTCTCGGATATGCGTCAGTGAATTCCTTGCTTAGAATCTGCATAAAACCGGCAAGAACAATCAGTTCAATCCCGTTCTTTTCAAGCTCAGCTCTGATGCCTTCCTCGAAGGCCTTCTGGCTGCCTGCCATTTTCTTTGTCACAACGGCCGTTTTGATGCCGGCGTTTTCGGCCCGCTTCAGACCGTGGGCAATTGAGTTGGATGAAATGACCATCTCAATGCTGCCGTGTCTTAAGAGCCCGCTCTTCTGTGCATCAATCAGGGCCTGCAGGTTCGTTCCGTTTCCGGAAATGAGAACCGCGATCTTTGTCTTTACCATAGGATTACTCCTTCGTCACCATCAACGACTTCTCCGAGAACGTAAGCCTCTTCGCCGTTCTCATGCAAAACCGGGATAGCCCGGTCTGCATCCTTTTTATCTACTATGCATATCATGCCCACACCCATGTTGAATGTGTTGAACATGTCTCTTTCTGAAATGTTTCCTGCCTTTGCAATCTGATCAAATACAGGAAGAATCCTGACGTCGTCCTTCTTTATCTTCGCAGTCAGTCCGTCAGGAAGGCTTCGCGGAATGTTTTCGTAGAAACCGCCGCCCGTAATGTGAGCGACCGACTTGACATCCACAGCCTCCATGAGAGCCAGAACCGGTCTGACGTATATCTTTGTCGGAGTGAGCAGAGTGCTTACCAGATCTCTGTCGGCTTTTTCAATGTCGAACACCTTTCGCACCAGTGAAAAGCCGTTTGAGTGAACTCCGCTTGAAGGCAGTGCGATGATTACGTCACCCGCCTTCACGTTCCTCTTGTCCAGCATCTTTTCCTTGTCAACCATGCCAACTGCGAATCCTGCCAGGTCGTATTCGTCCTCAGGATAGAATCCCGGCATCTCTGCTGTCTCTCCGCCTATGAGTGCAGCGCCCGACTGGACACAACCCTCGGCAACGCCCTTGACAATCTCCGCGATTCGTTCCGGAACGTTCTTGCCGCAGGCAATGTAGTCCAGGAAGAAGAGCGGCTTTGCTCCCACGCAGATAATATCGTTCACGCACATGGCAACGCAGTCGATGCCTATTGTATCGTGTTTATCCAGTTCAAAAGCAAGCTTCAGCTTGGTTCCGACTCCGTCAGTTCCGCTTACCAGAACAGGCTGGCTTACGCCTCCCATGTCCGGTGCGAAGAGTCCGCCGAAACCGCCAACATCGGACATTACTCCCGAGGTGTTCGTTTTCGCAACGTGCTCCTTCATTAACTGCACTGCCCTGTATCCGGCTGTAATGTCCACGCCTGATGCTGCATAAGCATCGGATTTAGAATTCTTCATGTCTTATTCCTTTCCGTTCCAGCAGTATGTGCAAACGCTGTCTTCATCAAGGCCGATGGCCTCAAGTATTCCCTCTATGTTCTGGAATTCCAGAGAATCAAAGTTCATCATTCTGCAGAGCTGTGCGCGCAATGCCTTGCCGCGCTCCGTTCTGCCGTCTGAATATTCTTCAATGTGCTTTTCGCCTTCTTCGCCTTCCAGTTCCAGAATTGCCTTCCTCGCAATCAGGTCTCTGTCCTCTGTCTGTCTTGCAAAGGCAAGATACTTGCAGCCGTACATGATCGGTGGGCAGGCAGATCTCATGTGAACCTCTTTCGCTCCCTTGGAATAAAGAAGTTCCCCTGTCTTTCTGAGCTGGTTTCCTCTGACGATGCTGTCATCGACAAAGAGGAGTTTCTTGTCCTTAATGAGCTGGGTTACAGAGATAAGCTTCATCTCCGCAATCTTGCTGCTCTGTTTTTGGGATCCCGGCATGAAACTTCTCGGCCAGGTCGGCGTGTATTTAATGAACGGTCTGGCATAGTCCACACCGCATTCGTTGGCATAACCGATGGCATGGGCAATTCCCGAATCAGGAACTCCGCAGACGTAATCATAGTCAAACTGATTTCCTGCTTTTGCTTCTTCTCTTGCCATGATGTGGCCGTTGATGTTTCTCGTATGTTCGACGTTCACACCTTCATAGCACGAGTTCGGGAATCCGTAGTATGTCCAGAGAAATGCGCATATGCACTTCTTCTCTTTTGCCGGAGATTTAACTGTGTAGCCGTCGGCTCTGATTTCAACTATTTCTCCGGGGCCCAGTTCGTATACTGTCTCGTAACCCAGTTTCTCATATGCGAAAGATTCAAAGGCAACTGCGTGTCCGTTTTCATCCTTTCCGATGAGAAGCGGAGTTCTGCCCAGCTTGTCTCTGGAAGCTATGATGCTGCCATCCTCTTTCAGAATCAGAATTGATGCCGAGCCTTCAATGGCATCCTGCGCGAAATTGAGGCCGCTGACAAAATCGCTCTTCTGGTCAACCATTGAAGCCAGAAGCTCCGTGGAATTGATTCTTCCGCCGGTCATGGCGTCAAAATGTCCGCCGCTGAATGCAAGATACTGCTTCATGAGAGCATCCGCATTATTGATTTTGCCTACAAAGCATACCGCGTATGTACCCAGGTTCGAATGGATGAGAAGCGGCTGAGGATCAGAGTCGCTAATGCATCCTATGCCGGATGTTCCGCTCATGCCGTCGATGGAAGTCTCGAACTTGGTTCTGAAAGGTGAATTTTCTATGTTGTGTATTTCTCTGTCAAAGCCTTTTTCCCTGCCGTACAGTGCCATGCCGCCACGTTTTGTTCCAAGGTGTGAGTGGTAGTCTGTACCGTAAAAAACGTCCAGGGTCACATCTCTCGATGAGACCGCTCCGAAATATCCGCCCATTTTTTAATCAGGTCCTTTCTAAATCGTGTCATCCGTTTCAATGACAGTGTTCATAAGTGTATTTGTTGTGTATCCGAATACTGAATCAGCAAGAGCTCCGTAGTATACGATGCGCTGTGCTGTTTCGCCGTTGATCTTGTGAGCAAGCTCCTTGTCCTTCATCATGTTCGTGTTGATGTAGATGTTGAAGCTGGCTGCCTGCATGGCCGCCTTGCAGAGAACCGCGCTGGAACCCGAGTCTGCGATTACGACCTTGTTGCCTTTTACTGCAAACTCCTGTGAAAGTTCAATTGCTCTGCCGCACTTCTTGATGATTTCCATCGGAACGATGCAGGCCTCGTAAAGTGCCTTCTGCTTTGCTTCCCTGATCTTCTTCTTTTCCTCAGGATCATCGGATTTCATCTTGTAGAGCTTTGCCAGGGGTTCGAAGTTGTCGATGTCCTTCTGGACCAGTTCAATCAGGTCTTCCTGAATCCTGTGGATTTCCTGAATGTTCTTTTCCATTTCCGCCTCAACGGCTATGTATTTCTTGCTGCTGAGTGTCAGTGACGCAACCATTGTAGAAAGAGCCGCTCCCAGGGCACCGACCAGTGCCGCCACGCTGCCGCCGCCCGGAATCGGTTCTGGAGTTGATACTGCACTGACAAAATCTCTGCATGTTTTTTCTGAGTAAGTCATTTATTACCTCCGTATTATGCGAAGAAGAGTTCTGACAGAGTCATAGGGTCAATGTACTCTCCGTTCTTGTAAACTCTCATATTGCCTGATGCGATTTCGTCAATGAGCATAACCTTGCCGTCTGCGTCATATCCGAATTCAAACTTGATGTCATAAAGCACGAGGCCCTTTTCGAGAAGGTCGTCTGCCACAATCTGAGTAATCTTCTGAGTCATGTCCTTCAGGTCCTCATACTGTTCAGCTGTCATGATTCCCAGAACGATGAGGCCGTCCTTTGTTACGAGCGGATCTCCCAGATCGTCGTTCTTGAATGTTGTTTCAACGTATGCAGGAAGGTCTGCGCCTTCTTCAATGTATTCACCGTATCTCTTGAAGAATGAACCTACTGCCTTGTGTCTGCAGATAACTTCCAGGCCGTTTCCGAATACGGTTGCCGGCTTTACTTCCATTGTTGTGTTTTCAATATCCACATCAATGTAGTGGGTTCTGATTCCGGCCGCATTGATCTTCTCGAAGAAGTACTTTGTCATTCTTAGATTAACATCGCCAACTCCTTCAATTGTCAGGCCTACTGAATTTTCGCCCGGATCGAATACGCCGTCCTTGCCGGTGCAGTCATCCTTGAACTTGAGCATGTAGTTGCCATTGTCCAGTTCAAATACGTTCTTTGTCTTTCCTGTGTAAACTAACTTTTC
Organism: Clostridia bacterium; assembly: GCA_024403185.1. Lineage (GTDB taxonomy): Bacteria > Bacillota > Clostridia > Peptostreptococcales > Anaerovoracaceae > Lentihominibacter. Next base: position 21,497 of record JAKSSG010000007.1, read on the forward strand.
CATTTTGATCCTCCCGTTATATAAACATAAACATAATTAATTGCTGAGTGCCGCGTCCTTTTCAAGAACTGCTGCGGCTGCCTTTGCGCGGTCTTCCTTGATTGTTGCCGAAAGCGCCTCGTCGCCCGTTGCTATTATCTGTGCTGCCAGAATCGCCGCGTTGGTTGCGCCGTCAATTGCCACAGTTGCAACCGGGATTCCCGTCGGCATCTGAACTGTTGAAAGCAGAGCATCAAGACCGTCCAGTGTAGATGATTTCACCGGCACACCGATTACCGGCAGTGTTGTGTTTGCCGCCAGTGCTCCGGCCAGATGTGCGGCCTTGCCTGCCAGAGCGATAATCGCTCCGAAACCGGCTGCCTCTGCACCTTCCGCGAAGGCCTTTGCCTGCGCAGGCGTTCTGTGTGCCGAATAGATGTGAACCTCGTAAGGAATGCCAAAGTCCTTCAGGCGTTCGATTGCTTTTTCTGCTACAGGCATGTCACTGTCCGAGCCCATTACGATTCCGACTTTCTTCATTGTTTTCTCCTTTAAATTAAACAAAGGCAGACCAATCCAATTAATGAACTGATTCTGCCCAGACGAACGACAAATAAACCCCTGTCGCTCCCCTGCGGTGCTCCGCGTTTTCGTCAGTTACGACAGGTTCCGGAAATCTGAAATTGAAATGCAAAAACAGGCTTATGCAAATAAACCTGTTTACTAATACAAATACAAAATCAAAATATCCTACTAATAGTCACTTTTTTTCGGCGCGTGGTAGAAACTTTCAGGCCATCATACTGAATATATATTAGTAAACTTCCTATTTAGTTCACCTTTATAATACTCCTCCGACCTTGCCTGTGTAAAGTGATTTTATAAATATTTACCGACAATTATGCTTGAATTCTGCCCGCCGAAACCGAAAGCGTTCGACATTGCATAGTTCAGATTTTCTGTGACCGTATTCTCTGCCAGATAATTCAGATTGCATTCCGGATCCCTGTTTTCAAGATTTAGCGTCGCCGGTGCCACACCCTGCCTGATGGCATTTATGCACGCAATGACTTCCGTCACCCCGCCGGCACCCATCATGTGGCCCGTTGCACCCTTGGTAGAGCTTATGGGCAGCCTGTCCGCCGCCTGTCCGAAAACCTTTCGTACAGCTTCTGTCTCACAGACGTCTCCCTTGACCGTGGCAGTTCCATGCGCATTAATATACCCGATATCCTCCGGTCTGATTCCTGCCATTTCAATGGCCTGTTTCATGCAGAGTATTTCACCTTCGCCGTCAGGTCTTGGCGTTACCGGATGGTAAGCGTCTGTATTGTTTCCGCATCCCGCAAGTACGGCTTTTATCTCCGCGCCCCGCGCCAGGGCATGCTCTTCGCTTTCGATAACGAGTGCTCCTGCTCCTTCGCCAAAGACAAAGCCGTCTCTGTCTCTGTCAAATGGTCTGCAGGCCGCAGCCGGATTATCGTTTCTCATGGAGAGCGCCTGTGCAGAAACCAGCGACTGTATCAGAATGGGTTCTATTCCCGATTCAGCCCCAACTACAGTGACCATGTCGGCCATGCCTCCGTTGATGAAAGCCGCTGCCAGCGTTATGGCATCTCCTCCCGAAGCGCATGCCGTATTCAGTGTCATGCTGGGACCGTGAATGTTATTTGCTATGGCAATCTGGGATGCGCAGATGTTTCCGAGAGATTTTGGAAGAAATCTCGGAGCAACTTTCTTGAATTCGGAAGACAGATATTTCCTCTCTGTTTCTGTTATTGTCCGAATCCCGTTAAGGGCTGTTCCCACAGTAATTCCTGTTCTGTAGGGATCATCAATTCCGCCGCAGTCAGTAATTGCTTCCTGTGCCGCGGCATAGGCCATCTGCATGAATCTGTCCATTTCCCCGGACAGCTTTCGCGGCATGAAATCTTTTGGATTAAAATCCCTTACCTCTCCCGCAAACTTTACCGGCAGATCTTCCGTGTCAGCTGTCGTGATGTAATCTATTCCTGTTTTTCCTGCCATGAGTCCGTCAATGTAGTTCTTCACTCCTGTTCCTACAGGTGTTACGGCTCCCATTCCGGTAATTACCAGCTTCTTCATTCCTTATACTTCTCCATATCTACAAGCGCGAAGGAAAACTCTGCCTTCACCGCTATCTGACCGTCTACATATCCCACGCCCTTGGCGAAGTAGAACGGCGGCCTCTGTTTCACTATTTCACAGTGTGATTCCAGTGTGTCTCCCGGCTTTACTCGTGTTTTGAATTTTACTTCTCTTATTCCGGTAAAGAGTGACGACTTTCCTTCCATGGCAACATCTGCCAGAAGCACGCATGTTGACTGTGCCATCATCTCGCAGAGCATTACTCCTGGTACTATGGGGTTTCCCGGGAAATGGCCCTTCAGAAAAAACTCGTCCCCTTTAATTGTGTATTTTCCAACTGCCTTATCTCCTTCAACATGTGCCTCATCAACGAGGAGCATGTTATCACGATGAGGGAGAATCTGCATAAGTTCTTCTCTGTTCATCTCTTTTCTCCTGATTATTCATACTTCTTAAATCCAACGCAGGCATTATGTCCACCGAAGCCAAGCGATGTTGACAGTACGCAGGACACCTCTCTGCTGACCGCCTTAAGCGGAGTGCAGTTCAGATCGCACTCAGGATCCTGCTCGTCAAGGCCGATTGTCGGTGGTATCAGGCTGTTGTTCATTGCAAGAATTGATGCAATTGCCTCTACCGCTCCCGTTCCGCCAAGCATGTGTCCTGTCATTGATTTTGTTGAACTTATGCAAAGGTCGTATGCTGCTTCCCCGAATACCTTCTTAAGTGCAAGCGTTTCGGATTTGTCGTTTAGAGGCGTTCCTGTGCCGTGAGCATTCACGTATATTTCTGAAGCTGCCGGCGAACCGCTTTCCAGCCACGCGTTTCTGATTGCAGCCGCACCTGCCTTTGCATCAGGATCCGGTGCAGTCATGTGGTATGCGTCGCAGGTTGATCCGTAGCCGGAAAATTCCGCATAGATTTTCGCTCCTCGTGCAAGAGCATGCTCTTCGCTTTCAAGAACCAGCGCACCCGCTCCTTCACCGATTACGAAACCGCCTCTGTCTTTATGAAAAGGCAGGCTCGCTCTGTTTACATCGTCTGTAAGATTCAGAGCCTGCATCTTTATGAAGCCTGCAACACTTGAACGTGTAAGTGCAGCCTCTGTTCCTCCGGAAATCATTACATCCGCATATCCGTGTCTTATTGCGCGCAGAGCTTCGCCCAGTGCATTGGTTCCTGAAGCACAGGCTGATACTGCCGGCAGAGCCGCACCCTGCATTCCGTATCTTATTGCAATAGTTCCTGCCGCCATGTTGGGAATCATCATTGGAATGAAGTATGGTGAAACAAATCTGGGTCCCTTATCCAGAAACTTTTCAAATGTGTTTTCAAAAGTTTCAATGCCTCCGATTCCCGAGCCAAAATATACTCCGGCCCTTTCTGCTTCGAAATGTCCTTCTATTCCGCTGTCCTCAACAGCCTGAACTGCTGCCGCAACACCCATGTGCACATTGTGATCAGCCTTCCTTACATCGTTCTTGTCCATGTAATCCTTAGGATCGAAATCTTTAACTTCCGCTCCTATTTTCACTGCGAAATCACTTGGGTCAAATCTGGTAATCGGTCCTATTCCGTTTACTCCTGACGTAATGTTTTTCCAGAATCTTTCTATATCATTTCCGACCGGTGAAATAACTCCAAGGCCGGTTACTACTACTTTCCTGTCCATTGTCATATTGCTATGCCTCCGTCTACTCTGATGACCTCGCCGGTAATATATCCTGCTCTGTCTGATGCGAGGAATGAAATCAGTTCAGCAACTTCTTCCGCTTTTCCCATTCTTTTCATCGGAATTGATTCCAGTACTTCGCTGCTTTTTCCCAGCGATGCCGTCATCTCTGTTTCAATGAAACCCGGAGCCACAGCATTGCATCTTACTCCTCTGGAAACCAGTTCTCTGGCAACCGATTTTGTCAGACCGATAACTCCTGCCTTCGATGCACTGTAGTTTGTCTGTCCCGCATTGCCAATGATTCCCGCAACGGAGGTTACATTGATTATTACACCGCTTTTCTGTTTCATGAAGTAAGGTGTGCAATGTCTTATGGTATTGTATGTACCTTTAAGATTCACTCCAACCACATCGTCGAATCCGGATTCCTTCATTATTGCCAGCAATCCGTCTTTTGTTATGCCTGCACAGTTTATCAGGACATCTATCTGCCCGAATTCCTTTATGATTTCGGCCATGGCTTCTTTTACTTCATCATAGTCCGCAACGTCGAGCCTGACTGCCTTTGCATTAGCTCCGTTATTTTCTATTGCCCTGCAGGTTTCTTCCGCTGCACCGTCATTACTTCTGTAGATAATAACGATATTATCAACATCTTTCGCCATTCTAAGCGCTGTTGCTCTGCCGATGCCTCTGGCGCCTCCTGTTATCACTGCCGTCTTACCCATTGTTCTTTATCCTCTCTATTGTTTCATTCAGAGAACTCAGATCCTCTACATGCAGCATTTCAACATCCTTTGAAATGCGTTTAATCATTTTCGTAAGAGCTGTCCCCGGGCCAACCTCCACAAATGTGTCCGCTCCAAGTGTAATCATGTTTTCGATTATTTTCTGCCACCTGATTGGATTCGAAATCTGCTGAACGAGCAGCTGTCTTGTCTCCTCCGCGGAACCGCCATATATTCCCGACGTTCTGTTTGAGAAAACGGGGATAACCGGTTCGTCAATCTGCGTTTCCTCCAGCACTTCGGCAAAGCTGTCTGCTGCCTTTGACATGAATGGTGAATGGAACGCTCCGCTTACTTCAAGTATTCTGGCAAGTCCTCCGGCTTCTTTCACATCAGTAATGAGTTCCTGCAGCTGTTCCCTGATTCCTGCCACCGTTATCTGTCCCTGACAGTTAAAGTTTACGGGAAACACTCCATCATATCTTTCACATATTTTCTCTACTGTTTCGTCTGAGAGCTTTAAGACCGCAACCATTCCCGTATCCCATTCATCGGCCGCTTTCTGCATCAGCATTCCTCGCCTTTCAACCAGTCTTAATCCTTCCTCAAAAGTAAGAGCTCCGCTATACGCCAGCGCCGCCAGTTCTCCCAGGGAGTATCCGGCAACCATGTCTGCTCTGATTCCATTTTCCGCGAGAACTGCCGCCATTTCAAAATCCACTGTGTAAACACATGGCTGCGTATTTCTTGTCTGGGACAGTTCCTCCTGACTCGCCTCAAAACACTGTCTTGATGTTCCCGGTCTTATCTCATCAGCTCTTGCAATTATTTCTGCTGCTGTTCTGCTGTTTTCCGCTATCTCTTTTCCCATGCCGGGTTTCTGTGCTCCCTGCCCGGCAAATACCAGCGCTATTTTACCCATTGTCCTAGTCCTCCAAGCACTCCTTCTGCATCCCTTATCAGATCCTCAATAATCTCTCTGCAGCTTTCTTCCTTTGTAACAAGGCCTGCTATCTGCCCTGACAGAAAGCACCCCTGCTTCTCATCGCCATCCTGTACCGCCATGCGCAGTCTTCCGGCCGCAAACTCCTCAAGTTCCTTATCAGATATTTCCGTGTATTCGATTTTGCTGTATTCACGTGCAAACTGATTTCTTATGCTTCTGACCGGATGGCCCAGTCTTCTTCCGGTTACCATGGTCGCCGTATCTCCCGCCTTGAGAACTTTTGCCTTGTAGTTCTCGTGAATATTACATTCGGTGGCGGAAAGAAAGCGGGTTCCCAGCTGCACCGCTTCAGCGCCCAGCGCAAAAGCAGCCGCAACTCCGCGACCATCCGCTATTCCTCCAGCGGCAATTACAGGAATGCTGACGGCATCACATACCTGTGGGACCAGCGCCATGGTTGACATTTCTCCAATGTGACCACCGCTCTCTCCACCCTCGGCGATTACTCCGTCTGCCCCGTTTCTCTCTGCAAGCTTTGCAAAAGCAACCGATGGAACGACGGGAAAGACTTTTATTCCCGCTTCCTTCCACAGCCTAATGTATTTTGCAGGATTTCCTGCGCCGGTTGTGATTACTTTTACCTTTTCATCAGCAGCAATCTGAGCAACTTCATCCGCAAAGGGGCTGAGCAGCATGATATTCAGACCGAAGGCTTTGTCTGTCATTTCCTTCGCCTTTCTTATTTCTTTTCTGACATATTCCCCATCTGCATTTCCCGCAGCTATTATTCCGAGTCCACCGGCTTCACTTACTGCTGATGCAAGCTGCGCGTCAGCTATCCATGCCATGCCGCCCTGGAATACAGGGAAGCTTATCCCCAGCATTTCTGCAATTTTTCCTCTGTTCATTTCTTACATTCTTTCTTCTACAAACTTTACCAGCTCATCGATTGTTTCCAGATCCTTGTCCAGGTCCAGCTGAATTCCAAGACTCTCTTCAAGTTCCATGACCAGTTCTACTGAATCCAGTGAATCGATACCCAGTGATTCAAAAGTTGATTCTCTTTTGACTTCTTCAATTTCGCAATCCAGATGCTGTGCTACTACTTCCTGAATTTTTTCAAATAACATTGTTTTTCCTCCTGTAACTTTTGTGTTGATTTTTTAACTTTTGTTTGATATGCTAACAATTAGCCAGGCTAACTAACAATACGTTACAACTTTTCCCCCGCTTCGTCAATCATCCGGGGGCTGAACAATAATTCACTTTATGCTGAAATATCTTTGTCTTGCGTGAAAGATATTTCAAACGTATGATTTAACATATTTTCACAAAGGAGGTATCAGAAATGTCTTTTGATAATAATCTGAAAAGACAGCTCTCCGAGAGAGGGCTCTCTATGAATGATCTGGCTAAGGAAACTGAGATTACTTACAACATGATAAAAAAATACTGCAATGGCGATGCAGAACCAACCATAAGTTATGCACTTAAGATTGCACAGGCTCTGGGTGTCTCCGTGGACAGCCTTATTGATTATAAGCCTGCTTCCGACAGCATGTTTCAGAATGTATTTGAACGGGACTTCACTTACATTGAGGGTTTCATGCGCGTTGTTCGCAGACTCCCGGATAAGGATGCCCTTATTGATCCTGCTGCGGAAAAAACCTGGACATACAGGCAGCTGAATGAAGATGTGAACAGGTTTGCAAATGCTCTAAAAGATCATGATATCAGAAAGGGAGATGTGGTTTTTTATCAGCTTCCTAACTGTCCTGAATTTGTTTTCTCATATCTTGCACCTCAGAAACTCGGTGCGGTTACCAGCCCTGCAAACTTTAATTTCTCGCCGGGTGAAACTGTAATCTGCCTGGACTCGAGCAGGCCTAAGGTTTATTTATATGATGAGAGTATAAAAGAAACAGCGCTCAAGGCACTGGCTGCCGCTGATTCAAATCCCGATCTGATAATAATGGTCGGCGAAGGAGAGGCCCCCGAAGGGCATGTGAGCTTCTCTGAATTTGTAAAAGGTTACCCCGACACGGAACCGAAAACGGACTTCGTTCCTTATATATACGACGAGATGATGAGGCTTTACACTTCAGGCACAACGGGAAGGCCAAAAGGTGTTCCTCTCTTTAATGCCAACGAGGTCCTTTCTGCCCACGACGTAATGATGCATTTCCCGATGAATTCAACCGACACAACAATGAACACAACACCTTGGTTCCACCGTGGCGGTATCCATTCAGGCGGACCTTCTCCAACATTTTTTGCCGGAGGAAAGGTTGTCATCATGAAATCATTTCAGCCGCAGCTGGCTCTTAAATATGTTCAAAAGTACGGCGTTACGTTTATGATCGGTGCACCTTCAATCATGAAAATGCTTGTAAGACAGCAGGAAAGATACGGCGCAGACCTTTCATCTCTTAAGGGAATCGTTACTATGGGCGCCCCTTTCGAGCGAACTGACTGCATAAAGGTCCAGGAGGTTCTGACTCCTAACATTTTCAATGGATATGGCACAACCGAAACGTTCTGGAATACCTTCCTTCGCCCTTATGAACTTCCGGAAATGGCCGGTACAGCCGGAAGAGCCTGCACTGACGACGATGTCCGAGTTGTTAAAATACACGAAAACAGAGTTTCTGAACCGGACGAGACAGTTGCCATGGATGAAGCAGAAGTTGGCGAAGTAATAATACGCACCCCTAAATCATCCTACTGCTATTTCAACTGTCCTGATGAGGAAAAGAACAAGTTCATCGATGGATGGATGTATACCGGTGACCTTGCCACCTGGGACAGAAACCAGTTTGTCACCATTGCCGGTCGCAAGGACGACATGATCATTTCAAGCGGCGAAAATATTTATCCTACGATAGTTGAAGAAGCTCTGAACCTTCACCCGAAAGTACGCCAGTCCGCTGTAACCGGCGTGCCTGACAAAGTTCGAGGCGAAGCTGTTGTGGCATATATCGTTCCGGAAGACGACGAACTGACAGTGTCGGACATGGTGGAATTCTGCATGGAATCTGACATGCTTTCCGTTTACAAGAGACCGAGGTTCTACAGGTTTGTAAAAGAGCTTCCAATGACTGCAACAGGAAAGCTTCAGCATTATCTGGTCAAAGAGATGGCCCTTTCAGACATGGAGTCCGGACTTCTTAAACTGGCCATGAAAAAGGAGGTGTAAAGGCATGAATCCTTTTACAGCAGAGATCAGAGTGCAGTATTATGACACCGATAAAATGAAGGTTGTCCATCACGCAAATTACATCCGTTATTTTGAAACTGCCAGGACAGAATATCTTCGAAGTGAAGGTCTGGCCTATTCGGAAATGGAAAAGGGCGATTTTCAGATTCCTATCCTGAGCGTTCAGGCGAAATACAAAACACCTGCTGTATATGACGAGCTCATTTCTGTTTCATGCAGAATAGTGAAGCTTGGCCCTGCATCCATGGAGATTGAATATGAAATCCGTAATGCAGAAACGGGAGAGCTTCACGTTACCGGTCGCACTCGTCACGGGTTTACAAGCCACGACTTAAAACCGGTACCATTAAAAAAACATGACCCTGATCTCTATGCATTCTTTGTTAAACTCTATGAGCGTGATCAGGCGGCAGAATAATAAAACAACATGAAAAAAGAGAGCGCGAATGCGCTCTCTTTTAAATCTGTATTTTTCTGAAGATTTCCTCCACCTGCATGAGATTATCCACGCTGTGGCAGTCTCCCGACATGATGAATTTCGCTCCGCGTTCCTTCAGATAATCCAGTATCGGCTTTGAAGGATAGGGCTCTGTCCTGTAGCCTCTCAGCATTCCGCCTACGTTTATTTCAAACAGAGCTCCCGTTTCGAGCAGCTTGTCCGCGGCTTTCTTCCAGGCGGCCACGTAACGAGGGTGGCTCTCATCGAAATACTTGCCTTTGCCCCCGTTTTCTCCGCCTGTGTTGAACTTGCTCACCAGATCGAAGTGACCGATAATGTCGGCGCCTGTAACTTCAACTACATCGCCAACCAGTTCGTAATACTTCTCGCAAAGGCTGTAAACGTCGCCTCCGAAATCCTCCTCGATTCCCTTTTCCAGCACTTCCGGGTAATCGTCTACGGAAACGTCGGGATATACATAGTGAACCGAACCGATAACATAGTCCCATCTGTCCACAGGGAGATCCGAATAGTAATCCTGCTCGATTCCGCAGTATATGTCTATCTGATCTCCGAACTCCATCTCCAGAGTGCGGATTTCTTCTTCGTATCTGTCTGTATCCTCAACGCTCATGCAGACGCCAACATCAAAGTCCGTATGGCCGTGTCCGGAAAAGCCCAGTGCAACCATGCCTGCATCAAGAGCGGCGAAAACCATCTCTTCAGGTGTGTTCTCGCCGTCGCAGTAGCATGTGTGAGTATGAAAGTTTTTCAGTCCCTTTTTCTCGTCGAAATTCATTTAGTCATTTTCTCCTGCTTTACCTTGTGGTCTATCACATGACGTGATGCAAGTTCCGCTGTAATCTCGTCCAGAGAAATTCCCGCTTCAACCATGAGCACCATTACGTGATAAGCCAGATCGGCAATTTCGTAAATGGTCTCTGCCTTGTCTTCTGCCTTTGCGGCAATTATGACTTCGGTAGATTCCTCGCCAACCTTCTTTAATATTTTATCAAGACCCTTGTCAAAAAGATAGGTAGTATATGAACCTTCTTTTTTTTCGGTCTTTCTGCCCTCTATCAGTTCCATGAGTCCCTCGTAGGAGAATTTTTCTGTCAGCGCCTCGTCATCATCCTCCTTCATGAGCGGATAATCGAAACATGACCATGTTCCCAGGTGGCATGCCGGTCCGTCCGGCTGTACCTCAACAACCAGAGCATCTCTGTCACAGTCGGCAGTTATAGATACAATGTGCTGATAGTTTCCGCTGGTTTCTCCCTTGAGCCACAGCTCCTGCCGGGATCTGCTCCAGAAGCAGGTCAGCTTTTTCTCCATGGAATTCTTCAGGCTCTCCTCGTTCATGTAAGCAAGAGTCAGAACCTGCTTCGTGTTTGTATCTACTACTATTGCGGGAATGAGTCCCTTCTCATCATACTTTACTTCGCTTATATCTATCATTTCTCGTCCTTTCAATCAGAGCTTATATCTCTCTTGCCGGAATGCCGGCTTTTGTCATTGCCTTCTTCAGATCGGAAATCGCCACTTCACCGAAATGGAATATTGATGCGGCAAGTCCTGCATCAATGTCGGGGATTTCCGTAAACAGATCAATGAAATCCTGTATGCAGCCGGCTCCTCCCGATGCAATTACGGGAACATTGACTGCCTTGCATACCTCTTTCAGAAGAGGAATGTCAAAGCCCTGCTTAACCCCGTCCGTATCTATGGAATTCACTACTACTTCTCCGGCTCCGTCGGCAACGCATCTCTTTATCCAGTCGATTGCCTCCATGCCCGTGTTGTCTCTTCCTCCTCTTGAGAATACTCTGTATACCCCGTCAACGAGAGCGATATCCACCGATATTACGACGCACTGGTCACCGTAGAGTTTTGCTGCCTGTCCTATGATTTCCGGATTCCTTATTGCTCCCGAATTGACACTCACCTTGTCGGCGCCGCACTTGAGCACCCTGTCGAAATCCTCCAGTGTGCTGATGCCTCCACCGACAGTCAGCGGTATGAATACCCGGCCTGCTGTCTCTGTCAGTATCTCAGTAAAGAGCTTTCGCCCCTCGCTGGATGCGGTAATATCATAAAACACCAGCTCATCTGCGCCCGTGCTCGTATAGAACTCGGCAAGATCAACCGGCGATGCCACATCCCCGAGTCCTTTGAAATTTATTCCCTTTACAACCCTGCCGTCTTTTACATCCAGACAGGGGATTATTCTCTTCGTTATCATCTGGCTACCTCTATTGCTTTTTTCAGGTCAATTGTTCCCGTGTAATATGCCTTGCCGATTATGGCACCGTACATGCCCACCTCGGACAGACGCTTCACATCGTCTATCGTAGATACGCCTCCCGAAGCGACAATCTGCATGCCGAATTCCCTGGACAGAGTCTCGTAGAGTCTGTGGTTTGTTCCTTCCATCGCTCCGTCCTTTGAAATGTCCGTAACGTTGATTCTTCTAACGCCAATCTCCTGCAGGAACTGGCAGAAAGGAATCACTTCCAGCTCAGACTTTTCAGTCCATCCCTTAATGGCAATCCGCCCATCCTTGATGTCTACGCCCACGACAATCCGTTCGCCGTATTTGCCAACGGCATCTTCAAGGAATCTCGTATTTTCCACGGCTGCCGTTCCCAGAATGACTGCATCGATGCCTGCCTCCATGTACCGGTTGACAACCTCCATGCTTCTGATTCCGCCGCCTATCTCGCAAAAGCAGCCGCTTGCCTCTTTTATGGCAACGACTGTGTCAAAATTCGGCGTACCGCCATCCCGGGCACCTTCCAGATCCACGATGTGAATCATCTCTGCGCCGCAGTCTGCAAAATCCTTTCCGATTTCCGGGGGGTTGTCGCTGTATACGGTCATGTCCTCATATTTGCCCTTTAACAGTCTGACCGCCTTGCCGTCTATTAAATCTATTGCCGGTAAGATAATCATGTTCAGTCCTCCATTTCAGCTACTCGCCCATTTCGCAGAAGGCTTTCAGGATTTTCATTCCTACTCCGCCGCTCTTTTCGGGATGGAATTGACATCCGTATACGTTTCCATCGGCAACTGCCGCTGTCAGCTCGGCACCGTACTCTGTTACGGCAATCGTGTTATCCGCACAATCCGTCGCGTAGAAGGAGTGAACGAAATATACGCAGTCGCCTTCTTTAATGTATTTGAAAAGCGGATCCTTTTCTCCCTTGAACTTAAGTGCGTTCCATCCTATGTGAGGAATCTTGTAGTCGGCGGGAGCCACATCCGCAATCGGAACAACGCTTCCTTTTACCAGCCCGAGGCCCTCGTGCTCTCCATATTCATAACTCTTTTCGAGGAGCAACTGCATGCCGAGGCAGATTCCCATGAGCGGCTTTCCTGCCTTTGCAACTTCCGTTACCAGCTCTGCCATCCCTGATTCTCTCAGTTTCCTGGCGGCATCTTCATATGCGCCAACGCCGGGCAGAATTATTCTGTCCGCGCTGCGGATTGTTTCGGGGTCAGCCGTAACCGCTGCCTCCTGGCCTATGTATTTAAGCGAGCTCTGGAGGGAAAACAGATTTCCAACTCCGTAGTCAATTATTGCTATCACTATAGAACTCCTTTCGTTGACGGAATTTCGTTTGCGAATTCTTCGTCGATTTTTACTGCCGTCTTCATTGCTCTTGCCGTTGCCTTGAATACCCCTTCAATGATGTGATGGGAATTTGTTCCGGCCAGTTTCATCTGGTGCAGTGTGCATCGGGAGTTTCTTACGAAGCCGTACCAGAATTCCGGGATGAGTTCCGTGTCGAAGATTCCAACCTTCTGCGTAGGAATTGTCACATCAAATGCTAGAAAATCTCTTCCCGAAAAATCGACCGCCGTAAGGATCAGAGCCTCATCCATTGGGATGATTGCGTCCCCGTATCTGATGATTCCCTTCTTGTCACCCAGGGCCTGATCAAAGGCCTGACCGAGAGCGATTCCGATATCTTCAACGCTGTGATGGTCATCGACATGGGTGTCACCCTCACACTTCAGTTCGATATCAAATCTCCCATGCCTTGCGAAGAGAGTAAGCATGTGGTCCATAAATCCAACGCCTGTATCGATTGTGCTCTTCCCGCTGCCATCAAGATTCAGTTTCAGCTCAATGTCTGTCTCTGCAGTTTTTCTCTTAATCTCTGCTGTTCTCATTTCATCACCTTTTTTAATGTTTCAATGAATATTTCCATCTGCTCGGGGCTTCCGATGGTTACTCTGTTGTACTGGGCAATTCGCTCCTTCGTAAAGTGTCTGACCAGAACGCCCTGCTTCTTCAGTTCTTCGTAAAGCCATCCGCCATCATAATCCGGATGCTTCATGAATATGAAGTTGCTTATGGAATCAGTTAATGCAAAACCAAGACTCTTCAGCTGCTCCGTTACAGCCTCTCTGGTTTCGGCTATCTTCCTGCAGTTTTCCATGGTATAGTCTTCGTCCTCAAGGACTCCGATTCCGGCTGCCATTGTCATGCCGTTTATGTTATATGGGTTGGTTGAATTTCTTATAGTGTTCAAATCTCTCATGAGCTCCGCACATCCTGCTCCGAATCCAAGTCTGGCTCCCGCCATGGACCTTGACTTTGAAAATGTCTGGGTAACCAGCAGGTTATCGTATTTTTCAACCAGAGGTATGCAGGTCTCGGCTCCGAAATCCACATATGCTTCATCTACAACGACTACGTTGTCTGGGTTGGCTTTGATGATGCCTTCAATCTCATCCCTGGAAAGGGCAACTCCCGTATGTGCATTCGGATTGGCTATGAAAATCGTGCCTCCTGCCTTTGCATAATCTGCAGGCACTATTCTGAAGTCCCCGTCCAGCGGCAGCTCCCTGTACGGAACACCGTTCATGTCGGCAAATACGGGATAAAAGCCGTAGGTTATATCCGGGAAAACGGCGCATGTTTTCTCATCACAGAAAGCCATGAACGCGAAATTCAGTATTTCATCTGAGCCATTTGTAAGGAGGACGTTTTCTGTTGCCAAAAACGTTCCGTTTTTTTCGTTCAGGTAGGTTGTCAGCTTTTCTGCGAGGCCCCTGCAGTCCGGGTCCGGATATAACTGCAGCTTTTTAATTGCTTCTTCTGCTCTTGCGGCCGCCTTTTCCGAAACGGGATAAGGCGACTCGTTTGTATTCAGTTTTACGTATTTCTGATCCTGAGGCTGTTCGCCGGGAACGTAAGGTTCAAGATCAGAAAATCTTTCGCTTAAAAATCTGCTCATTATCTTCTTTCTTTATCTGATTATTTCCGCCATTTTCTCGGCTACCTTTTCAATCATTTCATTCTTGAACTTGAAACTGGATTTGTTCGAGATAAGGCGTGCGCTGATTTGCGCAATCTCATCGATTACCTCCAGATTGTTTTCCTTGAGAGTTGTGCCCGTTTCCACCAGGTCGACGATTACATCGGAAAGGCCCAGAATCGGCGCCAGCTCTATGGATCCGTTCAGGTGAATTATGTCAATGTCTCTGCCTGTCGATGCGTAGAATTCTCTGGCGACATTCGTGAACTTGGTTGCAACTCTCAGATCGCTTGAGTCATCATCAACATATCCCTTTGGTGCCGCTACCGCCATTCTGCAGCAGCCTGTGTTCAGATCCAGAAGCTCATATACGTCGGATCTTGCTTCCATGAGAATGTCCTTTCCCACAACACCGATGTCGGCTGCACCTCTTTCAACATAGATTGCAACATCCGACGGCTTTACCCAGAAATATCTGATGCCCTTTACCGGGTTTTCGAAAATCAGCTTTCTGTTTTTCTCTTTTATTGACGGACATTCGAAGCCGGCTGCCTCGAACATGTCATAAACCCTGTCGCCCAGTCTGCCCTTTGGCAGTGCGATGTTCAGCATGTCAGCCACGGATGACCACCTCCTCTCCCTCGAATTTGGCCAGTTTTCCGAGCTCGTCCATGTAAACGGCAAATCCGATTGCTCTGGATTTCCTGTTCATGTTTTCCATGAGCTTGTCATACTGCCCTCCGGAAAGAACGCCGTCCGGAACTCCCTTGATGAAGCCCTTGAAGATTATTCCGTTGTAGTACTTCAGGTCACTGACTACGGAAAAATCTATGTTTATCATCTTTTCAAGGCCTGTGCCTTCGAATGAATTCACTACCATCCTGAGCTTGTCAATGCTGTCCATGTAATCGTAGCTGTTTCCTGCCTTTGCAAAAGCCGCCTCCAGCTCAGGCAGCACCTTCTCCGACTTGCCGTATGTGGTGATGAGCTTTTTCAGAAGTGAGCTCTTGGCCGGACCGATGTCGTACTCGGTGCATACCTGGTCCAGACCGTGGATGTTCTTTTCACCGATGAGCCTGGTGATTTTCTCCTCGGCTTCTCTTGAAACCTTGCAGCTGGTAATGAGCTGGGATAATATGTCCAGATTTGAAATGTCCAGCATGGCCTTGTCCGAGAGAACGTTAAGGCTTTCGGCCGCCAGTCTGAGCACTTCGCAGATGCACTTGTCGTCAACGCGGCCAAGACATTCAAGGCCCACCTGCATGATTTCCTTGAAGTAGTGTGTCTTCGGTGAAACTCTGTAAACGTTTTCGTTGTAATAGAGTTTGCGGATATCGTTGCCGATGTGTCTGTTGTTTTTTACTATTGATAATGTTACGTCAGGCTTGAGCGCCATGAGCATTCCGTCGGTATCCGTAAATGTGATAATCGATGCAGAATCCATGAAGTCCCTGTTGGCTGCATAGAGATCGAACGCCTCAAACTTGCTCATCCTGAACATTGAAAAGCCATGTCTTGCGTACAGGGCTCGTAGTGCAAACATGGCTTTTTCTTTCTTGCTTAATTCTGCTACTTGAATTTCCATATGTTATCCCAAATGAGTCACCATGCCGTTTATCAATGACTCATTTTGTCTCCTCCTATTCGAATCTTGAAAGAATGGATCTGGCGTGACCTTCAAGTCCCTCCTGGCGTGCCAGAAGTGCCACCTTATCCTTCGCATACTTCAGAGCGTCCTCTGTATAATATGTAAATGACATTTTCTTTGTGAAATCGTCAACCGACAGAGGGCTTGCAAATCTTGCCGTACCTGCTGTCGGCAGCGTATGGTTAGGACCTGCGAAGTAGTCGCCCAGTGCTTCCGGACAGTTCTTTCCTACAAATACCGATCCTGCATTCACTACCTTGTCTGCATATTTTTCCGCATTCTTCAGATACAGTTCCAGATGCTCAGGGGCAAGCAGGTTGGCAAGCTCGATAGCTTCATCAATATCATCTGCGATGATGATCTTGCCGTTTACTTCAATTGATTCCTCTGCGATTTCCTTTCTCGGAAGAACCGCCAGCTGTGCATCCAGTTCCTTTCTTACCTTCTTGGCAAGAGTTTCGCTAGTGGTAATGAGAACAGCTGTCGCCATCTTGTCATGCTCTGCCTGTGACAGCATGTCGGCTGCGATGATCTTCGCGTCGTTGCCCTTGTCCGCAACAACCAGAATTTCACTCGGTCCGGCGATCAGGTCGATACCAACCTGTCCGAATACCTGCTTCTTGGCTTCTGCAACATATGCATTGCCCGGTCCGACAATCTTGTCTACTCTAGGTACTGATTCCGTTCCGTATGCCAGAGCTGCAACAGCCTGTGCTCCGCCGATTCTGAACACTCTGTCAACGCCCGCGATCTTTGCCGCTGCCAGAATTACAGGTGAAATCGTTCCGCCGTCAGTCGGAGGAGATACCATTACTATTTCCTTAACGCCTGCAATCTTTGCAGGAATTGCGTTCATTAAAACAGTAGAAGGATAAGCTGCCGTTCCTCCCGGAATATATATTCCAACCTTCTCCAGAGGAAGAATCTTCTGGGTAAGAGTTACGCCGTCCGCTTCGATGGTGTATCCTTCTTTAAGCTGTTCCCTATGATATGCCGCGATTCTATCAGCTGCCTCTTCCAGTGTCTTCATTACTTTCTTAGGTACACCTGCAATCGCCTTGTTGATTTCATTCCTGGAGAGTTCCAGTTTCTTAGGCCTTGCTCCGTCAAGGGTTTCGCAGTAGTTGAGCAGGGTAGGATCTCCGCCCATCTTTACGCTGAAAATAATGTTCTCAACAACCTCGCTGACATTTCTTCCTGATCTGTCTCTGATGAGAATATCATCCAGTGCGTATTCGCCCTTTTTCAAAATCTTAATCATTTTAATTCCTCCGTCTGATTTATTGCATTATTGCGTTATCGCTTTATCTCAATAAATAATTAAAACTACGCTGATAATATAACACAAGCCCGGTGATTATGTCAACACCGGGCTTGCTTTTTTCATGTGTTATTTATAGTGTCCTTTACAGGCTACTATTTTCACCACATCTTTTTCAACCATATATATAATCCTGTTCCGTGAATCAATGCACCTGCTCCAGAATCCAGTCAGATTTCCCCGGAGCCTTTCCGGCTTCCCCAGTCCATTAAAAGGCGTTCTTTGAATCTCTCTAATAATTTCATTTATTCGCCTTAAAGTTTTCTTGTCTTCTTTCTGCCAGTCACAGTACTCTTCCCAGGCACTCTCCAACCACAACACCTTCATCCCTTTTACTCCTCAATTAAATTGTGTTCCTCAAATTTAGCCTCCCCTTTTCTTATTTCCTCCGCTATTTTGCTGAGATACACAATGTTTTTTTCTGAATAAAAAGGATCTACCGTTATTTCAAAGGGTATTCTTTTTTCCCTTGCAACCTTTGTTGCAAATATCGTAAATGCTGCCGTCATTGACAGACCCATGTCTTTGCATGCTTCTTCCATTTTCTTTTTCAGTTCTGTTCTCTTGCTGCAATAAAAAAACCGGGCCCGGTTTCCCGAACGCCCGGCATCATAGGTACGCGCATTACCTATGTGGCCTAAAACAGTCCCGGCCACGCCAGCTGAATGAAATTGTAGACAAGCTTGAGGCCGTAGAATATTATGATGGCTCCGCAAATGATGTTGATTACGCGGATAACCTTGTCGCTTATTTTATCTGCCAGCAGATTAACGATGGATGACATCCCGAACCACCAGCCCAGTGATGCGAAGCAGACTCCGATGATAAAAAGGATTCCCGCACTTCCCGGAAGAGATGCACGGAATGCGCCGAGAAGCATCGTTCCATCAATAAGTGCCTGAGGGTTGAACCATGTAACAACCATTGCAGTCCATGCAACGTACTTGATGTACGCTCCGATGGACTTGTTTCTGCCCTTTTCCTCGGCTTCACTGCTTTCAAGAGATCCGCCCGATCTGAGGAGGCCGATGCCGATCCAGATTACAACCAGGGAGCCGACTCCCAGGATGATAAGCTGAAGCCATTTCAGTGCGCTGATGAGCGCCCCCACTCCGAAGAAGCATGCCGCTGCCAGCGTGATATCGTAGAATGCCACGATTCCTGCGGTAACCAGCACTCTGCGCCTCTTCTGTGTCAGGGCTGTATTGATAACGAACAGATTCTGGGTCCCGATCGGTGCCACATATGCAAAACCAAGTATCAGGCCATGAATTAAATACTGCATGAAAAATATCCTCCTCTGCCAGATTTAATATTGCTCTACTTTTTTTATCTGGTATAATTATAGTAGCACTTGTGTCCTGCCTTTGCAATAAGGCAAAATATCTGTACCAGGTAAAAGAAAATTGACCGCATGATTGCGGTCCGGAGGTTTACATGATAGAAACTCATTACGATTGCCCATGCATGGAGAAATGTCCGCTCAACTACGCCATGTCCGTAATCGGCGGCAAGTGGAAGGTTCAGATTGTCTGCGCCCTGAACAATAAGGGGTCTCTTAGATATAACGAGCTGCGCCGCAAGCTGGACGGTGTGTCAAATGCCGCCCTTGCCAATGCGCTCAAGGAACTTGAAAATGACGGTCTGATTATCCGCCACGAATTTCTCGAAGTTCCCGTCCGCGTCGAATATTCAACAACGGAGCTCTGCGATCGCCTGATGCCCATACTCGAAAGTTTAAGCGACTGGGGCGAATCACAGATGTAATGATAAAAAAGAAGGTGACAGATAATCTGTCACCTTTTTCATTAAAAGCTGTCGCCCAGACTCTTCAGCAGTTCCATCATGTCCATGTCTTCTGCCGAGATCTTTATTCCGCACTTGAATTCTTCACCGTCAGGATACCTTACTGCAATTGCAATTTCCTGCCCTTCGCAGAATCCCTTCTTGTTTACCTTGTCGAGGAAAGGTTCAACTTTCGGATGGTTTTTCATGAATTTTTCTTTTGACTGCTTGGCTGTTGCCAGCATCTGAAAATTAAACATATCGCATCTCCTTTACTGATTCTTTACTTCCAGCCACTTCTGTGTGGCACGCTTTGACGATTCCTCGAGGTGTTTTCGCACCTCGCCCTTTGCCTTCTCCACATCTCCTGCGGCAATTGCCTCATAGATGCGAAGGTGTTCATCGTAAATGCCCTGAAGGTTTTCCTCTTTTGAAAGTATTCCCTTGCGGGCCAGGTGTATGTACTCCTGATAGGATTTCAGTGCCTGGACAATGAACCGGCTCTCCGTCATCTGATAGATGATGTTGTTGAAATCCTCGTTTGCCTGAAGAAGCTTGTCGTTCATCTTCTTGGCCGTGTAAACGCTCATGATTTCAAGCTGTTCCCTGAGCCTTGCGAGGTCTTCTTCCGTGCGATTGTTTATCGCCCATTCTACAGCAAGCTGCTCAACAGCTTCTCTGACCGCATAGATGTCCCTCATGTCTTCTTCGGTAAAGCCCCGTGCGAAACAGCCCTTGTTTGGAATGTACTCAACCAGCTTTTCCTTGGTCAGCTGTTTGAATGCATCCCTGACAGGGGTTCTGCTTACCTTGAGCTCTGTGGCTATCTTGTTTTCTATCAGCTTCTCACCCATGGCATATTCGCCGGTTATAATTCTGATTCGCAGAATTCCAATGATTTCTTCCGCCAGTGATGATTCGCCTGTCAGAACCTGTTGATGCATTTCCTCTTCTCCTTTATTATGTGCGGCGACTTCCTGTCTCCCTGCACATTACAGCAGATGGTTTTCGATTACCTGTACATCCGGATGGAAGTCTTCAATCTGCAGATAGTATTCTGCTGCATCGAAGAATGCCTGCATTGGTGCCAGGCCGATTACTTCTGTTCCGATTACGTTTACTCCGTATCTTGCAGCTTCTCTTCTTACCAGCTCAAGAACTCTGTGCAGTGGAGTAACGTTGAAGTTTGTCATGTTGATTGAAACCTGTGCAATGTTTCTCTCTTCAATGAGAAGTCCCATTGCCTTTACGCACTTGAAGCCGCCCTTAACCTCTCTGATGATGTTTGCGATCTTCTTTGCGATTTCTTCGTTATCTGTAGCCAGGTTAATATTGAAAGCGATGAGTGGAGGACGAGCTCCAACTGCCACTACGCCACCTGTCGGATGAATTCTCTGTCCGCCAAAGTCAGGAATCCACTTGTCTTCCTTAACCTTTTCAGCCATTCCTTCAAACTGTCCCTTTCTGATCTTGGCCAGGTTCTTTCTGTGTGATGCAGTTGCTGAATCCTCATAAAGGAATACAGGCAGGTCTGCTTCTGCAGCGATTCTTTCGCCAACTTTCTTTGACAGCTCGATGCAGTCCTCAGTTGTTGCTTCCTTGATAGGAACGAAAGGCATTACGTCCACGCAACCCATTCTAGGGTGTCCGCCTTCGTGCTTGGTCAGGTCGATCAGTTCAACAGCCTTCTTTGCCAGCTTGACGGATGCTTCTTCACATGCTTCCGGTGATCCCATGTATGTGATTACGGATCTGTTGTGAGTTTCATCTGATGAGTAGTCCAGCAGTGTGCAGCCAGGAGTGTTTCTGATCTGGTCAACGCAAGCCTCGATTACTTCCTTGTTTCTACCTTCACTGATGTTTGGAATACTTTCAATAATTTTCGCCATTTTAATCTATCCTCCTAAATAATAATGCAAAACCAATAGTCAGCTTTGTTTACAGGCTGGCTTCGATTTCACCATAAAGTCTTCTTGCTATCTCTTCACCCTTTGCCATGATTTCTCTTCCTTCTGCTTCACAGGCTGCAGCAAACGCTTCGTCCTTAACGCCAGGCAGATTGATCTTAACATTGAGCCATGCGCCCTTGATGCATGCCATGAAGTTGAGAACGCCAACGCCATAGTCACTTGCACAGTTTGTGTTGAAGTGTCCGTAAAGTCTGTCAGCCAGTTCGAGGCCCTTCATTCCCATCTGCATTACGCTGAAAGGAACCTTTGTCGCTTCGAGAGTACCGTCTGCGATAGCCTGCTTTCTTGCTGCCTTCTCTTCGTCTGTTTCCTTAGGCATCTTGAAGGCTGCAGCTACCAGGTTGTAGGCATCTGTATCCTTGTCGATTGCTGCTGTCAGATCTGCATAAAGCTGTCTTGCTTCAATCTTCAGCTCTTCACACAGGGCATGGTCATCAGCATACTTTTTCTTCATTGTTGTAAGATCGCATACCATTGACATGAGAGCTGCTCCCTGAGCTCCTGCCAGTGCACTTACACTTCCGCCACCCGGTGCCGGTTCGTCACTGATCAGAATGTCCAGATATTCTTTTACTTGCATGTCGATTAATTTCATGTTTGTTCTCCTTTTTAACGCGCTTTCCTGCGCCTATCAACAATTTCTCCGTTCTTGATGACTCTCTTTACCATGTTGGATCCGAATCTGTAGCAGACCATCTCGAAATCCGGTGCATTCCAGATAACCAGGTCCGCCTGCTTGCCAACTTCCACTGTGCCGACCTTATCTCCTCTGCCGATTCCGCATGCCGGATTAATCGTAACAGCTGTAAGAACCTCTTCCGGAGTCATCTTGTACTTAAGACATCCCAGGTTAATGCAGAACTGCAGATTCAGTGAAGGGCATGATCCCGGATTGAAGTCACTTGCCATGGCTACGGGGATTCCTTTTTCTATCATCTCTCTTGCAGGAGCAAATGTCTTGCCGAGATAGAAGGATGTAGCCGGCAGACACATTGCTGTTACTCCGCCTTCCGCCAGGGCCTTCTGTCCTGATTCGGTAATGGCAATAAGGTGCTCTGCCGATGTGGCGCCAAGCTCTCCTGCCAATTCCGATCCGCCGATGGCTTCAATCTCATCCGCGTGTATTTTCAGTGCAAAGCCAAGACTCTTTGCGGCAGCCATGTATTTTCTGCTCTGCTCCGCATTGAAAACCGAGTCTTCGCAGAAAATGTCGCAGAACTCTGCCAGTCCCTTTTCCTTTACAGCCGGCAGCATTTCATCAATGACCATGTCGATGTACTCGTCGCCTCTTCCTTCATATTCAGGAGGAATTGCGTGTGGTCCCATGAATGTAGGTACAACATCAACCAGGTGTCTTTCGTTCAGATCCCTGATTACTTCAAGCATCTTGATTTCGTTTTCAGGATCCAGTCCGTATCCGCTCTTGGCTTCAACTGTCGTTACGCCAATGCCGATCATCTCATCGAGAAATGCGGCGCTCTTGACATAAAGGTCCGCCTTTGAAGCTTCTCTGGTTTTGCGTACGGTATCGAGGATTCCGCCGCCCGCTCTCAGGATGTCCAGATAATCTGCACCCTTCAGCTTCATTGCAACTTCATGCTGTCTGTATCCTCCGAAAATCAGATGTGTATGTCCGTCAACCAGTCCCGGTGTAACCAGGCAGCCGTCTGCATCATACTCCGCGTCAAAGCTTCCTTCCGGAAGTTTTCCGTCTTCAAGAATTTCCGTTATTATGCCGTCTTCCATTACTACTGCGGCGTTCATGTACTTCACATTCTCGCCCTGTGCAGCTCCGGTATGGCTGCAGCTGCCTACAGGTGTCTGCAGGTAGCCGATGTTCTTAAGTAAAGTTCTCATTTCGTTTTCCTATTTTACAAACTTGTCAACTACTGAATCAACGAGTGAATCTTCCGCAATGTAAGGGATTGTGATGTGACCCTTGCCATCGTAGTTCTTGTTGTATTCAACTGATGTTTCGATTGCGTGTTCGTTTCTTGCCCAGTTACGACGAGCAACTCCGCCCATTACGTCCCACATCATTGCTGAGTGGAGAATCCTGTCGACTCTTTCACTTCCGTCCAGAAGCAGTCCGAATCCGCCGTTGATTGCCTTGCCGATTCCTACGCCGCCGCCGTTGTGAAGTGCGCAAAGGCTCATGCCTCTTGCCGCATTACCTGCATAGCACTGAACTGCCATGTCAGCCATTACGTTTGAACCGTCCTTGATGTTGGATGTTTCTCTGAACGGTGAGTCTGTTCCTGAAACGTCGTGGTGGTCTCTTCCCATCATTACAGGACCGATCTTGCCTTCTCTTACCAGCTTGTTGAATGCCAGACCGATGTCTCTTCTGCCTTCTGCATCCTGATAGAGAATTCTTGCCTGAGTTCCTACAACCAGCTTGTTCTTTTCTGCATCTCTGATCCAGATCCAGTTGTCTCTGTCCTGACCTCTTCTGTTTGGATCGATTACATCCATTGCAGCCTGGTCAGTTGCTCTCAGGTCTTCCGGCTTGCCTGACAGGCAAACCCATCTGAATGGTCCATATCCGTAATCGAAGAGGATAGGTCCCATGATATCTTCAACGTATGAAGGCCAGATGAATCCGTCCTTATCGTCGATTCCGTTCTTTGACAGTTCCTTCACGCCTGCATCGTACATTGCCTTCATGAATGAGTTACCGTAGTCGAAGAAGTATGTTCCTCTTTCTGTCAGAGTCTTGATTGCTGCATAGTGTCTGTGCAATGATGCGTCAACCATTTCGCAGAACATGTCTCTGTCGTGGTGGAGCATTTCCGTTCTCTTCTGGAAAGTAAGTCCTACAGGACAGTAGCCGCCGTCATAAACGTTATGGCATGAAGTCTGGTCTGAAAGCAGGTCAATCTTGAAGTTTCTTTCAACTGCAGCTTCCAGCAGGTCAACGATGTTGCCCCAATATGCAATTGAGATTGATTCCTTGGTCTCAACCTTTTCCTGTGCAAGTCTGAATACTTCATCCAGGTCTTCGCATACTACGTCTACCCAGCCCTGGTCGTGTCTTGTATCGATTCTTGAGTGGTCAACTTCCGCGAAGATTCCAACTGCGCCTGCAATGTTTGCGGCCTTTGGCTGAGCTCCGCTCATTCCGCCCAGACCGGATGATACAAATGTATGTCCTGCCAGATCGCCGTCTTCAGGAACGCCCAGTTCCTTACGTCCGGCATTGAGAATTGTATTGAATGTTCCGTGTACGATTCCCTGCGGTCCGATGTACATCCATCCTCCTGCAGTCATCTGTCCGTAGTTGGCTACGCCCATTTCTTCTGCAACTTCCCAGTCTTCCAGATTATCGTACATTCCTATCATTATGGAGTTTGTTATGATTACTCTCGGTGCTTCAGGCTTTGAAGGGAACAGTCCCAGAGGATGTCCTGATTCAACAACCAGAGTCTGCTCTTCTGTCATTTCTTCCAGGTACTTCTTGATCAGGTTGTACTGGAGCCAGTTCTGACATACTGAACCTGTTTCACCGTAGGTTACCAGTTCGTAAGGATAAAGAGCAACTTCGAAATCCAGGTTGTTGTCGATCATTACCTGGAATGCCTTACCTGCCAGGCACTTGCCTTTGTATTCATCGATTGGCTTGCCGTAGATTCTGCCCTGCGGTCTGTATCTGTATGCATATACTCTGCCGTAGGTTGTCAGCTCTTCCATGAATTCAGGAGCAAGCTTTTCGTGAAGTTCTTCCGGAACGTATCTGAGTGCGTTCTTCAGAGCGATCTTTGCCTGAGCCTTTGTCAGTCTGAAGCCTCTGTCCGGAGCTCTTCTGATGCCTTCCTGGAATTCCGGCATTTCCGGATAACCCAGGTCAAGCTTGATTGTCATTGCGTTTGATATTGCTTTATTCTCTAACATTGCGAAACCTCCTTACTTGAGTTTTACAACTTTTTCTACTGCCTCGTTGATTGAGAAGTCCTTAACCATTTCATCGAACTTTGCCAGCTCGTCGATCATTACGATATCGTCTTCAATCGGATCTGCCTTTGTTCTGATATAATCATAGGCTGCCTTTGTTGCAGGTGAAAGGTTGTCGATTCCCTTTTCACCCTGCTCCTGTCTGAGCCAGATTGCCTGTGCTGCTGCTGAAAGTTCAATTCCCAGAACCTTCTGTGCGTCGTCGAGAACCAGCGCTGAAGTTCTTGCTGATGTTGTTCCCATTGAAACGTGGTCTTCCTGGTTTGCTGATGTTGGAATTGAGTCAACACATGCAGGGTGGTCATAAACCTTGTTTTCTGAAACCATTGATGCTGCAGCGTACTGTGCAATCATGTAACCTGAATTCAGTCCGCCGTTCTTTACGAGAAATGCAGGCAGGCCTTCTGAAAGCTGTGAGTTAACCAGTCTCTCTGTTCTTCTTTCTGAAACGTTAGCCAGTTCGGAAATTGCAATCTTCAGGAAGTCAAAAGCAAGAGCCATTGGCTGTCCGTGGAAGTTTCCGCCTGAGATTACTTCGTCTTCGTCTGCGAATACGAGCGGGTTGTCTGTTACTGCGTTGATTTCCTTTGAAACCTTATCGTATACATAATTGATGGCATCTCTTGACGCTCCGTGAATCTGCGGCATGCATCTCTGTGAATATGGATCCTGTACCTTTGTCTCGTGGAGCCACTTGGCATTCTCTGATCCTTCCAGCAGAGCTCTCATGTTTTCTGCTTCGGTCATCTGACCAACCTGTCCTCTGATTGCGTGAACCTTAGGGTCATATGCTTTTCTGATTGCATGCATTGCTTCGCCTGTAAGTGCTGCCGCAATGTCTGCTGTCTTCAGGAGCTGCATTGCATCATAGAGAACGTTAAGACCAACGGCTGTCATCATCTGTGTTCCGTTGTTAAGTGCCAGCCCTTCCTTGGCTGCCAGTTCTACAGGCTTAAGACCTTCAGCGTCAAATGCTTCCTTGGCATCAACAACCTTGCCCTTGTATTCAACCTTGCCCATTCCGATAAGACCAAGTGCTATGCATGAAAGGGGAGCCAGGTCTCCGGATGATCCAACTGATCCTTTTTCAGGAACGATTGGAACGATATCTGCGTTGAGCATGTCAACCATTGTCTGTACTGTTGAAAGTCTGATTCCTGAGAAGCCTCTTGTCAGTGCGTTGCATCTGAGAAGCATTGCTGCTCTGACATAGTGCTTAGGATAAGGGTTTCCCATTGCACAAGTGTGGCTGATGATCAGATTCTTCTGCAGCTGTGCAGTATCTTCAAATGAGATCTTTACATTTGCAAATCTGCCGAAGCCTGTTGTCAGTCCGTAGATTACAGCATCCTTTTCGAGCTTGTCTTCAACGTAAGCTCTTGCTCTGTTTACCGCCGCTTTTGCCTCCGGGGTAATCTCAACTTTTTCGCCTTCTCTGCAGACTTTGATAACGTCTTCGATTGTCAGGCTTTTTCCATCAATTCTGATAGTCATAACATGTCTCCTTCTAAATAATAATTATATATTTTTTCTTCCTCTTTATAGACGTGTCAACATTATACCTAAGAATTAATTAGAATACTATACTTTTGGCAAAATTTGGCACTGCTGTAAACAGCTAACGCTTTATCCCAGGAAAGCGGTCCTGGAGGCTTATGTCGTCTGCTTTTCGGGCAAATTAAGACCCCTGCCACAACATGTATGACAGGGGTGCGTGATTTCCATTATTTTACATTTGTTTCACGTGAAACATTTTTTTACCCGGCCAGGCTCTTGAGCATTTCTATGAGCCTTTCGAGCTCGTCGCTGCTGTAGAATTCTATTTCGATTTTTCCCTTCTTACCTTTGCGGTTCAGGTTGACGCGTGTGCCCAGAGCGTTCTTAAGGTCTTCCTCAACGCGCTTCTCGTCTGCAGACTTGCTCGGCTTTCTTGCCGGTTTCTTTGCAGGAGCCTTTGTCTCTTTTGAAAGACTTTCAATCTGTCTTACGGAGAGACCTTCTTCAACGGCCCTGACCGCCAGCTCAATCTGCTTCTTCTGATCCTTTATTGCAGCAAGGGCTCTGGCATGTCCCGTTGAAAGTTTTCCCTCTGCAGTGAGCTCCTGAACTTTTCCCGGAAGTTTCAGAAGTCTGAGGCTGTTTGTTATGTATGGTCTGCTTTTGCCTACGCTGTAGGAAACCTGTTCCTGTGTAAGTCCATAGGTATCAATCATCTTCTTGAGACCTTCGGCTTCTTCTATCGGATTGAGATCCTCTCTCTGCATGTTCTCGATGATGGCAAGAAGCATGTTCTCTTCATCTGTCAGTTCCTTCACTATGCACGGAACTTCCTTCAGTCCGACGAGACGGGCTGCTCTCCATCTTCTTTCTCCGGCAACTATTTCATAACCCTTGCCTGAAGCTCTCAGAACTATAGGCTGAATAAGACCGTGTCTTTCAATGGAGCTTGCCAGCTCTTCCAGCTTTTCGTCATCAAAAGTTTTTCTCGGCTGTGCAGTGTTCGGCTTGATGTTGTTGATGTCAACATAGAGAACGCCGCCTTCTGCCGGTGATGGTTCCTCTTCCTGTTTCTTTGCCTTCGCCTTTGGCGCCTTGCTCTTTGCTGCCGGCTTCTTTTCTACCGGAGCAACCTCGGCATCTCCGAAGAGTGCGTCAAGACCTTTTCCCAGTCCTTTTGTCTTCTTTGGTGCTGCCATAGTTAGTTCCTTTCGTTTTCAAGGAATTCATCTGCGAATTCCATATATGCCTTTGCTCCTGTTGAGTTCGGGTCATAGGTAATTACCGGCATGCCATGGCTTGGTGCTTCTGCCAGTCTGACATTTCTAGGAATTACTGTTGTATAAACCTTTTCCCTGAAGTATTTCTTTACTTCTTCCACAACCTGTACGGACAGGTTTGTTCTGCCGTCAAACATGCTGAGAATAACGCCTTCGATTTCCAGGCCCGGATTCATGTTTGTCTTAACGATATCTATTGTACTCATCAGCTGACTTACACCTTCAAGAGCATAGAACTCACACTGGATCGGAATGAGAACGGAATCAACTGCGGTAAGCGCATTGATTGTCAGTATTCCGAGAGAAGGTGGACAGTCAATGAAAATGTAATCGTATTCCGGTTTCAGAACATCGATTGCCATCTTCAGTCTCTTTTCTCTTCCGGCGATGCTGATCAGTTCAACTTCTGCTCCTGCCAGCTGCACGCTTGCGGGCATGATATCCAGATTAGGAATGTCTGTCTGAACAATCGCTTCGCCCGGATGATGGTCGTCTTCGATGAGGATTTCGTGAGTGGTTATATCCAGATCTCTCTTTGATATCCCAACTCCACTTGTAGTATTGCCCTGCGGATCGATGTCAAGAATGAGGACTCTCTTACCCTT
Organism: Clostridia bacterium; assembly: GCA_024403185.1. Taxonomy (GTDB): domain Bacteria; phylum Bacillota; class Clostridia; order Peptostreptococcales; family Anaerovoracaceae; genus Lentihominibacter. Next base: position 49,914 of record JAKSSG010000007.1, read on the forward strand.
CATTGCAAGACAAGCTGCAAGGTTAATATTTGTGGTGGTTTTTCCTACGCCACCTTTCTGGTTAAAAATTGCTATAGCCTTACCCACGTTATTCCTCCTTAATAAAAACTGTAATTCTTTGTTTGATTATATAACAAGAAAAAAACAAACGCTACAAAAACCGTGCAAAAAATATAAAAATGTTTTAAGGTTTATCTGCAATGTTTCACGTGAAACATTAGCTTTCCTGCTCTTAAAACATTTCCATATATTTCCATATAAATTTGTGTTCTTTCTTCTTCCTACAGCGGCTTCTTTGACGGTGTCCCGGCCTTTCTCGGATACTTTTCAGGTGTGTTTTCCGCCTTGTTTACAAAGACAAGCCTGTGGTTATAGCCCTCCTTCACTCTGAAATCCGAAGCGTCGATTCTGTCAAGCCTGCCGCCCAGAACCCTTATGGCGCCTAGTGCATCGTCTATTTCCGATTTGCAATCAGGTCCTTTATACGCTATGAACCATCCACCCTTTCGAACGAAAGGCAGGCAGTATTCACAGAGAGTGCTCATGTTGGCAACCGCTCTGGAAACACAAAGGTCAAAGGCCTCTCTCAGGCCCTCCTGTCTGCCTAGGTCCTCCGCTCTTCCGTGCACTACCGAGACGTTTTCGATTCCCAACTTCACACAGAGTTCCCTGATGATATTGATCCTTTTGGCAAGCGAATCCATCAGTACGAATTTCTTTTCCGGAAAGCATACCGCCAAAGGAATTCCCGGGAATCCTCCACCCGTTCCAACGTCAATGATTCTGTCTGCTTCAAGAAATTCCTCCGCCTCAACGCAGGACAGCGAATCAAGAAAATGCTTCTGCACAAATTCCTCCCTGTCCGTTATTGCCGTCAGATTTACACTTTCATTTTTTTCAAGTATGCAGTCCATGTACTGCATCAGCAAATCAGCCTTTGTTTCGGCGTCATTAATATTCAGTTTCTTTAATGCATCTATCAACTTCTTCTCACCTTTTCAAGATAAATCAGCAGGACATTTATATCGGCCGGTGACACTCCGGATATTCTGGATGCCTGTCCGACAGAAAGCGGTCTGAACTGATTCAGCTTCTGCCTTGCTTCAATTCTGAGTCCGTCAATTGCCTCGTAGTCAAAATCCGGATCAAGTTTTTTGTTTTCAAGTCTTTTGAATTTTTCTATCTGCTGTTTTTGCTTCTCGATATACCCTTCGTATTTTATCTGCACTTCCATCATGGTTTTCTGATGTCTGGACATTTCCGGCCGGGTATCGTCGATTTCTTCCGTGTCATCGTAAGTGATTTCAGGTCTGCGCAGAATCTCAATGAGAGACTGGGCGCTCTTCAGAGGAGCACTTCCGTGAGCCTCCAGCAGGGGATTTGCCGCATCAGGCTGAACAACCTTTCTGCGAAGACGCTCGGTTTCCTTCTCAACGATTTCTTTTTTCTCGAGAAATCTTTCGTATCTGTCTTCTTTGACAAGACCGATCTCGTGACCTTTTTCCGTAAGTCTGAGGTCGGCATTGTCCTGTCTCAGCACCAGTCTGTACTCTGCTCTTGATGTCATTATTCTGTAAGGCTCATTGGTGCCCTTGGTAATCAGGTCATCAATGAGAACGCCGATATAAGCTTCGCTTCTGTCAAGAACGAAAGGATCCTTGCCATCCAGCTTGAGCACAGCATTGATACCTGCCATCAGACCCTGTGCTGCAGCCTCTTCGTATCCGGAGCTTCCGTTAAACTGTCCGCTGCAGAAAAGATTTTCTATGCTTCTGTTTTCCAGGTTGATCTTAAGGTCAAGAGGATCTATGCAATCGTACTCTATGGCGTAGGCCGGTCTTACAATCTTGAGATTTTCAAGCCCCTCAATTGTTCTGTAGAATTCCTCCTGCACATCTTCAGGAAGGCTTGAAGACATTCCCTGAATGTACATCTCATCCGTGTGAAGACCTTCAGGCTCTATGAAAAGCTGGTGCCTTTCCCTGTCAGCAAACCTGTTGATCTTGTCCTCGATGGAAGGGCAGTATCTCGGTCCAACGCCTTCAATCTGCCCGCCAAAGAGAGCTGACCTGTGGAAGTTTCTTCTGATTACTTCGTGGGTCTTTTCGTTTGTGTATGTAAGCCAGCACTTAATCTGGTCTTTTGTCAGATCATCATTCATGAAGGAGAACGGTACTATTTCCTCGTCTCCCTCCTGAGGAATCATCTTGTCATAGTCAAAGCTGTCCGCCAGAGCTCTTGCCGGAGTTCCCGTCTTGAATCTTCTCATGGGAAGACCGTATTCACGAAGCTTTTCCGCAAGCTCTGTTGAAGGAGCCATGCCGTTAGGTCCGCTTTCAAAGGCGCTCTCCCCAATAAATATTTTTCCTCCAAGGAAGGTTCCTGTTGCCAGAATGACTGCCCGACATCTGTAAACCGCACCTGTCTTAAGAACAACCCCGCAGGCTCTGCCGTTTTCGATAATTATGTCCACGGCCTCTCCCTGTTTCAGATCAAGAAGTTCTTCCTTCTCCAGAGTCTTCTTCATCTCAATGTGATACTGGTTCTTGTCAGCCTGTGCTCTCAGAGAATGAACCGCAGGCCCCTTAGCCGTGTTGAGCATTCTGCTCTGGATAAAGGTCTTGTCAATGTTAAGACCCATCTCTCCACCCAGGGCGTCAATCTCTCTTACGAGATGTCCCTTGCCCGTTCCGCCTATGGAAGGGTTGCATGCCATCATGGCGACAGCCTCAAGATTGATGGAAAGCATCAGGGTTTTCTTCCCCATTCTGGCCGCAGCAAGACCGGCCTCGCATCCTGCGTGACCCGCACCCACTACAATTATGTCGTATGTTCCCATTTCAAATCTGTTCATGCTCATCTTATTTTCCCAGACAGAATCTGGAGAATACCTCTGTGAGTATTTCATCCGAAACTGTCTCTCCGATTATTTCACCGAGATTGTCAAATGCGTTTCTGATATCAATTTCAATGATATCAAGCGCCTCCTGTCTGGCCGCCATTGCCTTTGCATCATCAATAGCCTGCCCGGCCTTCCTGAGAAGGTCAATGTGACGCACGTTATTTACCATGACGCTTTCGCTCTGGCTTACCTGACCGCCGTAAACCAGCTCCTCGATCTTGTCTTCGATTTCGCTGATGCCTTCACCTCTGATGAGAGCGGTCTCGATTATATCGCTATTAGGCAATCTGTCCGCCAGATCCCTTGAATTTACACGGTTTCCAATGTCCTGCTTGTTGATGAGTACCAGCGATTTTCTGCCTTCCAGATAGCTCATGATCTCTTCATCTTCCTCTGTGAGAGGCTCACTACCATCAACAATGAATATGATAAAGTCGGCACTGTTAAATGCCTCTTTTGATTTCTCAATTCCAATTTTCTCTACTGTGTCATCAGTATCTCTGATGCCCGCTGTATCGATAAGATAAACCGGCAGATTTCTGATGCTGACAGATTCTTCAATAGTGTCTCTTGTTGTTCCCGGAATCTCCGTTACGATTGCCCGGGATTCGCGAAGCAGACCGTTCATGAGAGAGGATTTGCCCACGTTGGGCTTGCCTACAATCGCAACTCTGATTCCCTCTCTGATCATTCTGCCCGCCTGGCTTCCTCTGAGAAGCTTCTCGATTTTTTCTTTAATAATGCAAAGGCAGGACTCCAGTTTTTCATATGTCATCTGCTCAATGTCTTCATCGGGATAATCAATGTTAACTGTAACATCGACCAGCAGATCCAGAATGTCCTTTCTGATGTTTCCTATTTCAGCTGACAGAGACCCTTCCAGCTGAGAAACTGCAACATCAAAGCTTCTGTCTGATTTTGCCTTTACTACATCAATTACGGCTTCTGCCTGGGAAAGGTCCAGTCTGCCGTTAAGAAAGGCTCTCTTTGTAAACTCTCCCGGCTCCGCCATTCGTGCGCCCTTCTTCAGAACCAGTCTGAGGGTCTTGAGAAGGGATACCATGCTTCCATGGCAGTTGATTTCTACGACATCTTCTGCCGTATAGCTTGCCGGCGCTTTCATGTATACGGCCATTACTTCATCAATGATCTGTTCACCGTCGTAAACATGACCGTAGGAAAGTCTTCTGTTCTGAATTTTTCCATCAAAAATTCCGGACAGGATTTCTCTGGCTTCCGGTCCGCTTATTCTTATGATTCCTATTCCGCCTTCTCCGTAGGCTGTTGCAATGGCCGCAATTGTATCGTTCATGATTTTAATAATAAAGGCCCGCTGATGGCGGGCCTTACCTGCTTACTTCTTAAGCTCAATAATAACTCTTCTGTAAGGCTCCTCGCCTTCACTTCTGGTTGTAATGTTAGGGTTCTTCTGCAGAGTTGCGTGAATTACCTTTCTTTCGTAAGGATTCATTGGCTCAAGGCGAACATACTTCTTTGTCTTTTCAACCTTGGCTGCAAGTCTGTTTGCGAGCTGTTCCAGAGTCTTCTGTCTCTTGGCTCTGTAGTTCTCTGCATCTACTACAACCTTTATGTATTTTTCCTTGTCCTTGTTAACAACAAGGCTTGTAAGATACTGAATCGCATCCAGTGTCTGTCCGCGCTTTCCGATTACAGTTCTTGAATCCTGGCCGTCCATTTCGATGTAAACCAGGTCTTCTCCTGTACGTGCGCTGAAGTTGAGTTCCAGCCCCATCTTTTCTGTTATGTCTTTAAGAAAAGCCAGTGCTTCGTGATCTTCAATTACTGTCAGACTGTCTTTATCAACATCATCGAGAGCGATGTTTCTTACCTTGTTATCCTTACTCTCCTGAGACTTCTTTTCGTGAGTTTTCTTTGTCTGCGGCTTCTTTTCCTGAACCTTCTTTTCCTTAATCTTTTCAGGTTTTGGAGGTTCTACCGGTTTAATCTTTTCTACTCTTACTTTAGCCGGCTTTGAACCGAGTCCGAGAAAGCCCTTTGTTGGTTCCTCGAGAACCGTAACTTCTACTTCGTCTCTGGAGCACTTCAGATCAAGGAGCGCATACTCGACGGCTTCTTCGACGTCGACGCCCCATTTTTCTGTAAAATCCATTATGTTTCCTCCAACTGTTGAGACTTATAAATTTCTGTTTTTCTTTTCCAGCTTTTCTCTGATTCTTCTTTCCTGCTGTTCTCTCTTGATCTTCTTTCTCATTGTCTGCATGTGAATGTTGAAGCCGATCTGAATAATCTGGCTGACAGCCCAGTAGAGTGCCAGTCCTGATGGGAATGATC
>JAKSSG010000070.1 GCA_024403185.1 Clostridia bacterium
TCCTCAAAGTCATACATCAGATCATCCAAGGACTCTCTGCAAATATCTTCACGAGACTCGACCTCACGCTCAACTTTTCTTGCTACTACAGCGAAATCTCCCTTAGTCAGTTGCCAGCAGCGAACCATCACCATGGTTCCGTCCACACGGATCCACAGTTCCAGCACCTCATCAAAATAGCCACCTGTATCCATTTCTGCCTTTTCTACTGTGTAAGACTGAATATGGCAGGCAGGCATTCCGAACAGTGAATGACTATCTGGATGATTGGTCATAGCCCCTTCGGATACAACATAGAAATCTGCCACTTCGCGCATGTGGCTATTGATAGGTTTCAGCATCATTGCGGTAAAATCAGATGCTGCTGCCTCATCCGGGCACTCGCTATCCTTCCACTCGTATAAATCAGCCGGATCCGCATCAACAAAAAGCGGATATAGGGCATCATATAGTGTGGTCCATTCCATCTCTTTATGCGTTTTCATTTATTTCTTCTCCTTCATTCAAATAATTCTGTGCAGGAACGTATCTTTGCAGCACTGTCCTTAACTCTGTGGTTTTCCCCAACAAACTTAACCGGCACACACATAGCAAGAACCCTGTCATAGATACGCTTATGTGCTGTATCCTCAGGGTTCTTAAGGGTATGGAGTGAGAGATTTGTAGTCACGATCAGCGGTAGATTTGTCTTGTATCGCTCATCAATGACATTAAAAACCTGCTCCAATGCGTATTCAGTATTTCGTTCAATGCCGAAATCATCGATGATCAGCAAAGAATATCTCATAAGGCTGTCAATGAACTCGTTCTTATCATCGGAATACATGCCACTGAGCTTGTTGAGGATTTTTGCAAAATTGGTCATGAGAACCGAGGTTCCTTTTTCAATCAGGGCATTTGCAATACACGCTGCATAGAAGGTCTTCCCAGTACCAACATCGCCCCACAGCAAAAGACCATCATTGTTTTTCTTCCTCTCAGGCCAGGTTTCTACGTATTTCTTTGCAGATGACAGCTGCGGAAGAGATCCATCATCCTTTTCGAAGGTGTACTCCAACAACGCCCTGTCATGAATGCAGGTGCCCTTCATACGTTTTATGCGTTCTTTCTCTTCGCGGAGCTTTCGTTCTGCCTCTTCACGCTCCCTTTTCTCCTGCTCACACTGGCAACACACCCTGACTACCATTTCCCGGCCAAAGCACGATATACGATGTTGTTTCTTTGTGTGACACTTACCACAGTACAGCAGGCCATCCTCCGCCGTATAATCTTCAGGAACCTGTTCTACCGGCATTTCTGCAATTTCGAGAATTGCCTCCTGTATTTCATTCAAAAGCTTTCACCCTCCTCACATGAATAATCTTCAAAGCCCGATTTCTTTGCTCCAGCAGGTGCTGGACGCTTCAGTTCATCCTGCTTAGCCCATTGGCAAATAGTAAGATAATGACTGTCGTAGCTTCTTCCTGTTTTAGCCATATATGCGGAAAAATAGCTGATTTTACCCATGTAATCAGATGGGAACTGCTGTTGAAGGCTTGAAAACTCTGCATCTGTCAGAAAGACATTTTTGTAAAGCCCATAGATTTTCGGCTCTTGCTCTGGCTCTGGTTCTATATCCTTCTTTTTCTCTTTCTCTATCTCTGTGTCACAAATTTGCACATCCGCGTCACATTTTCGCACATCGCCGTCACAATGTGACGCAAGACTTCTTAGACTGCTACGTGACTTCTTTTCTCTAATCGCCCTCATACGAGCAGCCGATTCTCCTTCAGAACTGATGCCGATCATTTCAGGGAATCTTGTAAGAAATAGATCGTAATCACCGGAACCGAGCTCTAGTAGCTTTGCTTTCTCCAACGCTGCCAATGAAAGCTGTACTGACATTCTGTTCTCATCAAGGATCAGCGCTATTTCTTCTTCAAGCGTTGGGTAGAGACCTTCAAGATAAACGTACCCATCCATCTTCAGACTGATTAAAAGCAGCTTCAGGTAAATAATAATGATTGTTTCTCCTTCTGGGAGCGTCCTCAGATACTTCATAACCGGCTGATTAAAGAATTCCTCGTGAAGCTTCAACCAGTAATAACGTTTATTCTGCGCCATATGAATATGCCTCCTCCCAAAAGGTCTTTACACCTTTAGCCTTCGGACATTCTGTGAAAACACAAAATCGATAATCCCAGTCAGGACGATGATATTTACAGCCCTGGCACAGGAAGTCCTCCGGGAAGTCAAAAGACTCATCCGAAGCTCTGAGCATTAGCTGCTCATATCGAACAAGTCTTTTTCCTGTAAATGTTGTCATTTGGTGCCCTCCTTATGCTTCTGCTGGAGGTCTCTCAGACAGTAGCCGATGCACGGGCTGACGCGTCCATACGGACAGCCATCACAACGACTCTTCTTTTTCTTTTCTTCCTCAGGTGGAAGGATGTAATAGCATTTCTCCTCTCCGAGCAAGCAGCCTTTCTTTTTGCCTTCCCAGAAGTAGCAGTACTTGCATTCCTTCGGCTTGTCTGCGGCATACCTGATTTCGCTCATCGTACAGCCTCCTTATCATTCGGGAACTTCTTACCATCGATAATCAGTCCGCAGTAGCCGTTGTAGCAATCCATAAACTCAGGATAATCATCTTCCAGGTCGATTGGTCTTAAGAAGCCCATTTCAGTCACTGCCAACATATGAACCGGAACCTTTTCCTTCGTTCCATTCTTCTGATATACAGCGAATGCATCCTTTACCGGAATTGCCTGACGAATGGTACTGTAACCGGAAATGTCATCGAAGAAGAATGCCGGAATGTGGACTGTCTTTCCATTCTTCAAGGTGACCTTGAGCATTTCCTCGCTAATCTTCTGCACTTCAACAATAAAATCTACATTGATCAGAACACTATCTGATCCTATAAATCTCGCCACTACTCTTACCTCCATTATTTATTCTTGCTGCCAATGGTGTGGACAAAGGCAGCGTTTGCTTAATCGCAAAAGAATACGGCGGAATACGAAACGATTTCTCGAACGCAGTCCGCCGCATGGTTTTCACTATTAAGTTTAGGTCGTTCTAATTCTCAATCACATTTGTCCCCGACACCCCTGACTGAATATGGGAACCCTCCGACCCGCGTCCTGGTCTGGACACTCATAGGCCGTTTTACCTCCCCGTGGAACTCACCGGGCCGCCCGCATTACTGCGACTAGACGGAAGTATCATTGTCCCGCATATGCTTCATGGCAATCAGATCATACCAACAGATCTGTTCTGTCTCTCTGTAGATCGCTCGTCCTAAAAGGAGTCATGGCGGCAGAAAACTTGTTGCTCCACATATAACGGATATGAACCGGAGGGTTGCATATTCAGTTTTCAAGGTTCGTGAGGAATGTCTCTTGACCTCCTCACTTACCCTA
>JAKSSG010000071.1 GCA_024403185.1 Clostridia bacterium
AATGAAGCGGAAGGTCATTTACACCACATCCAAACGCTTCTGCCAGAGCTACTGCAACCTGAATTGCACCATAGGCGTCATTGCACTGGCCCATATCCATAAGCCTCGGCAGGCCTCCGATTTCACCAAGATTAAGGTCGTTAAATCGATATTTTCCGCATGCCAATGTCAACACAATACTGTCTTTAGGGGTCGACTTTACAAAATCAGTGTAATAGTTTCTACCCGGCTTTGCGCCATCACATCCGGCAACCAGGAAAAAGTGCTTGATAGCGCCGGCTTTAACTGCATCAACGACTGTTCCGGCATGGGAAAGGATCGCAGCATGACCAAAACCGGTTGTCACTTCCGTTCCGCCATTGACACCGGTAAACAAGCGATCTTCCTCGTATCCGCCAAGTGTAAGTGCCTTTTCGATAACAGAAGTGAAATCCTTATCAGCACCGATATGCATTGCACCAGGGAAGGCCACCACCTCGGTGGTAAATACTCTGTCTGCATAACTTGTCTTCGGTGGCATCAGGCAGTTTGTGGTGAAAAGAATTGGAGCAGGGAGATTGTCAAACTCCTTCTGCTGATTCTGCCAGGCAGTACCAAAATTGCCTTTCAGGTGATTGTATTTCTTAAGTTCAGGATACGCATGTGCAGGAAGCATTTCGCCATGGGTGTAGATGTTGATTCCCTTGCCCTCAGTCTGCTCCAGCAGAAGCTGAAGATCTTTCAGGTCATGACCTGTTACTACAATGAACGGGCCCCTTTCCACGGTCAAAGGTACGTTTGTCGGCTCAGGTGTTCCGTAGGTTTCTGTATTTGCCTTATCCAGAAGTGCCATGCATTTCAGGTTGATCTCGCCAACCTTGAGTACTGTAGGAAGCAGTGCCTCTAAGGTCTCTTCGTATCCGATTCTAAAAAGAGCTTCGCAGAAGAACTTATTTACTTCGTCATCTGCATATCCCAGAACATTCGCATGATACGCATATGCCGCCATACCGCGAATACCAAATAGGATCAAGGATTTCAAAGAGCGAATATCCTCGTTTGCTTCCCACATCTGCTTCATATCGTATTCATCATTTCTTCCGCAGGGAGAAGCGCAACTGCTGCAACCAGGTACCAGCTTGTGCTTTTCGTCCCGTACTTTTTGAATCATGATGAGGATTGCATCATTGTCAAAGCTGACATTGGTAATCGTGGTAAACAGGCCTTCGATGATGGTGCGGTAAGTGCTCTCTGTCGGAACGGTAGTTCCCTCCGTAGCTCGTGCGAGACCGATCAGGGCTCCGGTCAGCTCGTCCTGCAAAGCAGCGGTATCGGCCTTTTTCCCGCAGACACCGGCATTCCCGGTGCAGGCTGCACATCCGGCAGTCTGCTCACACTGATAACAAAACATATTGCTCATAGTATTCACTCCTTAATTCAAAATCTTGCCGTCGATAGAAATTGTGACCACCTGCCACGGAATGAATTTTCCGCTTTCCTGCAGAGCTTTCTTCGCTGCCATCTCTAAACCTCCACAACACGGAACCTCCATGCGAACGATGGTAACGCCCTGAATATTGTTGTTTTTCAGAATAGCAGTCAGTTTCTCACTGTAATCAATGCCGTCCAGCTTTGGACAGCCAACCAGTGTCACCTTGCCACGAATAAATTCCTGATGGAAATTGGCGTAGGCATAAGCCGTGCAATCTGCTGCAATCAACAGTTTCGCTCCATCAAAGTATGGCGCATTAATAGGAGCCAGCTTGATCTGGACAGGCCAGTTCCGAAGTTGAGATGCAGGAGCAGCGCTGCTGACAGCCGCCGTTTCATCAATATGCGACATCATCCGGATTCTGGAGCCGGGACATCCACTCTCGTGCATATGCTTCATTTTTTCCTGCAGCTCCTTTTTCTTTTTGTTTTCCTGAACCGCAGCCTCGTCATAAGCAGCAGCTTCTCGTTCTTCAAAGGTAATAGCTCCTGTTGGACAGGTGGGTAAGCAGTCACCCATTCCATCACAGTAATCATCTCTCAGGAGCTTCGCTTTACCATCCACAATGCCGATAGCTCCTTCGTGGCAAGCGTTTGCACAGATGCCGCAGCCGGTGCATTTCTCTTCATCAATCTGAATAACCTTCCGAATCATTTTGTTTCTCCCTTCTGATTTCGAGCAATCTTCATCATTACTTCGTACATTTCATCGCCCACGCATTTTCTGGCGTATTGGCACCACTGAACACAGCTGAGCGTATCATTGTATACCGTGAATCCACACTGCTCACACTGCCATTCGGTATCAATAGAAAACATCTCTATTTCGCTGCCGCACTTGGGACAGATCTTTTCGATAATAGCGGGGGGCTTGGCTTTCCCTGGCATCCATCCAGAATCATATCCGTCACCGACCTTTCCTCTTGTTTTTCTGATTGAAGTATAATACAATAAATCAAACACGTATGTTTGATTTCCAACAAAGGAGGTCTTTTTTTGGAAAAATATCTGCCAGTATTAAGACGTTGCCCCTTCTTTTCAGGGCTCGAAGAGCATGAGATCATATCTATACTGCATTGTGTAAGTGCAATTAAGACATCGAAGTCATCTGGTTCCTATATATTTAGAGCAGGAGATTCGACTGAAGTGATGGGACTTGTCCTGTCCGGTTCAGCACTGATTATTCAGGAGGATCTATGGGGGCGTCGAAATATATTGTCCAAATGCTCTGTCGGTGATTTTTTTGGAGAACCATATGCTGCAAATCCCGGATCCGTCTTGAACATCAGTGTTGTTGCGGAAAAAGATTGCGAAATACTGTTCTTAAATGTGAAACGGCTACTTCACTCCTGTCCAACTGCATGTGATCATCACCAGAAGCTGATACGTAATTTGGTCAGCGTACTGGCTAACAAGATACTAATCTTTAATGACAAGATTACACATGTCAGCAAAAGATCAACCAGAGATAAGCTTTTGTCTTTCCTTTCCGCAGAATCAGTCAGACATGCATCGCTTTCTTTTGATATTCCGTTTGACCGACAGCAACTGGCCGATTATCTTTGTGTGGAACGGGCTGCAATGTCAACTGAATTATCAAAATTACAAAAAGAAGGAATACTAAAAACAAACCGCAATCATTTCGAACTTATCATACAGTGACTCATGGCAGCGAAAAAGCCAGGTCTGATGGTTAGTCAGTCCTGGCTATGCAAGGTCCTTTATTCAATTGTAGATTGAGAGAGCAAACTGGGATTTATCACTTAGACCATTGTTATCAGGTACCCGATAACAGGTCCAG
>JAKSSG010000072.1 GCA_024403185.1 Clostridia bacterium
CCCGGATTCCAGCGTGAGAGGCTAGCGTCTTGACCACTTGACCATGAGACCATATATTCAGTATTGCTTTTGCGGGAAATCTCCCGCTCGCAAGGCACATTATAACACAAGTTTCTCGCAGATGTAAAGAATTTGTGATATACTATCCCCGTATGATTTCAGAAAATACAGGAGGTACGAACGGATGAAGAATATTATAATTACCGGGGGACCTACAAATGAATATATCGACGAGGTAATGAAGATTACCAACATGTCGACAGGCAGCCTTTCGACGGCACTTTCAAAGTGCTTTCTCGGAGCAGGATACAGGGTATTTGCAATTTTCAATCACAGCGTAAGCACGGAAAAAATCGAGGTCATGATGGCCGAGCAGGGCATTGATGCCGACGCGTTCAGACACTATGGCGTTGAGACAACGGAAGACATGATCAATGCTTTTGAGCAGGTCAAGGGCGACATGGAAGCTGCAGGCCTTCACTGCGATGCAATCATTCATGCGGCAGCAGTCGGAGACTACAAGGGTGAGTTTTCATTCCTGCTTGAGGATCTGGCGGAAGAGCTCTTCGCAGCAAAGGACAGCGCAAAATCAGCAGCGGACTTTCTTGCAATCATGGAGAATCCTAAGTGCAAGCTGAACGATGATACCAAGATTTCCAGCTATCAGAAGAACCTGACCGCCAAGCTGACATTGACACCTAAGGTAATCGCAAGCCTAAGGGGCTGGTTCCCTGACAGCCTGCTTGTGGGATGCAAGCTGCTGGAGGGAGTGTCGAAGGAAGAACTCTATGAGGTTGCAACACACCTTGCGGAAAAGAACAGAATGGATTATATACTGGCAAACGATCTGGCCGATCTGAGACACGGACAGATGACCAGACACCTGTGCACAGCTGAAGGCTTTACAGGAATTGAACTGGCAACGCCGGAAGACATATTTGAATTTGTAAACGAGAAAGTGGGACAGTAAATGATAAGATATCAGAGCACAAGAGGAAGCAAGAATTACAAGACAGCTGCACAGGCTGTAATACAGGGAATCGCTGAGGACAAGGGACTGTATGTTCCTGCTGAAGTTCCAAAGCTCCCGATGGCGATTGAGGATATGGTTGGCATGCCATACAAGCAGGTTGCCTTTGAGATAATAAAGACTTTCTTTGATGACTATACAGACGAAGAAATGAGATACTGTACCGATGGTGCATATGACAGCAAGTTTGAGGAAGAGGAAATCGTTCCTGTTACAAAGGCAGGCGGCGCGTATTTTCTCGAGCTGTATCACGGCAAGACCGCAGCGTTCAAGGATATGGCGCTGTCAATTCTGCCGTACCTTCTGACAACTGCTACGAAGAAGGAAAATGAAGACAAGAAGATCTGCATTCTGACTGCAACTTCAGGAGATACAGGAAAGGCTGCACTGGAGGGATTTGCCGATGTAACGGGAACGGAAATTATCGTGTTCTTCCCGAATCAGGGAGTAAGTGAAGTTCAGGAGCGCCAGATGATTACTCAGGAAGGCGAGAACACTCACGTGTTTGCAATCGAAGGAAACTTTGACGATGCTCAGACAGGCGTGAAGAAAATCTTCAATGATGCTGCTTTTGCAGAAAAACTGGCAGGCATGGGATGCAAGCTTTCAAGTGCGAACTCCATAAACATCGGCAGACTGGTTCCGCAGGTTGCATATTATGTCTGGGGTTATCTCAAGCTGGTTGAACGAGGAGTCGTTAAGGCCGGCGAAGAGGTTAACATCTGCGTACCGACAGGAAACTTTGGAAACATTCTTGCCGCATACTATGCGGGCGAGATGGGAATTCCGGTTAAGACATTCATCTGCGCTTCAAACAAGAACCGCGTCCTGACGGACTTCTTTGAAACGGGCGTTTACAGCACTGAAAGAGAGTTCTATCTGACCAATTCACCGTCGATGGACATTCTCATTTCCAGCAACCTGGAGAGACTGCTCTATCATTTTGCAGGAAATGACGGCGATGAGATCAGAGGTCTCATGGAATCCCTTGAAAAGACTCAGCGCTATGAAGTCAGCCCGAAGATTCGCGAAGGCATGAAGAAGTTCTGGGGCGGCACTGCAACGGTTGAAGAAACAAACGCAACCATCGGTGCAATGTATAAGGACGAGGATTATCTCATTGATACTCACACGGCAGTTGGATACAAGGTTTATCGTGACTATGTTGCAGAAACCGGCGACGAGACACCTACGCTGATCGCATCAACGGCAAGCGCCTACAAGTTCGCAGAGTCAGTTGCAAAATCAATTGGCCTCGGAGAAGAGGAAAACGGATTCAGATATGTTGAGGCGGTTGCTGAGAAGACCGGCGTTCGCGTACCAAAGGCTCTGAAGGATCTGGACAAGAGAGAGATTCGTCACAAGGGAGTAATCGAGATTCCTGAAATGATCAATGTTGTTGAGGAAAGCGTGAAATAGAAACGCAGCGGGGAAAAGAAATGAAGAGATTAATTACAGCGGTAAGTGCTTTAATGATTGTTGCGATGATGCTGGCCTTTGGCGGCTGCGGAGAACCGACCAAGGCCACTCTTGAAGACATCGCTTCATCAAACACGGAACTGACAAAAACCATAAAGGATGGAATTGAGGTCCCGCAGGGAACTTCGGCTAAGGTGTCTTTTTCGGGTGACAGCTTTGATGTGACATACACCTTTGACGATGCCATGGACAGTGACCTGGAGAAGAGACTGGTCTCATCCTTTGATGAAAACGCAGACACACTCAGGGAAGGCTGCGAATCGGCAATTGACGATCTGCAAAAGCAGACTGAAATTTCCGGAATTACAGGTACCATTCACATCCTGAATGCAGACGGCAAGGAAATCTGGAGCGTGTCTTATCCGAAGCAGTAGAGCTGCTTGATCCGACAGCAGTTTATCCTTGCATGGAGACAGTTTATTTGTTATATTATACGAGTGCCTCAGCTGAGGCACTCCATAAAAATCAATTTGATTAACTGGACACGGAGGATTGACCGAGTGGCTAAGGAGCTCGCCTGGAAAGCGAGTAGGGTGTAAC
>JAKSSG010000073.1 GCA_024403185.1 Clostridia bacterium
AAGGAGGAAAAGATTATGCGATTTATTGAATCAGTAAAAACAGTTTTATCCAAGTATGCGGTTTTTAATGGCAGAGCCAGAAGGTCAGAGTACTGGTGGTTCTTCCTGTTCAACTGCCTCGTTATCATGATTTTCAGCATTATCGGGGCATACATTTTCGGAACCGGCAGCAACAACTATCTGGTATCAGCCTGGAACATAGCGGTATTCCTGCCTAGTCTGGGAGTAGGCATGAGAAGAATGCATGATATCGGCAAGTCGGGCTGGTGGATTCTGATCGGGCTCATTCCGATTGTTGGAGCCATCATCATGATTGTATGGTGCGCGAGAGACAGCGAGCCGGGAAGCAACCAGTACGGACCAAATCCGAAATACTAAAATCCAGCGAAAACAAAATGACAGAGGAGATGAATCTCCTCTGTCATTTTTTATTGCCTTAATTCTATTGATGTCATTATGCTTCTGCAGGAGCTTCCGGCTCTGCTGCAGTTTCTGCACCGGATGCCTTCTTGGCTTCCTTCCACTTTGAGTACTCAGTCAGGTCTGACTTGGTCAGTGCGATGCAGGCTGTAATTACAGCGGCGTCATCAACCAGACCCAGTACCGGAACATTGTCCGGAATGATATCCTTAGGACTTACCAGATAGAGGCCTGCGGCAACAATTGCCAGCATTGTTCCCAGTGGTGCATTTCTGTAATCCTTCTGCACATAGTCCTTTAACAGTGAAATCATGAGTGGAACCTCAGCAAGGTATACACCTGCCTGAGGAACTTCCTTCAGCTTTGCTTCCAGTTTATCAAGAAGCTCGTCCATTTTGCCGCCATCTTCCAGAATTGCTGCGGCCTTGCCTTTGCCCTGCTCCAGGACTTCTTCAGCTTTCTGTTTTAACATTTCCTGATCCATAAGTGAACCTCCATTAAATAATCGTTGCCCCTTTTGATTTATTTGAATTGAGTATAACACATTTAGGGAACGGAAATGTCAATCTGTGTACGTTTTATGTACTTTTTACTATGATACAATTGAAATGTAGTAAAATAAAGAAAAGAGGGGAGATTCTTGAATAAAGCGAGAGAAGAAAAAAGCAGATGAACGAAGTCATGGAAAGGCAGAAAGTAAAAGCAAGAATGAGCAGGGAAATCCCGGAGGCTGAAATAAAGCTGTGTCCTGACGAACCGGTGGAGCCTGAAGCACCTGCAAAGATGTCCGTTGATGAGCAGATTGAAGCAGTAAAGAAGCTGAAGGAACTGCTTGATGCCGGAGCACTGACACAGGATGAGTTTGAGACTAAAATGAAGGAAATAATGGGGCTGTAATAGGCTTTCCAGGTAAGAAAGCTACAATAACAACATGACCACCAAACTACGAACGACAACAGCAATAATATCAATAATCCTCACCTGCCTGGTGATCACGGCATTCATCCCTACAAAATCGTCAATTGGCGATGCCGCGTCTCACATCGGTCAGGGAATCAGCCATGAGCTTCAGCAGACGGGCACAGGTAGCAATCCGGATCTGGCGGCCGCACTTGCTCTGGTAACGGGGGCGGACAGGGCAGACGAATTTGAAGTGCCTGAATTCAGCGGCAACCCATACGTTAAGATCAACAACAACGAGCCGGAGTTTGATGAGGCGCTGATGACGGAGGAGTCCTTTGAGGACTACGGCCGGCTGGACAGATACGGTCGCTGCACGACGGCGATTGCCAACATTTCCGTCGACACGGAACCGGGAACAAACGAGGAGCGCGGCGACATTTCGGAGATTCATCCAACCGGCTGGATGAGCAACCAGGGCTGGGAGCGTTGCCATCTCATCGGCTGGCAGCTTACAGGCGAAAATGCAAATGCAAGAAATCTGGTTACGGGAACTCACTATATGAACGTGTCCGGAATGCAGCCTTTTGAGAACAGAGTTCACTGGTACATTGAAGACACGGGCAATCACGTGGTATATCAGGTGACCCCGGTATTTGAAGGGAAAAACAAAATCTGTTCGGGGGTTCACATGCAGGCCAGATCCGTTGAAGACAAAGGGTGGGGAATCTCATTCAATGTCTTTTGCTTTAACGTAAGCCCGGGAAAAGAAATAGACTATATGACAGGGCTGGTCACGGTGGCGAACCAGAGGCTGAGCACAGAAACGGAGTATGAGAGATCCTATGTGGTTAACACCAACTCAATGAAGTTCCACTATCCGACATGCTCAAGCGTCAAGATGATGTCGGAGCACAACAAGAAGATCGTAACCGAGAGTCGGGAAGAACTTATCAAAGAAGGCTATCTGCCGTGCGGCAACTGTGAACCATAAAAAAGAAAATAAAAGTCACTCGTCAGAGTGACTTTTTTCTTACCCGCCCCGAATTACAATGGCACCATAAGCAAGTCGCTAACGCAAAAGCAAGAAACAAAAGGGAGGGAACGAAAATGACATACGCAGAAATTCTGGCATTTATTGAGGCGCACAGGGCGGTCTTTTCGTTATATAATAAATGCAGCGGCACATATTAAACAATGAAGGAGAATAACCAATGATCACATACAAACACGAAATACCAACGGAAACATATCTGGACATGCGCGAGGGCGCCGGCTGGCGCAGACCGAGCCTGGAGCAGGGAGAGGTCAGCCTGAAGAACACGTCCTACCTGGTATCGGCATGGGACGGGGACAAGCCGGTTGGCATGGCCAGAGTTGTCAGTGACATGGGCTACATGTACGTGCTGGCGGATGTCATCGTGATTCCCGAGTATCAGGGACAGGGCATCGGCAGAGGCCTTATTGAGCACATCGAAGAATGGCTGGCGGAACAGAAGAAGAAATATCCGACAATCATGATTGACGTCATGGCAGCCCTGGGCAAGTCGGGGTTCTACGAGAAGTTCGGCTATAATCTCAGAACTGACGAAAACCATACAGGCTACGGCCTTTCCAAGTGGCTGGACGACTAAGACGACTAGAATATGTTATAATGTACCCATACCAAAACCATGAGGGGGAACCCGAAGAATTAAGGAGGAAATCATGGCA
>JAKSSG010000074.1 GCA_024403185.1 Clostridia bacterium
CTTCATCAATGAATACGAGTACGAGAACGATGATACTTATTTCTATATCAGAACCTTTACCTACGAATAACAACCACTCCAGGGCATATTGCTGAAACATGCAGTATGCTCTGGCTAATAATTGCAATGTTATGTATTCAGATGAAAACAATGATATAATCGGTGCATTCTGTGAACTTGAAACACCGTTCAGAGGATATTCAAACGGAATCGTCGTCAGAGACTATGGAACAGAACTGTTGGTCAGGGTCATGAGTGGAGCAGAAGTCGTTCTCCATCGGGACGAGGTCTATGTCCTGTAATACTGAATCTGCCAGCCTTCAGCGACTGGCAGATATTTTTCTTTTCAAGGCAATACTCCTTATATAGACAACCGATATTTATGGCATCCAGTCTATGTTGGCTTTCTTTGCTTGTGACAACTGTTTGTCACGATCGACAAAGTAAGTCTTGCCGTTCATTACGAACCGAGCTCCCGTCTGTTTGAAATGAAACGGCGTTCCGCTTTTGATGCATTGCTGACGGATGCCGAGCACCCAGTTATAATCGCATGGTCGGGCATCTGGTCCGGATTCACCTCCTACGCTGATAAGGTCGAACACTTCTTGTACGAGATAATCCCTGAAGTCTATTGCCTCCAGCAACGGCTCAGAGAATATCTGCTTGTGACGGAAAGGCAAACCGATGAACACTGGCATCCGTTTGTCACACATTTCCTGGTTCTCTATTGTACAGGCAAGAGTCACATTGCTGTAACACTCGCCCCAGTCCTTCGGAAGACATTCTTCTACTCGTTCAATGCGTTTCGTAGGTATGAGGAATGTCAAGTCACTGCGTTGCCTGATCATTTCCCATACTTCCTGACGCATTCCGTCCGCATCCTTATGGAAGAAGTCTGATGTGAAACAGGTATATAGCGTCTCTCCAGCTGGTATCTTCCATTCCTTATGCCTGTTCTTTTGCACAGGCAGTAAGAAATCGCCTGTCGGTGCAATGACAGTCGGATCCTTGCCATGTTCCTCATCCATTCGGAACATGTAGCAATGCTTACAGCCAGGGCTTACCTTCGTGCAGCCGTGCCAAGGATTGTAGATGCGTGACATAAGACAATTATATCTTTCTATCTGAACAAATCAGCCATAGTCAACTGGCAGTGTATATCATCTGCATAACCACCTGGCGTTAAACCGAAAGCTGTTATCATTGTGAGAAGAACGGTCTTTTCTGTCTCTGTCTCACGGATGAACGCTTCCTTTCTGTTTCTGATTCGTTCATCTTCTTCCTCTGTTATAGTGTATGTCGAGTTGGTGTACTTGATTTCACAGAGATTGATGGTATCATCATTTCGATCAATCAGCAGGTCTATCTGGGCACCTTTATGAATATTCTTTCTACTTACAGGATCCTTCTCTCCCTTGTATGACCAAGAATGAACACTGCTTACTACAGCAGAGAAGCCGAGTGCATCTTTAATCTGATTCACATGCTGCATACAGACACGTTCAAAGGCTCTGCCAGCCCAGCCTGTATGTATTGACGTTCCTGTCTGTGATGTCCAGAAGTGTTCGTCACCATTTACATTCTCACGTATGAAATCAAAATAGAATAATGTATAGTTGTCTATCAACTGATAGATAGCGTCTTTACTCTTCTTGCCTATCGTAGTATATTTACGGATGAAGCCACATTGTTCCAGTTCCTGGAGTGCCTTCGAGAAATCGGTATTGTCAGATAATTTGGATGCCTTCAACACCTCATTTCTCTGTAAGCCACTCTTTTTATTTGCGAGTGCCGTAATGATGGCAATATGGCGATGTGGCTTCTTAAAAAGTGATGCATAGAGAGCATCAAATTCCTGCGAGAGCTCACCACCTGTCTGGAAGAATATACGGTCGAAGTTCTGAGCTACGCTCTGTCCTTTCTTCAGGAAACTCCAGTAGTATGGTATTCCTCCGAGAGCCATATAAGCTTCAAGAATCTGTCTGTCTTTGTAACCCAGGTTCCTTGATTCGCAGTACTGCTTACATTCACGAAGGCAGAATGGCTGAAGGTGTACCTTGCATGTCAATCGGTTGTGCAGACCTCCATAGTTCATGATTACATTGTCTATAATCCATGAGGTAGCACTACCGCAAATGACCAGAATGATGTCTTTACGGGTTGTAGCCCATGCATTCCAGAAATGATCGAGCGAACGCACAAAGTTGGACTTTGGCGTGTCCATCCACGGCAATTCGTCGATGAAGATAACTTTCTTCTTTCCATCTACAGGCATTACCTTCAGAAATTCCCATAGCAGATGGAAGGCATCTGACCAAGTCTTAGGCATGGCACATTTACCCATGCCGGCATTATACAGGGACTCACGGAAATCACTCAACTGTTGTTTCCTCGTCGCTCCGTAAGTTCCCGTATGCTGAAATACGAAGTCATAGTTGTATGACTCACGAATGAGGTATGTCTTGCCGACACGTCGTCTTCCATAAACTGCCACAAACTGTGATTCTTCAGAAGTAAGCAGTCCTTGCAGAGTAGCTATTTCTTTTTCTCTTCCTATAATCATATCTTATACGTTTTTGATTGCAAAGTTACGAAAAATATTTCGATAGTCCGTGGAAATCTATCAAAATTTAATACATTTCCACGAAAAATAAGCAATAAACATGGTAGCCAATAGGTGAAAAATCGTATGATTAGCGAAATCTTTTGAAAAAAT
>JAKSSG010000075.1 GCA_024403185.1 Clostridia bacterium
GGAAGAACAGCTCGTCTGTCCGACACTTCATCAAATGCACTTTCAAACATCCTGGTAATTCTGCTGGGAACATGCGTAGGTGCATCAGCAACAGGAACCACATTCCTGACATGGGCAACAATCAAGATCGTTATTCTGGGTGTACTGGCATTCTGCTTCGGTACAGCAGGCGGCGTATGTATCGCGAAACTGATGAATCTGTTGTCCAAGACGCCAATCAATCCGCTCATTGGATCAGCGGGTGTATCGGCCGTACCGATGGCAGCCCGTGTATCGCAGGTTGAAGGTCAGAAGGCAAATCCTTCAAACTTCCTGCTGATGCATGCGATGGGACCAAACGTAGCAGGCGTTATCGGATCCGGTGTAGCAGCTGGCGTAATGCTCTGCATGTACGGCGGATTCTAAAGCCGGAAGGCACATGAGAAAGAAATCTCTATAATCATTTTTATACACTAGAAAAGCCCGGCGCACTTGTTGCGCCGGGCTTTTCGCTATATAATTGTCCCATGGAGGAATTAACATGATAGATACACTTGTATTTGATTTTGATGGAACTCTCATGGACACCAACAGTGTCATCATAGAATCCTGGCAGCACACATACAGAACATTTACCGGTCACGAGGGCGACATGGATTACATCCTGAACACCTTCGGCGAGCCTCTGGAGACCAGCATGGAAAACGCATTTCCGGACGTACCCGTTGATGAATCGGTTAAGGTATACAGAACCTGGCACAGAGAGCATTTCTGGGACATGATAGAGCTCTTCCCGGGAGTGGAGGAAATGCTGAAGGAAGCGAAGGCAAGAGGCTACAAGGTGGGCATAGCAACCTCCAGAGTGGAAGTGACTCTCTATCAGGGCCTTGAAAAATACGGGTTAATGGATTACTTCGACGAGATAATAACAGCGGAAGAAGTTGAGAATCACAAGCCGGATCCGGAGTGCATTCTCAAGGTTCTCGACAAACTCCAGTCCCCGCCTGAAAATGCAGCAATGATCGGAGATTCGAAGCTGGACATGATGTGCGCACACAACGCGGGAACGAAGGCAATACTCGTAGGCTGGAGCCTGAGCCTGAAAGGAAAGGACATAGATGATTTTCCGGCAGAGGAGGCGCCGGACAGCATCATTGAAAATGCCATGGACATTTTCGATGTAATCTAGATGCAATATATATAAAGGAATGCAATAAGAAAAACCGACAGAATTCTGTCGGTTTTGTATTGCAATTAAACGATATGCTGCTTTTGCATTAGAGAACGTTGCCCTCTGCGTCAAAGAGAGGAAGCTTGCCCAGTACGGAAATGTCCGTTCTGTCATATGCGTCGCCTTCGGCCAGTACGGCCATTCTGCCCACAATGTTGGCGCCGGCCTTTTCTGCCAGGCCTTCTATTGCCTTAAGTGATTCGCCGGTGCTGATTACGTCGTCAACAATCAGGACCTTTCTGCCCTTGAGCTTTGCCACATCGTCTTCGCCGATGTAGATTGTCTGCTCCGCCTGGGTTGTGATCGAGTGAACTGCCATTTCCAGCGGCGTTCCCATGTAAACCTTCTTGCCCTTGAGCGCTACGACATATTCCTCCTTGCCTGCCTGATTTGTCATTTCGTAAACGAGAGGAATGCTCTTGGAAGCGGCTGTCATTATGATGTCGAATTCAGGAGCTCTTGCCAGCAGTTCTCTGGCTGCATGCTTTGTGATTTCAACGTCACCATATAATATGAAGGCTGCAATCTGCAGGTTGTCTGCAACCTTGAACAGCTTCAGTTCGCGTTTCATTCCGGCAATGTCTATTTCGTATTTCATGTTTTACCTCCGTGGTATTTGAGTTTTCATGCTTAATCCCATGAACCATTTTACTCCCGGGGAGAGCACATTTCAAGGCGCAGTAATTTCCATTTCCCAGCCTAAAATGGAAAGCATTTACACGATTTGGAAACCATTGCCAATGTATTTAAAAATAAACACCAAAAGCAGCCGATTTGAGTTCAATTGATATTGACACCGTTCACTCAAGTTGGTAAACTCAAAGCGTAGAGGAGAAGTATCGAACATTCCTATATCACAGAATATACACAATATGTTGTGGTCAGAACGCACGAACTCCACAATCTACGCAAATTAAATATTCGCCAATATAAGCACGAAGAAATGGTTAGTGCGTTTCTACCGTAACACCTTAGTTACGACTATTGGTTGATTTGAGTGGACTAAGAATTTTTAGACTTTTGTTTTTATTCCCTCAGAGCAACGGGTTGGTACCGTAGAAAATTGGCAGACAGGTTTTATACCTGTCTTTGTTATTTTTCTTAAGAGTTCATTTTTTACAGGAGGAACAAAATGAAAAAAGTATTATCATTAGTACTGGCTCTCATGATGGTATTCTGCTTCACTGCAGTATTCACCGGTTGTGGCGGTTCAGACGAAGGTTCATCAGACGATGGCGCTTACAAAGTAGGATTCATTTGCCTGCATGACGAAAACTCAACTTATGACAAGAACTTCATCGATGCTGCAAATAAGGCGGCCGAGGATCTTGGCGTTGAAGCAATCATCAAGACAAACATCCCTGAAGGTCAGGAATGCTACGATGCAGCTGCTGAGCTGGTTGACGCCGGCTGCGGAATCATCTTCGCTGACTCATTCGGACACGAAGACTACATGATTCAGGCTGCAACTGA
>JAKSSG010000076.1 GCA_024403185.1 Clostridia bacterium
CGGAAGGGGTTTAGCATAGCCTCTTGACAATATGGAAATAAATGAGATAATCAAAAAATCCTGAAAAAGCCCTTGCTCATTACCCGACGTAATGCACTAGACTTTTACCTGTAAGGAGGTAAAGCCATGTCAAAATACACAACAGGAGAAATAGCAGATCTTTGCGGCATTACTGTAAGGACAGTGCAGTATTACGACAAAAGAGGAATTCTGACACCATCTGAAATCAGTGAAGGCGGCCGAAGACTTTATTCAGAAGATGATGTTTCCAGAATGCGCATCATCTGTTTTCTGAGAGAAATAGGGATTGGAATTAAAGAAATAGGAGAATTTCTTGATGACCCGAATTCAACAGAAGTCATCAGCCTGATCCTTGAAGAACAGAAGAAACGTCTCGTTTCGGAAGCCAGAGAAAAGGAAGAACAGCTGAAGAAAATCGAAGAGCTGCAGAAAGGCCTGCGAAACTCAGTACGCCTGAATGACGGCGACTTTAATTTTGAATCAATTGGTGACGTGGTAAACGTAATGGACAGCAAAAGCAAACTGAAGAAAATCAGAGGCATCATGCTGGGGGTCGGACTGCCCCTGGACATAATTGAAATAATAGTAATAGTATATGGGATTAGAACCGGCAGCTGGCTGCCTGCAATACTTTGCATTCCGCTCATAGCGGCAGTGGCAGCATACCTGGTGAACTTCTATTATAAAAATGTGCTGTACATCTGCCCGAATTGTCACAAAGTATTCAGACCCGGCATGAAGGAATTTTTCTTTGCAGGACATACGCCAACAACAAGGAAACTGGCGTGTCCAGAATGCGGAGAGACAAATTATTGTGTCGAAACGACTGAATGCGCCCACTAGGCCATAAAAGATTCAATATTATGATAGAATAAAAGAAACAGGATGAAGCAGTTGTTGCCTCCGGGAGCAAAAATGGATAACAAAAAGCATACAGATTTAACATGGAAAGATGTGCCGGCTGGAAAGAAAAAGAAGTTTGCATTACGTGCGTTTATTATTGCACTCTGTGCAGTGATTGTCGGATTGCTGATTTGCTGGATAATTGGAGAGTTCAGAACAGATGTCAGAGAAACAGTGGATCAGCTCACACAGGCTGAGGAGCCGGACTTAAACGGAATCGGCCTTGATGACATCATGTCATGGGAAGCCCCTGAAGGATACGGCGAGGGCATAGAAACAGAAAGCAAAAGCAAGGAGCTCATAGGCATGGAATGGAGCGATGAAGACTCCATGATTTCAATCTGCATGCAGACCTACAAGGGCGAGTGCGTCATGGGCTTCGAAGAGGGAAACATAGACGGTTACATTAAAGAAGAAAGATATAATCTGGAGCCTGTAAATATCGGAGAGAATGGAGAAGTCAAGGCATATATCAGCGCCGAACCGGTAAGCGGGAAAGCCATAAAAGATGAACCTGCAGAGGACTGGAATCCACCGGCAGACAGCCACCGCCTGGAAGCAGCTTTCCAATATGGTGAACATGTCATTTCGGTATGCCTGGAAAAATTCAGGTTCAGTGAGGATG
>JAKSSG010000008.1 GCA_024403185.1 Clostridia bacterium
GCAGGCAAGGGTTAGCTTCTGCAATACCCTTCTTGAATGCCAGTGATGCGGCAATCTTGAATGCCATTTCGTTTGAGTCTACTTCGTGGTATGAACCATCGTAGAGGATAGCCTTAACGTTCTGAACCTTACATCCTGCGAGAGGTCCCTTTTCCATGCATTCTCTCAGACCCTTTTCAACTGCAGGTACGTAGTTCTTAGGAACTGAACCGCCGAAGAGTTCTTCGCCGAATTCGAATTCTTCTTCTGATGGTGAGAATCTGATATGTACGTCACCGTACTGTCCTGCGCCACCGGTCTGCTTCTTGTGCTTACCCTGAACGTCTGATGTTCCCTTGATTGTTTCTCTGTAAGCAATCTTCTGAGGAACTGTCTGAACTTCAACACCGAACTTGTCCTTGAGCTTGTCCTTCATGA
Source organism: Clostridia bacterium (assembly GCA_024403185.1). Lineage (GTDB taxonomy): Bacteria > Bacillota > Clostridia > Peptostreptococcales > Anaerovoracaceae > Lentihominibacter. Next base: position 418 of record JAKSSG010000008.1, read on the forward strand.
TGTTCAGCTGAATATCTCCCTGACCTCCGATGAGTGTCTGGTGTGTTTCTATATTGTTTTCAAGTACGAATGAAGGGTCTTCTTCCATGAGTCTCTTCAGTCCTGTACCCATCTTTTCATCGTCGCCGCTCTTTGCAGGCTCAACGCACTGATACAGTGTCGGTGATGGGAACTGGATTGCAGGGAACTTAACCTGGTTTGCCTTTTCACAGAGCGTGTCGCCTGTCTTTGTGTTCTGCAGCTTACCGATAGCTACGATATCACCTGCAACAACTTCTGATGCATCTTCCTGATTCTTTCCTCTTGCGAAGAACAGTGAACCAAGCTTTTCGTCCTTCTCTGAATTAGCATTGTACAGGTTCTGTCCTGACTTGATTGTTCCGCTGATAACCTTAGCCAGTGAAATCTTGCCCAGGAATGAATCTGCCAGAGTCTTGAAGATCAGAACTGCAGGCTTTCCTGCCGGATCTACTGCAACTTCGATATCGGCATCTGAACCGTCCTTTGCAGCATATGGTGCATGGTCTGTTGCCTTAGGAACGAAGTCGATGAACTGCTGGAGTACTTCCTTTACTCCATCGCCTGTCATTGATGAGCATGTGAATACAGGAACGATGTCTCCCTGGCCGATACCCTTTGACAGACCCTTTGCAAACTGTTCATCAGTCAGAGTCATGTTTTCAAAGTATGCTTCCATGAGTTCTTCGTCTGTTCCTGCGATTTCCTCTTCCATTGATTCTCTGTCGTCCAGAGTAACAACTGCTGAACCGAACTTTGCCTTCAGTTCGCCGATGAGTTCGTCAACATTTACATTGTCCTTGTCTGTCTTGTTGATCAGGAAAAATCTTGGTACTCCGAATTCCTTGCATGAATCCCATGCCTTTTCTGTACCAACCTGGATTCCGGATGAAGCATCAACGAGGATTGCTGCCGCTTCAACAGCTCTCAGTGCTGAGTTAACTTCTCCAACAAAGTCAAATGAACCCGGTGTGTCAACGAAGTTGATCTTTACCTTGTTGTATTCAACCGGTACTACTGTACAATTGATTGAATATCCTTTTTCGATTTCCATCTTGTCATAGTCGGATACTGTCTGTCCTTCTTCGACCTTGCCAAGTCTTGAAATCACGCCTGTTGCCAGCAGTGCAGCTTCGAGGAACGTAGTTTTTCCGCAGCCGCCATGTCCTACCAGCGCAACGTTTCTAATGTTTTCGCTTTTATAGCCCTTCATCTAATGAGACCTCCCTAAAATATTTTACTGTCTTATAGCGTATGCCCGCGCATACGCAAATAGTATACCATTTCAGGAACGCCATAGCAATCAGTTTTTCTTCATTATAGCGGTCAATCCCAGCAGCCCGCTTGCTGCCAGAGCAAAGGCAAGAATCAGCAGGTTCATGCCGTCTCCCGTATCAGGTCCTCGGTCAGGTGTCTCTGCCCCTTTATCACCGGTTTTTTCTCCCGGTTTCTGATCTGGGCTGTCCTCAGTTTTTCCCTCAGGCGTCTGCTCCGGCTTCTCGGTTATGTTTACAGACTGCGCCTCATTGTTCAGGTCTTCATGAACGGCTATGAGATTGTCAGCCTGATAGAGTCTCTCGTAAGCCACCACAGTGTTTCCGCCCAGTCCGCTGCTGTTCAGTTCATAATCCATCTGCAGGATGCCATCGGAGCTGTCAGGCGTGAACAGAACTTCACTTTCCGTTCCCTCAATTTCCTCGCCTGTAGCCTTGTTCATGAGCCTGCCTTCAATTCTGTATTCCATTCCCGGTTCAACGCCGCTGTATTCCACCGTGTCCGATATGTTTACCGCTTCGTTCTCCTCTGCCGAGGATTCACCTGTCTCAGCCACGTATGCACTTGTGGCGATTTCAGGAACCACAGGTTTCTCAAGTACCGTTTCCGACTGTGACGGCGAAGCCACGGTAATGTCATGGGATGCTACATCAAGTTCGTAAGCCCTTGATGCCTTTATCTCCTTCAGATAGTACTCTCCGTAGGGAACGTTCTCCACCGAGGCCTGTCCGTCCTCATCTGTAACCATCTTCTCAAACAGTTTTCCTGTCGCCTTGCTGTACAGGCCGTAAACGGCGCCTTCCAGAGAATAATATGTGCTGCCTCCGGTTATCCCCTCATCGGATGATGTCTTTATAAGCTCCACCCTTCCGAACTTCAACCAGGTAACCGCATAGGAAACATAATTGATCGTGCTGATGCTGAACAGGGCGTCCTGCTTACCGCTCGGCTTGATGATATACGGCTGGAACTCCTTGTTCTTTCCCGCAATGTCAGGGGAACTGTATGTTCCCTGTACGGATGCCGGAGCCGTCAGATGAAAGCTTTCGCCAACCTTGACCGTAAGCTTCCCGCTCCCTGCCGTCTTGTCTCCGCATACTGCCTTTGCACCTTCCGGAACGGGAACCGAAATGGAATTGCCGACGCTGCCCGTCACCATGATGTCGGGTGTTTCCTGCAGCTTCTTTTCCGCGTTCCACGCTGCCTTTACCGAGCGGGTGCTGAGTCCTATGTCGGCTCCCGGCGGATCCGGCCAGCTCTTTATCTTCTTGATGAATTTCTTTATGGCTGTCTTTGTGCCCGAGGAAACGCCCGTGAACGCGTCGCCTCCGGATTTCTCACCGTCATATACATAGCTGAGAGCAATGTGACAGAAGGCATATATGCCGCGCTTGTTCTTGTAGCAGTCCTTCCTGCTGAGCCCAGAAAGATAGGATTCCGTCTTCTTTGAATATCCGGGGTTGCCGAGTGAATAATACAGAGTCTTGGCAAGCAGGGCGGAATTGCACGGGCTTGCCGTGTAGGTCCCGTCCCCCGCATACACTACAGCGGGTTCAATGCAGTATGCGCGAATCTTCTTGCCGTTGTATTCAACCGTCAGATTGTGCGTTGCGCAGTTTTCATAAATAATGATGCTGCCTGCCTGCATCTTGACTTTTTTAGAAGTGGCAGCGCTCGAACTCTGGGCAAACAGCACAAGTTCACCATCCTCCTCTATTTCCTCTACAGCTGCGCTCGCCAGTTTCCCTTCGCTCTTAAGCTTTACCGTTCCCACGGTCTCAAACTCATTAGCTTCTTCCTCCGCTTCGGTTCCTGAATCCGGGGTGTCCGCTTCCGCCTGCTTTTCCGCTGTCGCATCTGCGTCAGCGACAGTTTCCACCTCTGCCGCAGTTGTATCCGAAACCGCTTCCGAAGCCTCCGGTGACTGCAGGCCCTCCGCAGCTTCTCCCTCATCGGACGCAAAAGCAAAGCCGCTGCCCATCATCGCAAACAATAAAAAAGCAGCTATCCCCTTTCGCAGAAGGCCTCCCTTCTTTGACTGAAACATCTCTTAATACTCCTTTCGAAATTAATTGATGCCGAATAGCTTGCTTTCCCTTTATATGTCAACTATACCATATATTTACATATTGTCAATACACCTTTTTTCGTTCATTCCATATTTTATCTGAACACGATTCAGCTTCCTGAGCATCGGTCCTCCGAGCAAAAGCAGGAATATTACCGTTGCTCCCGCATGAATGACATTCATGTATACTGCCGCTCCGTAAACCATAATCACCGTTGCCATGGTAGGATGAGGCGTCATTGCAAGGATGGTCCATATGTCCACAATTCCTCCGTACAGAATGAATACCGCCGCCGCGCCGAAAATGAGCAGTGGCAGCTTTTTCCTGCCGCTGAAGCTGTCTGCCTTTGCATAATACCTGTGGAACAGAAGTCCGGCCAGAAAACCGCACACCCCCATTGCCACCATCTGGAAAGGTGTCCACGGGCCCTGTCCGAAGAGGAAATTTGATACAAAGGCGGCCATGGCTCCGACCAGAAATCCCGATTCACTTCCAAGTGCCACTCCGGCGATAATCACTATTGCCAGAATCGGCTTGAAATTGGGCAGCATGAAAAATGCCGCTCTGCCTGCAACCGCCGTAGCGATGAGAACAGCCAGCAGAACCAGCTCCCTTGCCTGAACGTTGCGTCTTTCAAATTTCACGAAAAACGGCACCAGCGCAAGAAGTGCTATTAAAATACTGATCAGAAGGTAATGCTCACTCATTTGCTCTGATAAGCTCCACTAAATCATCAACATTTACCGCATTGCCGAAAATGTGTCTGGACATTCTGTTGACCGCGGTAGTATAGAAACTGTTGCCCGAGAAGAATGTCCTCGGCGCATTTGTTGTAATAATCTTTCCATCAAAGAACATGGCGCATCTGTCACCGTAGCGCCCGCAGAATTCCACGTCGTGGGAAACCATGAGAATGGTCACGCCCTCTTTCTTGAGCTCGTCAAGTATTCCCGCAAGCTTCTGCTTCAGTTCATTGTCCAGTCCCTTTGTCGGCTCGTCCAGAAGGAGAATGTCCGGCTCGGTCTGAAGTATCTTGGCCAGGGCCACACGCTGCTGTTCACCTCCGCTAAGATCATACGGATGAGAATCCATGAGCCTTTCAACGTCCAGGAAATCCGATGTTGCCATTGTGCCCATTCCATCCTTCAGTTCCTCGCGAACCGTGTCTTCGGTAAAGAGAATCTGCGGATTCTGAGGAAGCATGGCCGTTCGGCCCTTGACCTTCACCCTGCCTCTGTATGCCTTTCGGAGCCCTGCAGCAAGTGACATTGCCGTGGTCTTGCCCGTTCCGTTTCCGCCCACTATACAGAATATTTCACCGGGATAAACACTCAGTGAAAGGTCTTTGATCACATCGCTGTCGTTCCTGCTGTATCTGAACCAGACGTCCTTCATCTCAATTGACGGCTCAGGAGTTTTGCCCGTTTCAGGGTCCTTCGGCAGACTTTCCTCATCTGCTTTCAGTTCCGTTACCGAAGGAGTCCTGCCTGCCATGAGTTTCGTCAGCCAGTTCCTTCCCGTGCGCACGTCAACGGGACACTCCAGTTCCTTTCCCATTCCCTCGTTAAACAGGATGGCGTAAGCCTGCAGCGGTGACGGCATTGCCATGAACATCGGATGCTTTTTCTTTGCCAGAATCGCTCCCACATTTGCAGGCGTGTCGTCCGCAATTATTCTTCCCCCGTCCATTACTACGGCTCTGTCAGCCATTGGCAGCACGTCCTCCAGCCTGTGTTCCGTAATGATTACCGTCGTGCCCAGCTCCCTGTTTATCTTGCCTACCGTCGTCAGAAAATCTCCTGCCGCAATCGGATCAAGCTGTGAAGTCGGCTCGTCCAGAATGAGAACGTCCGGCTGCATTGCCATGACGGAAGCCAGATTCAGAAGCTGCTTCTGTCCTCCGGACAGTTCGTTCACGTCCTTGTGGAACCATCCCTGGATTCCGAAAAAGCTTGCCATCTCCGCAACTCTGAGCCTTATTGTCTTCGTATCCATTCCCAGGCTTTCAAGGCCGAAGGCCAGCTCGTGCCATACTTTATCAGTTACAATCTGTGCATCCGGATTCTGCAGCACATATCCTATTCTGGATGCCTGCACCTCCTGGCTCAGCTCATTAACATCCGTTCCGTAGAACTCAATCAGGCCCTCGAGCTTTCCGTGAGGAGCGATGAGCGGTTTCATGTTCCTGAGCAGAGTTGTCTTGCCGGAGCCCGACTGGCCGCAAAGCACGACCATCTCGCCGATATTGATATCAAGATTCACATCGCAAAGTGCCGGCCGGGATTTTTCCGGATAAGTGAATGTCAGATTTTTGATTCTAAATGTTTCCATACCAGCACCTCCTTAACTTCAATGAATACAGGGAAATAACATATGCATGCAAAGGCAATGTAGCTTGCTGTCTGAAGCGCTGTTGCTTTTGCAAAGGCAATCTCAGGGAAATATTCGGCATGGCATGCTCCCGAGATGCATCCGGCAAGTACGATAATCGTCATTACCGCCAGGAACAGAGCTGCCATCCCGTCCCGCCGGTCAAAGCGGTAGATGCTGAACCTGCTCCTGTTTTTCAGGCCGTATCCCCTGGACCTCATGGAGTCTGCCGAATCGATGGAGTTCTCAAGAGCCCAGGTGAACATGATTGAAATTATCTTTATGCCTGAATGTATTTTTTCTTTAAGTGTTTCGGCTTCCCGACCGCCGCCTGCAGCCTTCTGTGCATCGGCAATCCTTTTTATCTGAATTTTGTAATTTGGAATGAACCTCATTACCATTGTGAATATCAGTGAAATCGACGGCATTATCCGCCCGAAGAGATAGGTGAATTTGTCGCTGGTCATTACCTTGTTGTATGACGAAAACCAAAGCATGATTGCCGCCAGCATCATACCCATCAGCAGTCCGTAGATGGCCGCTTCAGCTGTCACATAGCTGTACCTCATGTGGAACAGTATGGTGGCCCCCTGATGATTTACCAGAGGATTGATCACCGTAATGAGAATGATCATCGGCAACAGAAAACAGAGGGTGAACTTCAGTGACCCTCTGCCGCCTGTAAGAATGGCAAAGATGAATGCTGCGCTTGCGCCTATGGCCAGGAATACGGGATGAATCATGAACATTCCTATTCCTATCACAACGCAGAAAAAGCCAAACTCTATTATTGGGTGATATGTTGCAAATGTGTTTCTCATGCTTTCTCTTAAACGGACTTTCTGTTCCTGAGTATTATAACCAGTGCGAGAGCCGCCAGTGCACCGATTCCGCAGTACAGCCACGGCAGCACGCTCATAAGACGTTCTTTCTCCGCCAGGCTATTATAGCCCATTTCCGTTGTTTTTTCACTTGTTCCCTTTTCTTTGAGAATATCTTCATCCCCGGCAGTAAGGCTTACGGAAACCGTCTTTCCACCGAGGGAAAATGTCCTGCCCTGAGCTGCAGGTGCAAGCTTTTCAGCCGGGTCCTTATCCTTTTCGGGATTGTCAGGCCTGTCCTCTTCCTCCTGTGGCTTCGGCTCCGCCGTGAACTGTCTCAAAGAAACGTCTCTCATGTCGTATAGAGAGTTCTCCCCGTTCTGCAGCCTTTCCAGAGCCGCCAGCGCATAGCATCCCTGATATGATGCCAGAGGGTCTTGCCCTCCACCCTTCAGATGTCTGAATCCTCCGTCCTCTGTCATGAAACTGAGCAGTGAATCAACAACACTCTTTCCGTTCTTCACAAATCTCGGGTCAGTATTCGGATTAATGCCCACTGATGTCAGTGCGGCGATTACCTGACTGGCCGACTCTGATGTTTCATCGCCGAAGCTCTCAAATCCCCCCTTGGCATTCTGTCTGGTCGAAAGCCATGCAACTGCTGTATCAACAGCTGAAACCACGCTTGCGTCTCCAGCTCTGTAGTATGGAGCGAGCGCCTGAATCGCCATGCAGGTCATGTCAACATCAGGTGCTCCTCCGCTGTAGGCCCATCCGGGACCTCTCCTGGCGGAGAGAATCGTCTGGACCAGAAGCTCTCTCGTAGTCTGCGTTCCGCCCTTCTTCACTTTTGGCAGCTTATAGTCATGTGAGTCTATGGCAATCAGGGTCCATATTGGACCGCTAAGATATGGCTGTGAAGCATAGCTCATGTCAGCAAGAGGCTCCAGCAGATTATATCCGTTTACGTCCTCAGGATCATAGCCGAGAGCCGTAAGAGTCAGAATCGTTCTGGCGTTATCGCTGCTCTTGCTCTGACTAAGCATGTCCGATTTATTCTCATCGAGAAGTGTTGCCAGACTTATGCAGTATTTATCCGAACATGAATCCGATACGGTTCCTCTTCTGGCGAGGCCTATGATGCCCCACTCATTTCCCCAGGCCCAGTCATCGGCATCTATTATTGTTTTCGTCCCGGCGGCAGCGGCACTGCCCGAGTCCGAGATTTCCTTATCCGTCGCCTGAATGCTCATGACCGGCTCTTCAGATCCTTTTGAGCACATGCCGGTCTCATCCGAACAGTCTTTCCCCGTGCCGTGAATTATGACAAGTCTGTCCTCGTCCTTCAGCTCGCGTTTTGCCAGCACGCCCTTATCGACCGCTTCTCCGTTATATTCAAAGTCGCATTCTTCCCACTGCCACTTCAGTTCTGCATCCCTGAATATTTCTTCCGCAAAATCCCGTGGGCTCGTGCCCTCTTCCGCTTCAAGCTTTTCCTCATCAAGTATTCTGTTGTCGTTTTCGTCCAGAACTGTAAGGCATATGAGAACCATCTGCTTTTGCGCAGGCGCAGCAGTTTCGCCTGAAGTCTCAGGAGTTTCGCCTGTTTCCCTTGCTTCAGTCGCTTCTGTAGCTGCAGGCTCCGCAGATTCCGCAGGCTCCGAAGTTGTCTCCATGGCCTGCTGTTCCTCGCATGCAGCCTGCTGTTCATCACATGCAGCGTTCTGTTCCTCTGCCGCAAAAGCAGGAGAAGCACTCATCATAATGATGAGTGCTAATAGGACCGCTGTTATTTTCCGCAGCTGTAATACCATATTATATTATCTCCATTCTTTACCTTGTGTGCCGAGCAGCTGTGATTCGGCGTAGTTCCGTTGACGGAATACATCCATCCGGAAGTTCCTCCGCAGTCAAATTCAAAGATGTTGTTTATGCCTTCGACATATGCTCCCATGGATGAATTCTTCGCGGACAGATTGATCCCTGCCGCCGAGCAGGTCGCCTTGAGTACATCAAACACCGTATTCCCGTCCCTGAATTCAACTGTACTCTTTGACAGGATCACACCGTTTGAAGGAACGTATTTGTTCTTTCCGTCTTTAAGACTGTCCAGATGCTTAAGAATCGAGTCGCATTTGATTGTGATCGTGCACCTTTTTGCCGCTTCGGTTGCAGGCGCCTCTGTCCTCTTCTGCGTCGGCTCTTCCTGATCCTGTGACTGTACCTCCGTTACGGTTTCTTCGGCAGTCGCCTCCTCTTCCTGAACTGCAGCCTCTTCGGCTGCTGTGCTTTCCTGCGCTACGCTGCCGGTATCATCCTTTGAAAACCAGCCGCTGAAGGTTCCTATGGCCATCACGCCGCAGAATACAATGACCGCCACCAGTACGCCTATTAAAATGTTTGATGTTTTTCTTCTCATAATGTGTTTATTGCCTTTGCACTTTTATTTTGTCTTGATTCTCTTGACTGTTGTATAACTGCTGTAATAATACTTGCCGTTTACTTTCTTGTAAGTGCGCACCTTGAATGAATATTTTGTGTGTCTCTTCAGCTTCTTTATTGTCTTCTTTGCGTTTTTAGTCTTAACGCTCTTCCACTTCTTCGCACCAGTCTTCTTGTATGCTATCTGGAAGGCTGCTGCGTTGTACTTTGCTGCACTCTTTGACATTGTTACCGAAATAACCTTCTTTCCGGCTTTGAGCTTGAATGCCGGTTTTACCGGCTTCTTTACTGCCGGTGCCTTTACAGTAACTACACATGCCGGTGCAATTGCCGGAGCACTTGCCTTGTACTCATTTGAATAGAGAAGGAATCCGTCGTTGAATGTTTCAGGATCGAATTTGTCAATGTTTATCATGCTGTATGCGTACATGAGTGATGAATCATATGGAGCTTCGCCCGGATCGCTTGTGTAATACAGTACCGCTTCTTCTCCGGTGTTCCAGTCAGCTGTCGCATATATTGTCTTGCCGTCCTTGTCCTTCTTTGATGCAGGATAAATCCATGCATCGGTTACAGTTGTATCAACATTAAAGCCAGCTGCAGTTACAACATAGCTTCCCGCCTTGCTGAATGACATGCTGATTGTTCCGTTTGAATTTGTCTTGCCCAGCGCTGTTCCGGCACTTGTCTTGACCGATACATCTGAAACAGCCTTGTCTGCTCCGCCGGCCATGCCGTTATGTCCGCTCAGCTTCAGGCTGAATGATTCACCGGTCTTCACTGTTACGGCATTCTTATCAAATGCTGTATAGTAATCGTTTCCGTTGTAGTCCTTGTTTATTGAAGCCACAATGTAATCTCCGTCCTTTATTGCTGTCTTATTCCAGGCCGTTCCGCCTGCGCTGCCGTTAACAAATCCCAGATAATTACCTGATGTGTCTCCCCAGAACTTCGAGCAGTATCCGTTGCTGATTGAATAATTGTCCTTGCTGTTGAACTTCTCATGGGCTGTGATAAATGCGTCACTGAGTGTTACGCTTCCGTCTCCATCCCTGTCCGTTACCGTGATGCTTTTCGCAGCAACAGGATTGCCGCTGTTATCCAGTGCCAGTTCGCCCTTGCCGGACACGGTAATCTTTACGCTTACTCCACCGTCTGCCGCAAATGCAAATGCAGGCATGAACGCTACCGCAGTCATGATGCACATGAGCATTGCCAATACTTTTGTCATTTTCTTTTTCATTTTTTCCTCCCTCGTCCGAGGGCAGAACGGAATAAAAAAATGCACCCGTTCCGAGTGCATTCAGTGGTTTTGCATTTATACAAAAAAAATCCGCCGTCCTACCTCAGAAGACTAACTTGTTACTTCAGACAGGTCTACCGACTTAATCTTTCAGGTGTTTTCACACCGGCCTACTCGGGCGCCTTCCCAGATTGCTCCAGTGGCTTCTGCCCTTTCGTGGATATCACGGTTGCTGAGACACAGTGCCGGAAATTAACCGGCTTCCGATTTGTCTGAGTCCGAATATTTAATTTACTTATTTATAATACCCTCTGTCCATTAACCAGTCAAGGGTGTCTTCACAGCTGAGAATCTCCAGGGTGACCGTCGTCTGCGGGTCGCATTCGCTTATCACGCAATCGAGAATTGCTTCCATGTCAATGTTTCCGTTCATCACCTCGTCATGAAAGTCCCCTGCGCCGTCATTGTTGTGGATATGCAGATGCTTGAGATACGGCGCCATTGCAGGAAGCCACTCCACCGGGCTGACACCCAGAATGTTTGCATGCCCCACGTCCAGACACAGTCCAACGCGCTTATCGTCTACAGCCTTTACTATTTCCACCAGCATTCCCGGCTCATCATCCAGAACATTCTCTATGCATATCTCAAAATCCTCGGGCTTGTCTGCCATGAATTCCTTCCAGAACTCCACAGATCTTTCGTGATGCCATTCCTTGAAATAGACGAACGGAACGTATCCGGAATGCACCACCATCTTTTTTATTCCCGCTTCAATGGCTATTTCAGCCGCCTGATTCAGTCTGTCCATGGCGAGTGCCCTTGCCCTGGGATCTATTGCCGCCGGGTGCAGTTCGTTGAATGGTGCGTGCATGAGCCTGACATCGTACTGTTTTATCATCTGCGCCAGGTCTGCCTTCGCACGAAGGCCCTTCTCGCCGTCCATGTTCTCCGCCTGGCAGAAATAATCTCCTTCAACTCCCAGGCCGTACCTGTCCGCAACGTCCTGCCAGTCGGCGCACATGGTGGCAATTATTAATCTGTCTCTTACATTCCTTCTGCAAATTCCCATACGATTTCATCCCCGTCACTTACTTCAACCTTATCGCAGTAGTTCATTGGCATTTCGCCGTTCACTGTAAACAGCCAGCCGCTGGTCTTGCCCTTGTCACCATTTGCAACTCCTTCAATGGCCTCAACTGACAGACCGTTACCTGTATCTTCAGCCGATACAGCCAGTTCCGTTTTCATGAGGATATCGTATACGGTATCGCCTTCGCTGATTTCATATTCGTCTTCCTGAATCTGATCCTGCACGCTTAATGTACAGGCACCGACAACCTCTCCACCATCATCTTCACTGCCGCACCCTGCAATGCAAAGGCAGAATGATACGCTTACAATCAGTGCTATTATTGTTTTTGCTGTTATTTTCATAATGTCAGTTCCTCTCTTATTTTGTTATCTGAACAGATCTCCGTGGCTTCCCGTTCTGTTTGCTACCAGTGTAATACTGTCACCTGATATAGAATAAACCAGTAGCCAGTCCGGTTCAATATGACATTCTCTGTACCCCAGATATTCTCCTGCCAGACCATGGTCTCTGTACTTTTCAGGGAGTTTGTCATCCCGCAGCAGGCTGTCAATGACTTCCTCAAGCAAAGTCATATCTTTCCCTCTTTTCTTCATCCTCTTATAATCCCTGCGAAACTGGGCAGTAGTTTTTAATACGCGCATTATCTGCTCTCCTCTTTCAGTTCCCTATCCAGTTCTCTAAAAAGTTCGCCTGCTGATTTATATGCTTTTGTCTCTGCTCTGCCGTCAAGTATGGCATCAGCTTCTGCCATTGCTGCCTCTGTTTCAGCATTATATCTGGGCTGCTTCAGCTCAAAAGGCAACCCGCCTTCCATTACCGATTTGTTCAGAAACAGATTTATCGCATCCGTGATTGTTATTCCGAAACTCTTATAAAGGTCCTCCGCAAGCTGTTTAAGCTCAGGTTCAACCCTTACATTTATTACTGCAGTCTTTGCCATGACGTATCCTCCTTTGTGTGTTCATTGTATGACAAACAACATACATTTTCAAGTATTTTACTCTTTGTTAATGCAACGAAAATAAGTTATAATCGTTTATGGCATTTAAGGAGGCTGAATAAAATGGCAAAGAAGAAAATACTGTTAATATACACGGGAGGCACCATAGGAATGAGCAAAACCAGCAATGGCTACGCTCCAATGCTGGAAGCATTCCATGAAACTCTCAGAAACATTCCCGATCTGTATTCAGATAATATGCCCGCATGGGACATAATTGATATGGATCCTGTTCTGGACTCATCCAACATGACAGTAAGGGAATGGAATAAGATAGGTGAAGTAATCAGAGACAATTACAATTCCTATTCAGGCTTTGTGGTTCTGCACGGAACCGACACCATGGCCTACACGGCATCTGCTCTGTCCTTCATGCTTGAAGGCTGCGACAAGCCCGTTGTGCTGACAGGCTCCCAGATTCCGCTCTGTGAAATCAGAAATGATGCGAGGGATAATCTCATCACTGCCATGCTCATAGCTGCGGACAGCAAAGTCCACGAGGTCTGCCTCTATTTCGGCGGCAGGCTGATAAGAGGCAACCGGGCCATCAAGGCTTCATCAGACGAACTGACTGCCTTTGCATCACCTAATTTTGATTATCTTGCCGAGGCAAACATCGAAGTGAAGTACAACAGCAAGCTGCTCAGAAAAAAGAGCGACAGGTCCTTCTCCCTCCGCAAGCTTAAGAATGTGCCTATAGGCGTCATCAAGGTTTTCCCGGGAATACAATTTGAGCTTTTCGATTCCATCATGGTTGAAAGTCTTAAGGGCGTTGTTATCGAGACCTTCGGCACGGGAAACATTCCTGATACAGGCGATGCTCTCCTGCCTATTATCCGAAAGGCAGCAGCCAACGGTACCGTCATCGTTGTCTGCTCCCAGTGTCCTCGCGGCGCTGTCAGTTTGGGCGCTTATGAGGTCAGCTCAGCACTTGAAAAGGCCGGTGCTGTCAGCGGAAACGACATGACAACTGAAGCCGCTGTTGCCAAGCTTTACTATCTCTTCAGCTGCGGCTACAGCCAGAAAACCGTAAAGAAAAAAATGGCTGAAAATCTCCGGGGAGAAATCAGCCTTGTGTAAACATTTGAATTTATGTTCTGTAACAGCTCACTGGGCTGTTACAGTTTTTTTATTGATTCAACCGCTTTAATGAACAGCATGCCGTGATCAAGGACGGCGTCCGTTATCTTTTCCTGATATACTTCTTCAACCGCTGCAAATTCTTCGCCGTAAACCTTCAGCAGAACGTCGGCCTTCTGGCTTCTGTTAAATCCTGCGCCCAGCTGTTTCTCACCCGTCTCATCATCTTCCATAATGAGAACAGGGAATGAGTAAAACAGAACGGAGCCGTTTTCACCTGTGCCCCTGTCCATGAGAATCTGCTGTTCTTCGAGACTCAGGCTGACATCCTGTTCCGGCATTTCCTCAACGGAGGACATGAGAATTTCCGTATTAATTCCCACGTGCTCCACAATCAGATCCGCGAATGTTCTAGCCAGGAGACTGTACTCTTCTCCGAAATCCGGGTGTTCCTCAATCTCTATCTCTGCGATGTTCACTCCTATTTCTATTTCCTTTTCTTCCGTAATGAATACATCAAAGCGGAATATTTCTTCGACCTCGCCACCGTATTCTTCAGCGCTGTCATCTTCAAGGCCGTCAACCATTACGCCTAATTCATCAAATGTGCTCATCCTGATTCTCCTCTTATTTACCGTATTACTTTATCTCCAGCACTACCGGACAGTGGTCGCTGCCCATTACCTCAGTGAGAATATCCACGGAGGCCAGTCTGTCCTTCAGTGATTCCGATGTGAGAAAATAATCAATTCTCCATCCGGCATTATTGGCACGTGCGTTGGCACGATAGCTCCACCATGAATAAACTCCCGCCAGGTCAGGATTAAAATGGCGCCATGTATCAACAAAACCCGCACCGAGCAGTTCGGTCATCTTGCCTCTCTCCTCATCGGAGAATCCCGCATTGCCGCGGTTAGTCTTCGGATTCTTCAGATCTATTTCCTCATGGGCCACATTCATGTCGCCGCATATGACAACAGGCTTTGCTTTTTCGAGTTCCTTGACATAAGCTCTGAATGCATCTTCCCAGCTCATGCGGTAATCTATTCGTTTGAGCTCAGGCTGAGCGTTCGGGACATACACATTCACCAGATAGAAATCGGGGTATTCGCAGGTAATCGCCCTTCCCTCATGATCGTGCTCATCAATGCCGAGACCATAGGAAACCGAAAGGGGTTCTTCCTTTGAAAACACTGCCGTTCCTGAATAGCCCTTCTTGTCAGCCGAAAACCAGTACTGGTGATAGCCTTCAAGCGGCACCTCCGCCTGACCCTCCTGCATCTTTGTCTCCTGCACGCAAAGCACATCCGGATCTTCTGCTTTTGCAAAGTCAAGAAATCCTTTTTTCATTGCGGCTCTTATGCCGTTAACGTTCCACGATATCAGTTTCATTTTTTCTCCTTTTTCGGTTTGAAATCTATCTCGAGAATTACTATTCCCAGCATCAGAAGCACCATTCCGACATAGTTCTGTGCGAAGAGCACTTCACCTGCGAAGAGGAATGCTATGATCGCGCAGAATACCGGTTCCAGTGCCAGAATAAGTCCAACGTGAGTCCCCGTGGTGTACTGCTGGGCAATTGGCTGAATTACAAAGGCAAGTCCCGTGCAGAATACTCCCAGGAAGATTATGCAGAAAATTACCGTTCCGCTCTGCGGCAGAACCGGGTGCTCAAATAATTCAGCCAGCACTGTACTCCACAACAGAGTGAACCCTATCTGCATTGCTCCCAGATTGTAGGCATCTGTTCTCTCATCCATTACAGCCTTGTCAGTTATGAGGATGTTTCCCGTATAGCTCAGGGCGCAGCAGATGCAGAAGATGTCTCCCTTGAGATTTGCCGTATTAATGGTGAAGTCCCCCTTCATGCTCATGAGGAATACTCCGACAAAACATATGGCAATTACAAACCACAGCTTCCTGTCCGGCTTCTTGCCAAAGAATACCCATTCACCTACCGGCGCGAAAATTACGGCCAGTCCGCAGTAGAATCCTGCATTTGATAAAGTTGTATTGGCAATTCCGATGTTGGTAAAAAAGTAATTCCCCGTAAGGAAAATACCCATCAGGAAGGCGTATCTGACAGTAGTCATATTCAAACTTCTCAGCTTCTTAAATCCGAGAACTGCAACGGTAACAACCGCTGCAATGAACCTGAAAATATTTATTGTCAGCGGCGACAGTTCTGTAAGACATGTTGAAATTGCCAGGTTGGAGGCTCCCCACGAAAGTGCCACAAAGAGCAGCATCAGGTCGGCCTGTAAATCTTTTCTCATGTGAGTATTATAGCATAAAAAAGAGACCTTTCGGCCTCTTTTGCTTCGCATTCATGCGGTCTAGAACTCTGCTGACTTCGGAGTTCTCGGGAACGGCAGGACGTCGCGGATATTTGCCATGCCCGTCATGTACATGATGATTCTCTCGAAGCCCAGGCCATAGCCCGAATGCTTGACGCCGCCGTACTTTCTCAGTTCCATGTACCACCAGTAATCCTCTGCCTTCATGCCTGTTTCCTCGATGCGTTCCTTAAGCAGATCATAACGTTCCTCTCTCTGAGAACCGCCGATGATTTCTCCTACGCCCGGTACCAGCAGGTCGCAGGCTGCAACTGTTTTGCCGTCGTCGTTCAGACGCATGTAGAACGCCTTTATGTCCTTCGGATAGTCAGTTACAAATACCGGCTTCTTGTAAACCTTTTCAGTAATGTATCTTTCGTGTTCAGTCTGCAGGTCTATGCCCCATTCAACAGGGTATTCAAATTTCTCGCCGCTCTTCTTGAGAATGTCAACCGCTTCAGTATATGTGATTCTTTCGAAATCTGAATTTACAATATTATCGAGTCTTTCCAGAAGCCCCTTGTCCATGAACTGGTTGAAGAACTGCATTTCCTCAGGGCATTCCTGCAGCACATAGTTAATTACATACTTGATCATGTCTTCTGCAACATCCATGTTTCCTTCCAGATCGCAGAATGCCATCTCCGGCTCAACCATCCAGAATTCGGATGCATGCCTTGCAGTGAATGAATTCTCGGCTCTGAATGTAGGTCCGAATGTATAGATGTCTCTGAACGCCAGTGCCATGATTTCTCCGTTGAGCTGTCCGCTGACCGTAAGGTTGGCGCGCTTTCCGAAGAAGTCCTTCGAATAATCGATGCTGCCGTCTTCATTTCTAGGAGGGTTCTCCATGTCCAGAGTTGTAACCTGGAACATTTCACCTGCGCCCTCTGCATCACTTGCCGTAATTATAGGAGTATGCGCATAAACGAAGTTTCTCTCCTGGAAGAATTTATGAAGTGCATAGGCAGTCACGGATCTTACTCTGAAAACTGCCGCAAATGTATTCGATCTCGGTCTCAGGTGGGCAATCTCTCTCAGGAATTCCATTGAGTGCCTCTTCTTCTGGAGAGGGTAATCAGGATCTGAATCAGCTTCGATTTCTATTGCCTTTGCTTTAATTTCAAAAGGCTGCTTGGCGTCAGGTGTAAGTACGAATGTACCGGTAACCTTCAGTGCTGCCGCAATCGGAGCCTTGGCGATTTCACTGAAATTGTCCAGGAATTCCGCCTCATACACAACCTGCACCGACTTAAAGAAGGAACCGTCGTTAAGTTCAACGAATCCAAACTTATTGGATCCTCTGTTTGTTCTGATCCATCCTCTTACTGTTACTTCGCTTTCTGCGAATTTTTCACTTTCTCTGAATAACTGTTTTACTATTACTTCTGCCATCTGTCTTCTCCTTAATATATACACAAGACATATTCTAACACCATCCAGCCTATTTAACAAGGTTTACAAGTGTGCCCATTGTGTGCCATATGTCGATTTTCTGAGGGCACCAGAACTGACAGGCTCCGCATCCGAAGCATCTGTCCGGTCCCTTGCCCTCCGGATATTCCGCCAGGGCGGCCTTTACTTCCTCCTCTTTGCCGTCAAGAAAATCGTTGTACAGCTTCATTAAATTGCATGGGTCAAGTCCAAGACCGCAGTGTTCACTACATGCACCGCATCCAATGCAGTCAACCTTTTCATTATACATATTTTCCTATCTCCTTCTCCTCTTTATGTCTGATTATGAAATATGCTATCAGCGTAACCACTCCTGTTGCCGCCCATGTAATCGGATAAATGTTCATTAGCATCTTGAAGGATCCGCTGTCCTTGAAAATTGTGAATATCCATGCGATACGAAGTACACATGTGCCGAGAACCGTTATCGCTGCAGGCAGTGTGGAATGTCCCATTCCTCTCATTGCCGCTCCGCTGATTTCATATGTATTGGCAATCCACTGGAATACGAGTACGTGCTGCATTCTGATATATGCCCAAGTCGCAACCGAGGAAACTCCTGTAAACAGACCTATGAGTGCAACTCTGCCGGCAAAGAATCCCAGATTGAAAATCAGTGTGGCCAGGCATCCCATGATCATTCCCAGTCGCCATATCTTCCTGCAGCGTGCCATATTTCGAGCCCCGTAGTTCTGGCTGGTAAATGTCATGGTCGTCTGAACAAAGGCATTCAGTACGAAATAGCAGAAGTACTCGAAGTTCAGTGCTGCCGATGAGCCTGCTATTGCTTCGGAGCCGAATCCGTTTACAGCCGCCTGAATGAATATGTTGGAAAGCGAGAATACCATTCCCTGAATTCCGGACGGCAGGCCTATCTTTATTATTCTTATCAGATGTTCCTTGTAGAATTTCAGTTTCTTTATTTCAAGTCTGAACTCATCTGTCTCGTGAGTCAGTATCCAGATTATCATGGATGAGCTTATTGCATTCGCGATTATGGTTGCCACCGCAACTCCCGTTACATCCCAGTGTAGAACCGCAACGAAGAGCAGATTTAATCCAATCTTGATAACTCCCGCAACTGCCAGGCAGAAGAGTGGTCTTAGTGTGTCGCCCTTGCTCCTTAAAATCGATGCTCCGAAATTGTAGAGTGCCATCAGCGGACTTCCGGCGAAGTATATCCTCAGATATCTGGTCGCCATGTAGATTACATCCGGCGGTGAATCCATGGCGTTCAGAATCGGCCATGCGATGAAGATTCCCACCAGACCGAAGAACACTCCTCCGGCCAGTGCAATCAGTACTGTCGTGTGGACGGTCGCATTCACTCTGTCGCGTCTGCCCTGACCTATATAATTGGCAATTACAACATTTGCCCCGATGGACATTCCAACGAGCAGATTTACTACCAGATTTATTATTGGACCGTTGCTTCCCACTGCCGCCATCGCCTGGGGCCCTGCAAACTGCCCGATAATCGCCACGTCTATGGCGTTGAACAGCTGCTGGAGCGTACTGGTAATCATTATTGGAATGGCGAACAGAATCATCTTCTTCAGAAGCGGTCCGTTTAACATGTCGACCTGATTCTTTTTCTTCATATATTCATTATAGCACTTGAAATGTCATTTGTTTGTTGAGTTTGTGACAACTCCAATTAAAAAGGCAGAGAGCCATGCTCTCTGCCTTATCAGCCTTGCTTTTGCACGAGTTTAGTAAAGCTTTGCTCCTGCCGGGATTCTCGGATCAACCATAAGCAGGTGCAGTTTTTCTTCGCCCTCTTCCTCATGAACCGCTGAAATCAGCATTCCGTTGGAATCAATGCCCATCATGGCACGTGGCGGCAGGTTAACGATTGCGATTGCTGTCTTGCCGACAAGTTCTTCAGGTTCGTAGAATTCGTGGATTCCTGAAAGGATGATTCTGTCTTCTCCTGTTCCGTCGTCCAGTACAAACTTCAGCAGCTTCTTGCTCTTTGGAACTGCTTCACATTCCTTAATCTTAACTGCTCTGAAATCTGACTTTGAGAATGTATCAAAGTCAACCTCTTCCTCGAAGAGCGGTTCGATTTCAACCTTTGAGAAGTCAATTTCAACTATTTCCTCTTCGCCGGGAACTGCTGCCGGGATTTCTGCTGTCTTCTTATCGTCGTCAAGCGGCTTCATAGTAGGGAACAGGATAACGTCTCTGATTGTAGGCGCATCTGTCACCAGCATGATGACTCTGTCGATACCGATTCCCAGACCGCCTGTAGGAGGCAGACCAACTTCCAGTGCGTTTACGAAGTCCATGTCCATCGGATGAGCTTCGTCGTCCAGTCCGCAGTCCAGCTCGTGCTGCTGTTCTACGAATCTCTCGTACTGGTCGATCGGGTCGTTCAGTTCTGAGAATGCGTTTGCGATTTCCCAGCCGTTTACGTATGCTTCAAATCTTCTTGTGATTCTAGGGTCCTTAGGGTCTCTCTTTGCAAGAGGTGAGATCTCAACAGGATGTCCTGTTACGAATACAGGTCCGTCCAGAAGGCCCGGATAATCTTCGCAGTATTCCTCGAACATTTCTGCGATGAGCTTGCCTCTTGACATTCCTTCAACGTCTTCTGCATCCATGCCGTATCCGATTGCGGCCGCTCTTGCTTCTTCATCTGTTTCGATTGTATGGAAGTCAACGCCTGTAATCTGCTTAACAGCATCCGTCATGTCCAAAACCTGCCATGGTGGAGTCAGGTCAAATTCCTTGCCCTGATAATTGATTACCATGCTTCCTGTTGACACCTTGGCCGCATTTGAAACAACCGCTTCAGTTACACGCATTGTTGTTTCCATGTTTCCGTATGCGTAGTAGCATTCCATGGATGTGAACTCAGGATTGTGATTCTTGTCCATTCCTTCGTTTCTGAACATCTTGCCCATTTCATATACTCTGTCAAGACCGCCGACGATGAGTCTCTTCAGATAGAGCTCGTTGGCGATTCTCAGCTTCATAGGCAGGTGCAGTGTGTTGTGATATGTATTGAACGGTCTGGCATTGGCACCGCCTGCAATTGTTGTCAGGATAGGTGTGTCTACTTCCAGATATCCGAAATCCTCTTCCAGAGTTCTCTTGATTTCCTTGATGATCTTTGATCTCTTGATGAAACTTTCCTTAACTTCAGGATTCATGATCAGGTCAACGTAACGCTGTCTGTATCTGATATCCATGTCCTTGAGGCCGGCCCACTTGTCAGGCAGAACCTGCAGCGACTTTGAAAGCAGAACCATCTTGCTGGCTTCAACTGTAATCTCGCCTCTCTGAGTCATGAACACCTTGCCGACGATTCCGAAGATATCGCCTATGTCTGACTGCTTGAACCACTGGTATTCTTCAGTTCCGAGAACGTCTCTCTTGACGTGGCACTGGATTCTTCCCTCGTAGTCCTGGATATCTATGAATGACGCCTTGCCCATTACACGCTTGGCCATCATTCTTCCGGCAATGCTTACTTCCTTGCCGTCATAGTCTTCAAAGTTCTCCTTTATCGTCTTCGAAAAAGCATTCTGATCCCACGTTTCCTGAAGGAATGGATTTCTGCCTGCTTCCTGCAGCTTTGTCAGCTTATCTCTTCTGATCTGTGACTGTTCGCTTCTTTCCTGTTCTGTTATTTCAAAAACTTCATTCTGTTCGTTAATTCTCTCGTCGCTCATTTTTTCTTCTCCTTCCGGGCCTTTACTTTTCAATCTTCATAATCTTGTAGTTGATAATTCCATCTGGAACTTCAATTGCTACAGTTTCGTTTTTCTTCTTGCCGATGAGCGCTTTACCAACTGAGGATTCTGTAGAGATTTTGCCGTTAAACGGATCTGATTCCGTGGCACCAACTATAGAGAATACCTCTTTTTCTCCTGTATCTAAATCTTTAACAGTAACTTTCAGGCCGATATTAACCGTATCGCCCTTCATGTCTTCTTCCTGAACGATTTTGGCTTTTCGCATGATTTCTTCCAGCTCGTGGATTCTCTCTTCCAGCTCTGCCTGCTCGTTTTTAGCTGAATCATATTCCGCATTCTCGGAAATGTCTCCGTATGAGATTGCTTCCTTGATTCTTGCTGCCACTTCCGCACGTTTGACTGACACCAGTTCCTCGTGCTCAGCAACGATTTTGTCGTAACCTTCCTGCGTTAACAGCATTTCTTCGTTCATGATTTCTTCCATTTGTTTCTCTCCTTTTTACCGCATAAAGAACGGACTTATTTTTGCTCCGGGCAGGCTTTTTTCAGCATTTCCGTGAAAAAAGTACACGAAAAAAGCACTCGCCCTGCGAGTGCTTTCATTCTACATTATTATGTACTGAGTGTCAACGAGGATTTTTATGCGTTAAAGCAGTGAAACCTACATGCCCAGCGCATTTCGATACAGTCTCTCCATTCTGTCTCCAAAGCATGAGAATATCACCTTCATCTCATATCCCTCGTTTGCTTCAAGCCATTCGGCAGCGGTTGCCACCGCAATCTCAACGGCTTCGTCATTTGGATATCCGTAAACCCCGCAGGAAATTGCCGGGAAAGCTATGCTGTGTACGTCATTCAGTTTTGCCAGCTCCAGCGAGTTGCGATAGCAGTTTGCCAGTTTTACCGGATCATCAGGGCTGCCCGAATAGATCGGTCCTACCGTATGGATTACATGTGCTGCCGGCAGCCTGTATCCCTTTGTGATTTTCGCCTCTCCCGTCTGGCAGCCGCCAAGTCCCCTGCATTCCTCAAGGAGCTCGTGTCCCGCGGCTCTGTGAATTGCGCCGTCAACTCCGCCGCCTCCAAGAAGGCTCCTGTTAGCCGCATTCACAATGGCATCAACCTTAAGCTTCGTAATGTCACCCGCATCTATTGTCATTTTCTTCAGTGTTTCCTGTTTCATGTTACACGTCCTCCCGCATTATAATATCCAAAAACTCTTTCGGTGTAACCGCCTGCACCACGGAATCCGCAAAATCCTTCTTGTTCCTGGTTACGATGTATTCGGCCCTGTTCCGCTTAGCCACAGCCGATAAAAGTGCATCCTCAAAATCGTTCATGTTCATTCTCATGGCAGCGAAGAAATCTTCCGCCCTGACATCAGCAAGCTGCAGACAGCACGAGAGTCTGGTAAGCTTTTCTCTGACATCGTTCCTTTTTCTCAGGATATATGCAATATCCGTAGTTGCAGAAACCGGGTACATGATTTTATCGCCGTTCTCAATGGCATTCCTTACAACCAGATAAGAATCATCAAAGTATTCGTTTCTGTTTTCCAGAATATCCATCATTACATTCGTATCAACCATGAAAATCATTGTCTTGAAAGCCTCGCTTCCCTGATCTCATCCAGGCTCATTCTGTCCTCTTCCGGTACTGCTCCTACCAGACTGTCCAGCATCGCAATTCTGTCACCGGCCGGATTCGACAGTTTGGCTATTTCCCTGCCGTTCTTTGTCACGTAAATATCTTCATCCTTTGCAAGCATGAGATATTTCCCAAGATTCTTTTTGAATTCCGTTGCGGTAATTGTCATGTTCATCACCCCGTATCGTACGATTTAATATAATATATTCGTACGTTTAATATACCATATTTCGTTCGTTTTCACAATGAATTTTCACATCTTGTACAGCTGCCACTCGCATCTAGAGCAGAAATACTTCAGCTCAAATCTGCGTTCCTGTCCGTTTATGGTGCTCTGACACTCGTACAGAATGTTCTCGGCACCGCAGACCCTGCTCTTGTGCGAGTATATTATCTGATCCACAAACACGGTGATTTTCTCACCGTTCTCTTCAATCTTGAACTTGTACGGCCTTGGCTGCCCGTTACCGGCCCTGAATACAACCATGGCATCTATCGGCTTCGCCAGCAGTTTCATGTCTCTGTTCCTCCCTTTTCCAATCCTCCTGCTTATATGATACGAACATTTGTTCTTGTTGTCAAGCAAATAAAAAGTGACACAGGAGTATGTCCCTTTGCCACTTTTTCACTTTTTCCCAAGTTCCATTCTCCTCATGAGGATATCGCCGTTATCCCTGAGCCACCTGTGCCATTTCCTGTATTCCGGGCAAACCCTAAGGACCTCGTCGTAGAAACGCTTTGAATGGTTCATCTCTTTCAGGTGGCAGAGCTCGTGAACCACAATGCAGTCCAGTACCTCAGGCGGTGCCAGCATGAGCAGACAGTTGAAATTCAGATTTCCCTTTGCCGAACAGCTGCCCCACTTGGTCTTCTGACTTCGGATTGAGATTCTGCCGGGCACAACTCCGATAAGCTTCGCGTAGTATTCAACGCGCCGGGGAATTACCTTACGGGCTTCTGCAGCCAGCATGGCAATGTCATCGGCTGTGAGCACGCCCTGCCTTCGAACCGCTTCAGCTGACCGGTTCATCTTCTTTTCCGCCCTTGCAATCCATGCCTTGTTCTCACGTATTACACGTTCAATATCCTTTTTCCCGGCCCTGTAAGGTGCACGCACAAGAAGCCCCTCTGATGTCATCTGCAGGCCTATTGTTTTTCTTGAGCTTCGTTTTATTGTATATTTCATTTCAGTATGTCCATTACCTCCGTGAGCCTGCCTATGTTAAAATCTATGCGCATATTCCCGGGAGCATCCGCCCCTTCCGGATTGTACCAGCATGTAATGAGACCTGCATTGTTGCCGCCCTGCATGTCGCTGGTCAGCGAGTCGCCGATTATCATGGTTTCATCCATGTCCACGCCGGTGCACGAAGCAACGGCATCAAAAAATTCCACCGCCGGTTTTTCAAATCCCACTTCCTCGGAAATGAACACGTAATCAAACAGATCGCCAAGACCAGAAGCCTTCAGCTTTCTGTCCTGGGCAATCTTCGTTCCGTTTGTGACGGCGCACTGAATGTATCTGCCCCTGAGAACTTCCACCGTTTCAAATGCTTCCTCGTGAAATACAATGGTATCGCCAAGCCTGATCTGATACTCGCTGTTAAACTCCTCGGCCACATTTACATCTATTCCGTGTTTTCCGAAAAATTCATGGAACCTGCCGACGAGAATCTCGTGTTTCGTCATCTCGCCGCGTTCGAGAATCTTCCAGTATTTCCTGTTGATTTCCGAATACTCGGCAAGCATTTCATCGCTGCATTCACCCAGCCCGAACCGTTCAAAACAGGTGCGAATTGCCACGCGCTCCGCCGCCAGAAAATTCAGAAGGGTTCCGTCCACGTCCCACAGGAGCATTTTAATATTTTTCATGTTTTCATGGAATCCGCATCTTGGACAAATCATGTTTTCTCTCCTAAACATATCTGCATATGTACTCATTCATTTTAATGCTCCAGGCTCTTTCCCCGTAAGGTTTAATGGTGGCAATGAGCGCTTCTTTTTCACCTGCGCTCAGATTTCTCATGTCCTCTGGACCATATGCCCTCAGTGTTCTTCTCAGAAGCTGGAAAAGTCTTCGTTCATCCTCCGGCATTTCCAGATATCTGTCAATCTTATCCAGAAGCATGTCTCTGTCTTTAAGCCTTCCGTCAATATCCTGCAGCAGATTAATCATGTGATCGCTTCTGATTTCAGTATCGAGCGCTCTGTCAGAAAGCTCAATTACGCTCTTGATTTCCCGAACCTTATCGTCGTCACTGCAGAGTTCAAACAGACCATTCTGCCAGTCATCATGCAGCTCTGTCCCCGGCTTTATTGCTGCCGTTCTTATTCGTACGAAATCAGGTCCGACTTCACTGATCACGTGTGCCGTTCCTGCCGCATTCTCCTGCGAGAGATCCCTGCCGCCAACTCCCGGCATGAAATATATGCTCAGTTCAATTCCACCCGCTTTTACCGCCTTCCCAGCGGTAATCTGCTGAGCCTGGGTTACACCTTTATTGATTCTCTCAAGCACCGCGTCAGATCCCGTTTCATATCCCGAGTGAATGCGGTCAAGTCCCGCCTCCTTCAGTTCCGCGAAACCTTCAGCACTGGTTTTGCTTAAGTTCTCTGCTCTACCGTAGGAAGTGATTCTTCTGATTTGCGGAAATACCTGTCTGAGATATTTCAGAACATCTGTAAGCCTGCCGCTTGAAAGTGCTGTGGTGTTTCCATCCTGTAGAAATACATTTTCACCGCCTGAAAGCAGCCAGTTCGCTACCATGTAATAGCACTGTCGCTCAACATCGTCAGTAAGGGATGCAAGTTCGTCATTAAGCGCAGGAATGTCCCAGCCTCCGTGATTGTGCCTTTTTATGCGCTCCGCCCAGTATGCTATGTTGTCGATATCTTCCTTGATGCTGTCGGCGGAATAGGCTCGGAACTTTGTGTGCCTGTAAAGCTGGCAGAATCTGCATTTGTTCCAGGTGCATCCGTTTGTTACCTGTATGAGGAGGCTGTCTGCCTCACTTGGTGGTCTGATTGGACCTATTCTGAATAATCTGTTTTCCATATAT
Source organism: Clostridia bacterium (assembly GCA_024403185.1). GTDB lineage: Bacteria > Bacillota > Clostridia > Peptostreptococcales > Anaerovoracaceae > Lentihominibacter. The sequence continues at coordinate 26,033 of JAKSSG010000008.1, forward strand.
GCTATTTTACCATAAGAGTGCTCACGGGGGGGCAGTGCTCCTGAAATAGGCTGGCCAGAGTTTTTATTTTACGAAAGTTTATGTATGCATTCCTGATTGAAACTTAATACATGCTTTTTTTGCCCATGGGTTTCACATCCCAAAGGTTATTGCTACCGCTTGGGCAAGTTTTTATCATGCAAAGGCAGTAAACAGCTCAAAAACTCTCGAATTACTCCAAATTAAGATAGATTTACACAAAATCACAACGCCTGATACATCCGGCATGAAAAGCACTAAAAAACCCGCCGCAAGCGCAGCGGGCCTTTCTTACGGTTTCTTTAGCCTTCGATTGCGATGTATTTAGGTTCAGCAGGCTGAGCCGGCTTTTCCTTCGGCACTGACAGAGTCAGCACTCCGTTTTCGAATTTAGCCTTCACATCGTCTTCAGTAATCCCGTCCCCTACGAAGAAGCTTCTTCTCATTGAGCCCGAATATCTTTCTCTTCTGATCAGCTTTCCTGCTTCATCTTTTTCTTCCGATTCCGAACCCTTAACGGCTTCGATTACAAGATATCCGTCCTTTACCTGAGCTTTAACATCTTCCTTGGCGCATCCCGGCATGTCGATCATCAGGTCGTAACCTTCCTCGCCTTCTCTGATATCGGTCTTCATGAGGCCGAAATCTTTTCTTCCTGCAAAACATCTTTCCATGTCAGGAAAGAATCCTTCAAAAAAGTTGTCTGCAAATCCTTTGTATACGTTTGGTAACATCATAGTATCCCTCCTTTATTCATTAATTCTCTATGTGTCCCTTTTGATGATGCTACTATAGCACAGTTTTTAGCACTCGTCAATAGAGAGTGCTAACAAAAATCATTTTTTTTATGCAAAAGCAATAAAAAACAGGCCTGCAGCTAAACCGCAGACCTGCCTTTGCATTGTCTAGATAAATACCTTGTCTATGTTGCCGGAGTTTGTCAGATAAACCATGGTTGCATAGTTCAGGTCGAATTCCAGAACATCGCCGACCATGATTTCCTTGCCCTGGTCCGCCAGAGCCTGGATGTCCAGAATTGTGTGGTCAGATGAGGCGCCCAGAACCTGAATTCCCTGCATTCTCGGAAGCAGTTCGCCCGGATTGCCGTAGTCGCACTTGCCCAGTCCCAGCAGGGCTCTCTTCCTGATTCCCCTGTCCTCGTACTGAACCTGATGTCCGAAAGCGTCAAATCCGATTTCCCCAATCGGATGTGAAGGCTTGTCCTTGACCTCGATTACCTCGGCACGAAGTGTGAATATGTCCTGGTGCATGTTGCTGCAATCATATCCGTACAGTGTAGGCAGGTCATATGCCAGGAGAATTCCTTCTCCGATTCTCAGCATGTTGATTCTCTCAGGGAGATTTCCATCCATGATTCTCATGAGGGAGGTCGTTGCTCCTCCTGAGATGATTTCCAGTTCTCTGCCGATTCTCGCTTCAATTTTTTCTGCAACGTCAACCAGCTCCTGGAGCTTCTCCGCTGTAGCCACAATTGAGCCATAGCATCCAACGTTTACGCCTACGCCTGCCAGGTGCAGGTTTTCAAGCTCGTTCTCTACGATTTCAGCAACGTCGGCCATTTCGTCCTTGTCCCACCAGCCTTCTCTGAGATCGCCCAGATCGGCCATGAGAATTACGTTGTGAATCTTGCCCTGGGTTATGGCATGCTTGTTAAGAGTTTTCAGAGTGGACAGCTCACTGTTAAGGCTGTACTCACATATTCTGACAACATCTTCAGCTTCGCTGATCATTGGAATTCTTACCATGAGAAGCGGTGTCTGAATGCCCTGTTCCTTGAGCTCTGCCAGTTGCTCGAGTCTTGATGATGCAATGTACTTCACCCCTGCTCTCTCAAACTGTTCCACGCAAGGGAAAAGACCTGTGCACCCCTTGATAACACCTGCGATTTCAACGCCGTCCCTGGCGCACATTCTCTTAACAACCTCAATATTGTGTCTGAGCTTGTTAAGATCAACAATCAGTTTCGGGTTTCCCGGTTTAACGTATGCCACGGTTCCACCTCCGGAATAATTATTCTTCAGCCTTGTTATCTTCGTTGAATCTGATAAGCTTTGATGATGTATTGTGAACGAAGTCTCTCTTCCTGTGGATGACCTTTCTGATCATTCTGTATGCAGGTGCATCAGCATTGATCTTGTCAACTTCCTCCCAGAGAAGCTTCATTACATCGTCTTCTGTATATTCGTCGCCGAGCAATTCTGAAAGTTCTTCAGCATCCGTCCTGATTGATGCAACGATCAGAGTATCGTTTCCTGTTGCCTTTGTATCTTCAAATACGAAGGATTCTGTAACGAACGGAATGAGTCCCAGCAGGTATTCCAGTTCTTCAGGATATACGTTCTTGCCGTTCTTAGTGATTATTACATTCTTCGCACGGCCTGTCAGGTAAGTGTAGCCGTCCTTGTCGATGTAACCCAGGTCGCCCGTGTGGAACCAGCCCTCTGAATCCAGAACCTTGGCTGTTTCTTCAGGATCCTTGTAGTATCCCAGCATGAGGTTAGGTCCCTTGATGCAGATTTCGCCGATGCCTTCTTCGTTTTCATTGATAACCTTAACCTCCTGTCCAGGGAACGGTACTCCCACTGAACGTGAGTTAGGTGCATCCTGCGGATTGAATGCTCCCATAGGAGCTGCTTCAGTCAGGCCGTATCCCTGCAGTGCATTGAATCCGAAGTCCTGAAGTCCGTCGAGAATTTCAGGGTCAATCTTGGCACCGCCGCAGATGAGAGTCTTCATTCTGCCGCCGAAGATGTCTCTGATTTCTCCGAAGAACTTGTTGCCCAGGTCCAGACCAACCTTCTTGGTTACTCTGTTAACCTTGATTACGCTCTTCAGCATCTTTTCCTTGCCCTGCTTGCGAACGTTCTTCCAGATTGTGTGGTAGAGCTTTTCATAGAGTGCAGGTACTGCCAGCATCATTGTAGGGCGAACCTCCTTCAGATTCTTGGTGATGTACTTGAGTCCCTGACAGAATGCCACCGATGAGCCCTTGTACAGTGCCATCAGGAAGCAGCATGTACATTCATATGTGTGATGCAAAGGCAGGAATGACAGGTAGCAGTCTTCTTCCATGAGTTCAAATGTTGTAGGAGCGATCATAAGCTCTGCACAGACATTTTTCTGAGAAAGCATTACGCCCTTAGGCTTTCCTGTTGTTCCGGAAGTGAAGATGAGAATGCTCATAGCTTCGTTGTCAACCTCGTTATCTTCCCAGCGTGTGTCGCCTGCTTCAACCTTCTTCTTGCCTTCGTCCTTGATTTCTCTCCATGAATATACGCCGTCTTCTTCAATCTCTGAATCCATGTTGATGAGAATTTCCAGAGGAGTGTCCCCGTCAGCCTTGATCTGCTTGAATACGTCCAGGTGCTTCTTGTCGAATACTACAGCTGATGCTTCTGCTCTCTGAATCTGGTTCTTAAGTTCTTCAGCGTTCAGTTCCTTATCCAGCGGAACGATGCAGCCTATGCCGCATACGGCAACGTATGTTGTGCACCACTGGTAGCAGTTAGGTCCTATTACGGCAACTCTCTTGCCTGTCAGGTCGTGGTCCATCATCCATGTTCCCAGGCCCTTTTCATCTGCCAGCGCTTCCTTGTAGGTGATTTTTTCAAATTCGCCCTTAGGATTCCACTTCTGGAGGTAACATACATTGTCTCCATAGAGTTCCGTACTTGAAATCATCAGGTCCTTCACGTCAGTGATAGGTCTTGATTCCTTGCACTTTACGATCGGACGCGGGTCGTTGTCCACGTATGAAACAATCTTCTCAGCCCATTCAATTGCTTTCTTTCTGCTTTCAGTCATTTCTACCATTATTCGATTTCTCCTTTCAGATTCTTTTCAACAATTTCAGCAGCATCTTCAACACATCCGTCACAGCTGCGCAGAACTTTTCCTGTATCCACTCCTTTAATCTCCTTGCAGATTACGGAACCGTTCTTTTCCTCAAAGGCTTTTATCATTTTCTTTGACGCCCTGTAGCTTGCCTTCTTGCTTGCAGGCTGTTCCAGGTTTCCGTCGGACTCTTTAAGGCCCGCAACCGCAGTCATTCCGGAAACCGCACCGCAGGTTCCCATGCAGCCCATGCCGAATCCGAAGCCCTCCATCATCTTGAAGAGTTCCTTCTCGTCCATTCCAAGTTCTTCAGCGAAGGCACATGCTACACTCTGCGCACAGTTGTAACCTTTGTGATGGTTGTCCAATGCTTTCTGTATTTTTTCACTCATAGTATTATCCTCTTTAGTTAGTTCGTCTAACTGTTTGATTTTATAACATTATTTATTATATTTGTCAACAAGTATCCTTGCCACGTGAACACCGCTCGCAGATGCCTGCGACAGGGAATGTGTAACACCGGAACCGTCTCCCAGTGCATAAAGATTAGGAACTGATGTTTCCAGGTTTCCATCGACCTTTACTACCGAGTTGTAGAACTTGACTTCTACTCCGTAGAGAAGCGTATCCTCGTTGGCTGTTCCCGGCGCAATCTTGTCCAGTGCGTAAATCATTTCTATTATATCGTCCAGCTGACGTTTAGGAATAACCAGTGACAGATCACCGGCTGTTGCCTGCAGCGTTGGCTTGGTAAAGCATTTCTTCATTCTGCGTTCACTTGAACGGCGCCCCTTTACCAGATCTCCGAATCTCTGGAGAAGAACTCCTCCGCCAAGCATGTTTGAAAGCTTGGCGATTGATTCACCGTATTCGTTACTGTCATCAAAAGGTTCAGTGAAGTGGTTGGAAACCAGCAGTGCGAAATTTGTATTCTCCGTATGCAGCGAAGGATCGTCATAGCTGTGACCGTTTACTGTTACAATTCCGTTTGTGTTTTCCGATACAACCTCGCCGTAAGGGTTCATGCAGAAGGTTCTTACCAGATCATTGTATTTATCTGTCTGATAGATGATTTTGCTTTCATATACGTCATCGGTTATGTGCTTGAAAACTTCCGCAGGAAGCTCAACTCTTACACCGATATCAACCCTGTTCTTCTTCTGCTCGACGCCGAACTTGTCGCATACGGTTGATATCCATTTTGATCCGGAACGACCTGTTGCCAGCACCAGATCCGTACAGGCGAACTCTTCGCCCTTATCGGTTACAACGATGAATGTTCCGTCATCAAGTCTGTTAACATCTGCTATGGTCGTGTGGAACATCATGTCGATTCTGTCTTTGCTGTAGTCATACATCTTTCTCAGGATTCTCACATTTCTGTCTGTTCCCAGATGTCTTACCTTTGCTTCCAGCAGGTGCAGATCATGCTTGAGGCATTCCGTCTTCAGCTCGCTGCTTGCCGTTGAATAGAGCTTGGCATCGGCTCCGCCCATGCCGCAAAGAACCTGGTCTACGTATTCCATCAGATTCATCGCCTCGTCAATGCCCACGTACTGATGCAGGTCACCGCCAAACTGGGTAGTGATGTTGTACTTGCCGTCTGACAGAGTTCCCGCTCCGCCATATCCGTTCATGATATGGCACGGATTGCACTTGACGCAGGTCTCCGTCACGCCTCTCTTGATCGGGCATATTCTTTCCTCCAGGCTGCCGCCCTTGTCCAGCACGAGCACACTGGCATTGACGTCCAGATTTGCCAGCTCATAGCTCATGAATACTCCGGCAGCTCCGGCTCCTACTATTATAATGTCGTATTTTTTCATTTCAGTTCCTCCAGAATTTCCTTTATGAGAACGCGTTCGTCCATGTCATGTTTGACGCCGTTGATTTCCTGATATGTCTCGTGGCCCTTGCCGGCACAGATGATGATGTCACCCGGTTCGCCGTGCTCTATGGCATACTTCATGGCATCCTTTCGATTGATGATTTCAACATACTTCCCGTCGGTCTTTGAGATGCCTGTCTTAATGTCGTCGATGATTGCCTGCGGGTCCTCGTTTCTCGGATTGTCGCTTGTGATGATTGTAAGGTCAGCCATGCGGCCCGATACCTCGCCCATTTCAAACCGCCTGTCTCGTGCCCTGTTTCCGCCGCAGCCGAACACGGTGACAAGCCTGTGCGGATTGTATTCGCGCAAAGTGCTCAGCAGGCTTTCCAGCGCCATGGCGTTGTGGGCGTAGTCAATCATGAGTGAGAAATCATCGCTCACCTTAATGAGCTCGACTCTGCCCTTTACCTGCACATCCCTGAGTGCACTGACTATCGTTGCCGGTTCAACACTGAAGTGCCTGCATATCGCTATGGCGGTGAGGGAATTGTAAACGCTGAACTTCCCCGGAATGTCGATTTCAACAGGAAAATCCATCATGCCCTTTACGTCGTACTTTATTCCCAGATAGCCCGGCTTTGATACCAGCTCCATGTTTTCGGCACGAAGATCCTTTGCCGGGTCTATGTCTGCCTTTGCATTATCTATTCCGTAGGTTTCAATTGCGCATGTTGCTCCGTCGATTATACGGGCAAAGTGCTCATCATCTCTGTTGATGATTCCCACTCTGCACTGTCTGAGCAGCGTCTTCTTGCATTCCAGATAGTGGTCAAAATCCTTGTGCTCGTTCGGCCCGATGTGATCCGGCTCAATGTTCGTGAAGATGCCGTAATCAAATGTGAAGCCCGCTGTTCTGTGAAGCATGAAACCCTGGGATGAAGCCTCCATTACCACTGCATCGCAGCCCGCATCCGCCATCTGTCTGAAATACTTCTGGACCAGATAGCTTTCAGGCGTCGTGTTGGCCGCCGGGATGCTCACATCTCCCCATGCCGCTTCAATGGTTCCGATAAGCCCTACCTTATGCCCTGTCTTTTCCAGAATCGACTTGACCATGTATGTGGTCGTGGTCTTTCCCTTGGTTCCCGTAATGCCGATTGTCTTCAGTTCTCTTGCCGGATGTCCGAACCATGCCGCTGAAATGCATGCCAGGGCATATCTTGAATCGGGCACCTTTACAACTGTCGGTCCTTCAACGTCAACATCTTCTTCCACAACCAGAACGGCAGCTCTTGCCTTTGCAACATCCGCTGCGAACCTGTGGCCGTCAACCACTGCACCGCGAACGCACACAAAGAGGCAGCCTTCTGCAGCCTTTCTGGAATCCAGAACAATACTGCTTACTTCAGCATTCAGGTCTCCGGCAATAATTTCATATTTCAACTCTTTGAGTAATTCTTTTAATAACATCTTTGCTCCCTTTAAATGACAACATTCATACATAATATATTATAACTTACTTGTCTGTAAAAAACAAATGGAGCTGCCGCTCAATGCATCAGCTCCATTTATTTGATTTATCATTTTCATATATTACTGCTTTCTGCGTCTCTGCGTGATCAGCGCAAGTATCCCGCCGCAAACAGCTGCGGCGGCCAGTATTATTACAAGAAATACTCTTGCGTTATCTCCTGTCTTTGCACCATGCCCTTTATGTTTTTTTCCATGGTTGTTTCCATGTTTGTTATGCTTCTTGTGTCCCTTATCCTTTATCCACTGAGCATACAGCGTGAGACTGTGTCCTGGCTTTGCGAGATCTATTACATCTTCTCCGTCGGCAAAGCTCCTGCTGTGCCCATCCTTCGTAATGCTCCAGCCTGCAAACTTATATCCTTTTCTCGTAAAGCAGTTCAGATCAAGAGGGAAAATACATCCGCTGTACATCTCCTGCTCTGCCATAGTCCCATTACCGCCATTAGCATCGAATCTGATGCTATAACTATCATGCTTCCACTGAGCATATAATGTCGTTCTGCCATTTTCTGTTTTTACAAGGTTCATGACCTTCTGTCGGTTGGCATAGCCTTTCCCCGTTCCATCTGCTTCAGTATTCCATCCGGTGAAATGATGTGCCGGCATGTAATATTCATTCGGAGAAAGCTCCGACGAATCATCTCTGAAACACTTCTGCGGTATCATAAGACCCAGACTTCCATTATCGTCAAAATCTATGAAATACGAATCCGGCGTCCATTGTGCATAGAGTGTGACCTCAGCTCCATCCTCTTTCGTCAGATCAATCACATTTTCGCAATCGCTATATGTCCTGCCTGCCCAGTTTTCTGTTAAAGTCCATTCCTTAAAACTGTATCCTTCACGTGCAAATCCGCATTTCTGCAGATTTTTTGCCACACCGCAGGTCATCTTCATGGAGTCTGTTTTCCCCACAGCATCCTCAGCATTTTTAGCAAAGGCAATTGTATATTCTTTCTGCCTTATGTTTGCGAATATATTGGTCTGGCCCTGAATCGTTAAAGTCTGAGACGCCTTCTTCGGATCATCGCTCTCCCACTTGGGCTGAATTCCACTGGCAGAATATCTGTCAAATGTGTAATCATCATCCGCTATTGCTGTGTATATGGAAATCTTCGAGTCATCCAGCACTTTTTCAAGAGTCTGCGTATTTTCTGATGCCGCAGTCAGGCTTTCGGACTGTCCTCTGCTCAAAGTTATTTCTGCACTGTCGCTTCCCGGACCGTATGGCTGTGCCGAAACTGTATAATAGTCAAGAACAGCAGTCCCGCCTCTTTCTTCATCAATACAGACAGTACGGCCCCCGGTATCATATCCGTCAATTAATATGCTGTATGTCCCTCCGGGCACAGCTTCTTCCTCATAGCATCCTGTATCGCTGTTGTAACGGAGATTCCTTATAATTGTCCCCGATGATGAGGTGAGCCTTATTTTATTTTCCAGATTTGTTACAGTTTTGCCATCCTCGGTAACAGCAACTGACACGACAGAATCAGGAACCCATATCGCTGTCAGTGTGTTTCCTTTTATTTCATCATCTTCAAATGCACACAGGTTGCAAACTTCTTCTTCGTCATCGTAGAAGGAACCGAATCCGCCTGTTGTCCATCCGCCGAAGTGATGTCCATCTTTGTGGAACCCAAGGGATTCAGCAGACCTGAGTTTCTCATGAACATTGTACGTCATTTCCTGAGTACGAGTCTCCGGCACTTCACCTCCATCGCTGTAGGTTACTGTATATTTTTTCGGTACCCAGTGAGCATACAGTGTTGCAGTATCACCTTCGCTGTCTGTCAGTCTGCATGCAATTTCAGAATCAACAAGAACTCCGCCTCCTCTGGTCTTGCTCCATCCTTCAAGCTCATATCCCTTCAGCTTTAAACTGTCCATAGGGAGCTCTTTAGGGACTCCGAAGCTCATATCATAGTCTCCGATAGAACCTGAAGGCTCCTCTGCTGATTCTGCCGGTTTATTCGAATCAAAATGAAGCTTGAATGATATAGGATCTCTTAAAGCATATACCGATACACCATCCGGCTCATACCCACGATTCCAGTATCCGCCGGCGCCGGTATACCCATCAACATAGTCGCAGAGTATTTTTTTATCTCGAACTATCAGCTGCGGGTCTGCAGCTTCCCAATCTAGAACGTAATCCTTTATATCCTTATATCCATTCACATTCGGCTCAACTATTATCTGAAGTTCTCTGAGTCCTTTTGCTGTCCAAGCACTGCCGTTACTGCCCTTATCTCCATCCTTTAACGCTATGAGATTCACCTTTGTTGCACGAGCCAGGATTCCCTCTGACTTTGCTTCAACATTTCCGCAAAATACGACATCGCTTTCGGTGTCCTTCTTTACATCCGCACGAACGATACTGCTGTTTTCAGGAATATAAAACCAGACAGTTCCGTTATCATCATCGCTGCCAGCGTCAAGCGTTTCTACATCCTGAAGTCCATATCTGTACTTATTACCTCTGATTTCTGTATTGTTTACAAGGCTGCCGATTTGGCATTTTTCAAGGCTGGCCTTTGTCCGGAATACATCAAGCCCGTCTTTTTCCGTCTTCGGATTTCCCCATACTCCGTCACTTTTACCGTCTCCGCATTTGATACTGCCGCCGCTGATAAACACATCGCAAGGATTATAACTTTTCTTAAACAGCCCATAGGAGCCTATAGCACCTACAGCTCCAGCACTTTTCACTTCTGCCTTTGCTTCAATGGTACCGCCGCTAATGGATATTGTTCCCATCTGTATCTCATCGACCTTGTACCAGCCGGCGCCTGAAGCAGGTGCCATTCCACCGATAGCACTATGAAGCTCTGTGCCCGTTGCATTAATATGTCCGCCGGAAATAACAATTGTATCCTTTCCATCGGGACTGCCTGCACCAATACCGCAGCCGCCTGTCGGCCACGCACTATCCGGATTTATTGCTCCACCCTTTGCAGTAACAGTTCCGCCGGTAATAACTACCGACGTTGCTCCATATGAACGTGTTGAACCGATTCCATATCCTTCGAAATCAGCATATGCCGTAACACTGCCCCCTGTTATTTTCACTGATGTGTCCATCGGGTTGGATGCGACAGCGCCTGAGCCGATGCCGCATGCCTTCACTCCGCCGCTGGCTTCAACGGTTCCCCCGTTAATGACTATATTAAGAGCTCCCTTCCCGTTGCCGCCGCCTATACCGGCAGCACCGGATTCAACGCTGTCGCAATGAGCGACTCCATCAACATATCTGAGACTGCTACCTCCTCTGGCGTAAACATTCCCCCCATTAATAGTTATGTTCTCAGCACTTGAAAGGTTGCCGCCGCCTATGCCTGCTCCTTCACCATAGCTTGCCCAGAAATCGTCCTGCCTGCATCCGGTAGCCTTTACTGTCCCGCCGTTTATTGTTATATTTCTGGCAGTTCCCTTGTATGTCGTTCCGATTCCTGCCCCTCTTTCTTTTATCATCTGCCCGTTCTGATGGCGGTCCGAAACATTAGATGAGGTTGCCGTAATGTTTCCTCCGTTTATGGTTATCCCGTCAACATTGGCATTAGAACCGGCGCCTATTCCTGCGCCTCCCTTTGTTCCTTTGGCATTTACTGTTCCGCTGTTGAATACAATATTGCCTGCAGCATTTCCTGAACCTCCCAGACATCCGATGCCCGGTGTTCCGGCGCTGGAGTTTGGGGCAGCATTTATTGTTCCAGGATTGTCAGGATTTTCCGTTGCAAATACCAGCTTCGTTTTAGGTGAATCCTTTCTTATAGCAGGGACTCCCATATATGATGCAAAATTATTTGTCGACCCTTCCTTCGATACCAATGTAACAGTGCCGCCCTGGTCGTTTATGGTAATGCTTCCTGTTCTTGACCCTACATTGGAATAAATTCCCGGGCGAAGGTCAATGTTGTCAAGAAAGATTGTTGCATTGCTGCTTCCAACAACAACTCTGCAGTACTTGCTCGATCCGCTCAGACAGAATTCACCGTCCTTATCTATTCTGACAGTTGTATTTTTCTTCGCATTGGAAACATTGTATGTGCCTCCCGGTTCCATGTTCACTGTGTGCCATGGTGTAACTCCATACGAAAAGGAGACGGCACCCAGCATTGTACAGCACAGTACAACGGCCGTTACTATTATTCTTCGAAGCAGACCTCTTTTCTTTCGCATCTTTATTTCTCCAGTCCGCACAATCACAATCAAACCTGATAGTTAATTATATCAGCAAATTATCATGATTGCCTCATTTTTAATTAGACCGAATCACATGTCATGTTATAATATTTTTATGAAATACTATGAAATCGAGCAAATCAGCAACACAGGCCTGGCCCGTGCAATATATACAACAGCAGATAATCCCGGACTTATGCTCTGTACCTGGCGCCGCCAGAATCCTGTCAAAACAAGCATGCTTACTGCTATAATTCTTAACAGATAACGCATCGTGTATTCAGTATTATTTTATCATTCCGATATAATAGCGTACAATATGTTGTGTTTTTGTAGTATAATGATAATGGATATATGTAAATAAACGCAGGGGTTGGTTTTGCACCTCCCCGGAAAGGAAAAATAAATGATCAAAGTTGGTATTATGGGATACGGCAACCTTGGCCGTGGCGTGGAATGCGCTCTTAAACAGAGTCCGGACATGGAGCTCAGTGCGGTTTTCACACGCAGAAATCCCGAGGAAGTAAAGATTCTCACAGAAGGTGTCAGTGTTTACAGCGCTGACGATGCCGAAAAGCACACGGAGGAAGTTGACGTACTCATCATATGCGGGGGAAGTGCTACGGACCTCCCTGAACAGACTCCGAAGTACGCTGCTCTCTTCAATGTGGTCGACAGCTTCGACACTCATGCACGAATTCCGGAACACTTCGCAAATGTTGATGCTGCCGCAAAGGCAGCCTGCAGGACTGCGGTTATTTCAGGAGGCTGGGACCCGGGAATGTTCTCACTGAACAGAGTATATGCCGAGAGCATTCTGCCTGTCGGTGAAACCTACACATTCTGGGGCAAAGGCGTAAGCCAGGGACACTCCGACGCTGTTCGCCGCATTGACGGTGTAATAGATGCGCGTCAGTACACCATCCCTGTTGACGAAGCCCTGTCAGCTGTAAGAAGCGGTGCGGCACCGGAGCTTTCCACACGGGAAAAACACACAAGACTGGTATACGTAGTCGCAGAGGACGATGCGGACAAGGCCCGCATCACTGAAGAAATCGTCACGATGAAAAACTATTTTGACGAATACGACACAACTGTTGAGTTCATAGATGAAGAAACCATGGCACGTGATCACAGCGGAATTCCTCACGGCGGTTTCGTAATCAGAAGCGGCAGAACCGGCTGGGAGGAAGAAAACACTCATGTTGTTGAGTACAGCCTCCAGCTTGACTCAAACCCTGAATTCACATCGAGCGTGCTTGTTGCAATAGCACGCGCAACATACAGAATGGCAGAAGCGGGACAGTCCGGAGCCAAAACGGTATTCGACATCGCTCCTGCTCAGCTCAGTCCGAAATCACCGGAGGAATTACGTAAGGCAATGCTCTAAAGGAGGTAATCAAAATGGCAAGCAAATTTGATGTTAAGGGATCAATGGTCGCACTTATTACGCCATTACACGAAGACGGAAGCATTAACTTCGACAAGCTGGAGGAACTCCTTGAGTTCCACATCGCAAACAGGACAGATGCGATTCTGATCCTGGGAACAACCAGTGAGTCACCTACATTCACAGCAGAAGAAGACTTTGAAATCGTAAAGCGCAGCGTTGAGGTCTGCAAAGGCAGAGTACCGCTCATGGCAAACGCCGGCTCAAACTGCACGAGAACTTCGTTTGAGAAAGCAAAGAGATTTGCAGATGCGGGCGTGGATTCCCTGCTCTGCATCTCACCTTACTACAACAAGGCAAACAAGACCGGTCTCTACCACCACATTGCTGACGTGGCAGATTCCGTAGACATTCCGATTGTCGTTTACAACATTCCGGGCAGAACCGGCGTGAACATTCCAATCGATGTAATGACCGAACTGGCAAAGCACGAAAACATCGCAGGCGTCAAGGAAGCAACCGGCGACATGAGCTATGTGGCCAAGCTCGCAAAGGCAACCCGCGGCATGGACTTCAACATCTGGAGCGGCAACGACGACATCACCATTCCGATGATGGCTCTCGGTGGTGCCGGCTGCATCTCCGTATGGGCAAATCTGCAGCCTGACAAGACTGTTGAAATGACACACTCCTTCCTGGAGGGTAACGTTCAGCACGCAATAGACATGCAGCTCGAATACATGACACTCATCAACGACTTCTTCATCGAAGTCAATCCTATTCCTATCAAGGAAGCAATGAACATGGCCGGCATGAACGTTGGCGGATTCAGAATGCCACTCTGCGAAATGTCAGATGCAAACCGTGAAACCCTCCGCGCCGAAATGCAGAAGCTGGGCATTATTTAAGGAGATATATAAATGAAAGTAATGATAACCGGCTACGGCCGCATGGGAAAACTGATTGAACAGACTCTTTCAGATGCAGGCGACTCCGTTGTATCACGCATAGACATAGACAATGCTTCTGATCTGGATACTTTGGGAAAAGTCGCTGATGTAATCATGGACTTCAGCAATCCGTCCTTGACGGATCAGCTCATCGCATATGCAGACAGGACAGGAACCCCGCTCCTCAGCGGAACGACCAACATGACCGTTCAGCAGCACGAGGCAATGGCAAAACTGGGAGAAAAGATTCCTGTAATCTGGGCATCCAATTATTCACTGGGCGTGAACCTGTTCATGCACATCCTCCCTCAGGTGGCAGCTGCCCTTGACGGCTGGGACATAGAAATAACGGAAACCCACCACAACAAGAAGGTTGACGCTCCAAGCGGAACCGCCAAATCTCTAGCCGACGCCATTGACCCAAAGGGTGCTTACGAAAGGGTAAACGGCAGGAGCGGCAACTGCGGTGCAAGAACCAAAAAGGAAATCGGCATGCACGCCCTTCGCGGCGGCACAGTTACCGGTGAGCACAAGGTAGACTTCTTCGGAAACGATGAAGTGTTCGAAATAACACACAAGGCCGGCAGCCGACAGATTCTCGTTGACGGAGCAATCGGCGCAGCCCGTAAGCTCATCGAAAAAGAACCGGGACTCTATGACATGGAAACCCTGCTCTTCGGATAAACAGACACAAAAAAGCTGACAGAAGGTACATCCTTCTGTCAGCTTTTTGAATGTCTTGTCTGCTGTTTATTTACTGTTCAGCTTCAACCAGATCTTCTTCAACCAGCTTTTCGAATTCCTTTGTTGCCTTGGCGAATTCTTCGTCTGTGATATCGTCGATCAGTTCGAAGTCCTCATCATACTCTTTGTATCCGTAGATGTAAACTTCGCTTGTTCCCAGCGGGTTCAGAGCGATATAGTCTTTATCGTCAACATCAAACACGCCGATGATCCCACATTCCTCTTCGCTGCCGTCATCGTATTCCAGAGTGATGATATCTTCCTCTTCGTATCCGTACATTTCTTTTTCGTCTGCCATGTTATTTCTCCTTTTTCTTTGATATCGTAACTATACCATTACATTCTGAAAAACTCAACAACGTTTTCTGCAGCCGGCAGACTCATGCCCTCTGCCTTTGCGAGTTCCTCTGCCGCTTCAGCTCCGCCCTTCTCTGCAATCCTGCGGATTTCCTCCACACTGCCGAACTTTTCAAGAAGAGCCTTCCTTCGTTTCGGCCCGATTCCGTCAATCTCATCCAGTACGGATTTCTCCACATTCCTGCTGCGCAGTTTGCGGTGGTACTCGATGGCGAAACGGTGAACCTCCTCCTGCATGCTGCCCAGATACCTGTAGAGCAAAGGCAGGTCTGCCAGTTCAATCTCACGCCACTCTTCTTCAGCCTCACCGTCTCTCTTTGGCACTCTGAAAACCAGCGCTCTGGTTCTGTGATGATCATCCTTTACCATTCCGGCAACCGGTATCTCGAATCCCGTTGCATCTATTACTTCCAGAGCCGTGCTCACATGGCCCTTGCCGCCGTCCATGAATATTATGTCAGGAAGCACTGCAAACTTATCGTCGCCGCTGAACACTCTCATGAATCTTCTTGAAAGGACCTCCTTCATTGAGGCGTAGTCATCCTGTCCTCTGACAGTTCTCACCTTGAATTTTCTGTAGCTCTGCCTGTCCGGCTTAAGCCCCTTGTATACGACCATGGCTCCTACAGTGTCCACTCCGTTTGTATTGGAAATATCATAGGCTTCCGCACGGAATTCTCTTCCGTCGTATTCACCTTCGCAGGCTCCCATGGCACTGAGCACGTTCCATATCTGCTGTCCCAGACTTTCGCGTCTCTGCGCGTCTGCCTTTGCACGGTCCTCAATGGTTCTGGCGAATTCCTTAACATCCGCCTGGGCCAGTTTCACAAGTGCCCGCTTCTCGCCTCTTTCCGGTTTGAGAATTCTTACATTGTGCCCCGCCTGATCGCTGAGATATTCCTCAAGCAGCTCCCTGTCCTCAGGACTTCTGCCAACCAGAATCTCCTTCGGAACATTCGGCAGTTCACTGTAGTGTTGTCTCATGAATGCCGACAGAACATGTGCATCCGTTTCTTCAATTGAATCAGCAACGTCCATCCTGAAGGCTTCCCTGCCGACCAGCTTTCCCTCGCGAACGTTAAAGACAACCACGAAGGAATTCCCGTTTGCATCCCTGAAACTCATTACGATGTCCGCTTCACTGGCATGATGCAAAACCACACGCTGGGTTTCGGACAGAGCCTTTGCGGCTTCAATGTCGTCTCTGAACTCTGCCGCGTCCTCGTAACGCATCTCCTCTGATGCCGCCTTCATTTTCTGCTTCAGTGATGTCATGAGAGAGCTGTCGTGCCCCCGCAGGAAGTCAAGTGCTCCACGGACGGCTTCATCGTATTCCTCTTTTGAAGCCAAGCCCGTGCATACTCCACGGCACTGACCTATGTGATAGTTGAGGCATGGTCTGAACCCTTTGGCAAATGCAACCGTACTGCATCTCTTCAGCGAAAAGCTGGTATTAAGCAGATCCACAATTCTGTTTACCGCTCCGGCATCGCTGTATGGTCCGAAGTACTGCCCGCCGTCCTTGTTTACGATTCTCGTTTTAATGACGCGTGGCCACTCCTCATTTGTTACCTTAATGTAGGGATAGGTTTTGTCATCTCTGAGCAGAATATTGTATTTAGGTCTGTGTTTTTTTATCAGATTGCACTCTAAGATGAGTGCCTCCATTTCGCTGTCTACGGTAATGTATTCAAACTCCGCGATCTGGGACACCATGCTGCGCACCTTGGGTGCCATGTTCTTCTGTGACTGGAAGTACTGTCTCACCCTGTTGCGCAGGTTGACAGCCTTGCCAACATAAATGACATTGCCAAGTCTGTCCTTGTGCATATATACTCCCGGACTGTCCGGAAGTTTTTTCAGATTCTCCCTGATATCAAACACTCTATCTGCTCCTGCGTCTGCTTTTGCGTCTTCTCTTTTTCCTGGACGCCGCCAGCATGATTAACAGAATGATAATTAATGCAGGTACTATGCACAGAGCAATGAAAAGCGGTATGTCTTCGTCTGCTATTCCTATGCGTGACAGAGGTCCGCCCTCCTCTGATCCTTCCAGTGCAACCAGTTCAGTCACACCTACTGCGTCACCTGACTTGTTATATGCAACGAGCTGGCCCATGACTTCTCCCTTTTTTACAGGAGCTTCCGGCTTCTGCTCTTTTACTTCCACCTTTGTCGTGTAATCTTCCGGATCGCCATCACCTTTGTTGACGGTAATGACCATATCGCGGTCGGTTCCGATTTTAACCGCATGTTTTTCACCGTATTTTACAGGCAGGTCGTACTGTTCAGTTCCCTTCTCAACCACCTTGCAGGACTCGTATTTGCCGAATCCGTAGTCCCATATGTTAAGTGTATCAACATATTTATTCAGCTCGTGAGGCGAATTTAGAACAACTGAAATGAGTTCCGTGTCTCCGTCTTTACCCGATGCAACTATGCAGTCTCCCGCGGTACTTGTGTATCCGGTTTTGATTCCGGTGCATCTCGGGTCCGTCACTATTCTCTTCACACCGTTGATTTCCACATGCTTCTTTCCATTTAAGAGCCTGTTGGAATTTGACACCTTTTTTTCTTTTGATCTCTTATTTGTAGGCGGCAGATAATATTTTGATGTGCTGACAATTTTTCTGAACTGGGAGTTCTTCATGGCACATCTTGAAATCAGTGCAAGATCGTAGGCCGTGGTAACGTTATTCACCTCATCCGGATTGAGCCCATTAGGGTTCTTGAAATGAGTGTGCTCCGCACCGCAGGATGCGGCATAATCATTCATCATGTCCGCAAAGCCGTCAATGCTTCCTCCGATTTCAACCGCCAGCACTTCGGCAACGTCATTTGCCGAGCGCAGCATGAGAGCGTACATGAGGTCCTTGACCTTGAAGGTCTCGCCCTTCTTGACCTTTAATGTCGACCCTTCGGTAGTGGGCTGAAAGCCTACCGTGATTTCCTGATCCATGTCAAGATTCTTCAGCGCCACCATACAGGTTACTATCTTGGTTACGCTTGCCAGGTCTCTCTGCTTGTATGCGTTTTTCTCATAGAGAATGGTACCGCTTCCCGCATCTATTAGTATCGCCGATGTTGCCTCCACCTTGAGCTTAACGCCCGTATTGATATCCGCCGCCGGAACAATCTCGTGCTCCGTCATGAGATCGGGTTCATCGCCTGCGAAAACCTGCGTACCAAAAGGCGGCACCGCCCAGGTTATGGTCAGTGCCGCAATTAATGCTAAAACTGTGATTGCTTTTGCAAATCTTTTTATCATTTGCACGTCTGCTCCTTATTTCTTCGCTTCGTAGTTCTTCAGGAATTCAACCAGAGCTTCAACGCCTTCCTTAGGCATTGCGTTGTAGATTGATGCTCTGAGACCGCCAACGCTTCTGTGGCCCTTCAGGTTATCCATTCCTGCTGCCTTTGTAGCTGCAACAACTGCCGCATCTTCTTCGTCTGATCCTGTTACGAACGGAACGTTCATGAGTGATCTGTCTTCAGGAACAACTGATCCTGTGAAGAGCTTGCTGCTGTCCAGGAAGTCGTAGAGAACCTTTGCCTTCTCTTCATTAATCTTCTGAACTTCTTCCAGTCCGCCCAGGTTCAGCAGGTACTTGAATACCTTGCCGCAGCAGTAGATGTCCCAGCAGTTTGGAGTGTTGTACATTGAATCCTTGTCTGCGTGAGTCTTGTATGAAAGATAAGTAGGACAGAAATCAGGAACGTCACCGATCAGATCTTCTCTGATGATTACAACTGCCATGCCTGCAGGACCAACGTTCTTCTGAACGCCTGCCCAGATTACGCCGTAATCTTCAACATTGCAAGGCTTTGACAGGAACATTGATGACTGGTCGGAAACCAGAATCTTACCCTTTGTGTTCGGCAGCTTCTTGAATGTAGTTCCGTTGATTGTCTCGTTTTCACAGATATATACATAGTCTGCATTGTCAGGAATGTCCAGATCGCTGCAGTCAGGAACATATGAGAAATTCTTGTCTGCTGATGAAGCTACAATTTTTACTTCGCCATACTTCTTGGCTTCTGCGATTGCCTTCTTTGACCATGCGCCTGTTTCAACATAGCATGCCACACCGTTTTTCATGAGATTAAGCGGAACCATTGCAAACTGCACTGTACCGCCACCCTGTACAAACAGAATCTTGTAGTTGTCAGGAATGTTCATGAGCTTTTTAAGATCTGCAACTGCTTCGTCATAAATGCCGACGAAAGCCTTTGATCTGTGGCTCATTTCCATTACAGACATGCCTGTGCCGCGATAATTCAGCACTTCTTCTGCAATTTCTTCCAGTACCGGTTCAGGCATCATTGCCGGACCTGCCGAGAAATTAAACACTCTATCGTATTTCATTTGAGTCCTCCTTCTGAATGCATTGTAAACTCATAAAATAAATCTTTACATCTTAAATAAGTATATCACTAATCATGGTAGAAAAAAACAGCTTTCAGTGTTACAATGAGTTTTACACGGGTAATTATTAAAAAATATTGTGTTAAGCTATAAAAACTATTAAACGAGGTGACTTAAATGTTTAAAATTGGTACTTTCAACAAAATCTCACCAGTTGGACTTAATAAGCTGACTGATGCTTACACTCTGGTTGAGAATCCTGATGAAGCACACGGTCTCATCCTGAGAAGCTATGACATGCATGAAATGGATTTCTCGGATAACCTTCTGGCAATCGGCAGAGCCGGTGCAGGTACAAACAATGTTCCTGTTGACAGATGTGCAGAACAGGGAATCGTAGTATTCAACGCACCGGGCGCTAATGCAAATGCCGTAAAGGAACTGTGCGTCTGCGGAATGATTCTGGCAGCACGTAATGTTCCCGAGGGATATACCTGGGCAAAGACACTCAAGGGAAGTGAAGGCGTTGGCAAGCAGATTGAAAAGGGCAAGGGTCAGTTCGCAGGAACTGAAATCATGGGCAAGACTCTGGGAATCATCGGCCTTGGTGCAATCGGCAGACTGGTTGCAGATGCAGCTATCGCTCTGGGCATGAGTGTAATCGGCTACGATGCTTTCCTGACTGACGCAGTTCGCGAAATGCTCAATCCGGAAATTACTGTTGCTGACGATCTGGCTAAGCTCTATCCTGAATGCGACTACATCTCAATTCACGTTCCTGCAAACGACGCAACAAAGGGAATGATGAACGCTGAAGCATTCGCACAGATGAAGGATGGCGTAATGTTCATGAACTTTGCTCGTGACAAGCTGATGAATGACGACGACCTGCTGGCAGCACTCGAATCCGGCAAGGTTGCAAAATATGTAACTGACTTCGCAGATGATGCAGTGCTCAACGCTGACCATCCGGGAATCATCGTACTCCCTCACCTTGGCGCTTCATCAGCTGAAGCTGAAGACAACTGTGCAAGCATGGCAGTTTCCCAGGTTATGGACTACATCGAAAACGGAAACATCGTCAATTCAGTTAACATGCCAAGAGTATCCCTGGGAAAGAAGACATGTCCTAGACTTTCAGTAATCTGTAAGGCAAATGCCGCTGCAGACGTTCTGACAAAGATAGCTGAACTGGAACTTACAAATGTTGCTTCAGGAACTCGCGGAAACTACTCATACATTCTCGCAGATCTGGGTGACAAGAAGGCAGACATCAAGGTTGCCGGTGTTATCAGAGCAAGAGTAATTGAATAAAAAACCGATAAACTGACAAGAGACCCTCCGGGGTCTCTTTTTTTGTTGGAATGCAAGGGCGTTTTTTGTTGACATTTATTTCCATTATTGGTATTATTTATGTGGCTCATGGTGACAAATAAGCATGCTTTTGTACAAAATAAGCCACAAAAGAAACCGTTATTATCATTCTCTGAGAATTGATGGCACGTACAAACGCAAACATCTGTCTCCGCTCATTAAAGGTGAAAGTTATTTTATTAATCAGCTGGCCCGAAAAGAATATATTAAAAAATCGCTTCCTTTAATTGATTCCAACATAGCACAACTGGAACGGGCCCTCTCACGTTATTCTCCGGTTGATCCCGGCAGTGTTCTCAAACATATGAAAAGTGCGTATCAGTATCTTGAGATCTCACGTTTCTTTGAAACCGAAGATGCTGACTCACTTGAAAATCAGATGCTTCACCAGTTGAGCCACTTTGATAATATGGGGACTTTATTTAAGGGTCCGGACGAATTTGTTGCGCTACGTCTCGGAGATCACAAGTCATGGGCTGCAGAATCGTACGAGAGAAACACTTATCCTTTTGGCGATGATATAATTCTGGCCTCCGATGGGACACGCACACGTTCAAAGGCTGAAGCCGTATGGTACGACAAGCTTAAACTCTTTGATGTTCCTTTCAAATTTGACAAGCTCACCTATTTTGGAGACAATCCGGACACAGGTATCAAATCATTCCCAGATTATAAAACGACGGTTAATCAACCGCCGTTTTCTTTCATTATATATACTGCTTTCTGCATATGTCTTTCAGCACGCATTCATCGCATTTCGGATTCCTTGCCGTGCAGCATTTTCTGCCATGCCATATGAGACTGTGATGAGCTTCCGACCACCTCTCTTCAGGCAGCACTTTCATCAGTTCCATCTCCGTAGCCAGGACCTCTGCCTGGCCTGCAGATTTGGCTGATCCACCGTCGCCGTTCATCGCAAGTCCAATCCTGTGGGACACTCTGAAAACATGAGTGTCCACAGCTATTCTCTGCTGTCCGAATCCGACTGCCAGAACCACATTTGCCGTCTTCCTGCCCACGCCCGGAAGCGCAACCAGAGCGTCATAATCCTCCGGCACCTCTCCCCCGTGCTTCTCGCAGAGCGCCCTTGCCAGAGCAATTATATTCTTTGATTTTGTCTTGTACATTCCTATGGTCCTTATGATTTCCATCACATCTTCCTGAGATGCAAAGGCAAGATCTCCGGGCGCAGGATACCTGTCAAACAGCTCCCTGCTTACACCGTTTACGCTTACATCTGTTGTCTGTGCGGAGAGCACAACACAAACGATCAATTCGTAAACATTTCTATGAACAAGAGCGCATCCGGCATCGGGATATTCCGCTGCCAGAAGGTCCAGAATTTCTGTAATTTTCTTCGCAGATAATCTGCGTTTTTTTGTCTCTGTTTTCGCCATTTTTGACTATCTCCAGAATGCCTGAATCCGGCATTATAATAAAAGTCGCTGTATTGTTTTGCTCCTCATAAGCCCCTGTTTATACATTATACAATGGGTTTTTGAAATAATCTTGCGGTCATTTTTACCCATTTCGTATTAGTGTGCTAAATTGTAAATATGGCAAAAAATCGTGATAAAACCGGTTACATTTTTCAGAAAGTTGTAGTATACTTCTCTTGTTATAATTATTTCTATTTTCAATGACGGAGGTGTTTTATGGCAACTTACACACAAGTTGAGAAAAACGGTCTGTTTGAATTAACAGACGAAGCCCGTCAGGAGCTGGCAGCTTCATCGTATTTCAATGAAGACCTGGCTCCTACTACCGTAGCACAGAGAAACTGGACTACTTACAACATTTCAATGCTGTGGGTAGGTATGTCAATCTGTATCCCGGCACTGGCACTTGGTTCCGGACTTATCGGTATGGGCGTATCACCATGGTTATCAGTATTAAACGTAATACTGGGTAACATCATCATCCTGATTCCAATTCAGTTGAACTCACAGATTGGTACTAAGTATGGTATCCCATTCCCACTGTTCGCAAGACTGACATTCGGTATCAGAGGTGCTCACTTACCAGCACTGCTGAGAGCACTGACTGCCTGCGGATGGACTTCCGTACAGGCATGGGTAGGCGGCGGCGCATTCGCTGCTGTAATCGGCGTATTTGTTCCTAAGTTCCTCGATCCGAGCTGGACAATCACTCTCCCTTCATGGGGCGGATTACAGACATGGCCACCTGCTGGAACATTCATCGGTTATGTAATCTTCATCCTGTTCGTAGGCTGGGTTGCTTACAACGGAATGGACAGAATCAAGTTCATCCAGGATCTGGGCGGACCTATTCTGATCATCGTAATGATCGCACTGCTGATCTGGTCAGCAGTACAGGCTGGACACAAAGGCTACAGCTTCTTCGAAGTAATGCAGCAGCCAACAGACTACGCTTTAGTAGATTCACTCGGCGGATTCTGGCCAGTATATCTCTCAGCCCTGATGGGTAATATCGCATTCTGGGCTACAATGGCACTGAACATTCCTGACTTCTCGAGATATGCAAAATCTCAGAGCTCACAGTTTAGAGGCCAGCTCTACGGTATGCCGCTGCCAATGGCACTGTGCGCATTCGTAGGTACTTACTTCGCTCAGGCTACTAAGCTTGCTGAACTGAAGGTTGACGAAGACGGTAATGCAGTTGCAATCTTTGACCCAACAAACGTATTCTACTATGTAGATAACAAGCTGGTTATCTTCATCGCAGCATTCGGCGTAGTTTGCGCAACAATCACTACTTGCGTAGCTGCTAACGTAGTAGCTCCTGCAAACGGAATTTCAAACATCAACCCTCGTAAGATCGGTTACAAGAAGGGCGTTATCATCACTATCCTGATTGCATTCTTCGTACTCCAGGCATGGTGGATTTATGGTAATGGTGCAGCATACTTCACTTGGATGAACGCTTATGGTACTATCCTGGCTCCAGTAGCTGCTATCTTCATCGCTGACTACTTCGTAGTTAAGCATAAGAGAGTTGACATCGCTTCAATGTTCAAGGGCGAAGACGGAAGATACTGGTACTTCAATGGTATCAACTGGGCTGCTGTAATCTCATGGTTCGTAGCATTCATTCTTCCACTTCTTCCATACTTCGGCGTTGGCGGATCATTCATCGGCTTCGTAAATACTATCAACTATGTATGGTCATTCATCATCGGTTTCGTTCTCTACATCATCCTGATGAAGACTGGAATGAAGGGCAACTCGGATGTATCTGAAGAAGAACACGAAGCATTCACAAGCAGATCATAATCTGATTTGTTGAATTAAAACAAAACACGAGGCTCAGGCCTCAGAGACTCAGTCTCAAATTATAAAGTCTGTTAAAAACTTTATATAAAGAAAAGAGCCTTTGAGACACTCAAAGGCTCTTGGTTTATCCGACACTTTCTATAAAGGAGGGACACAAATGGATTTATTAATCAAAGGCGGCAAAGTCGTAACAGCAAAGAGCACATTCAAGGCTGATGTAGCTGTAAAGAACGGCAAAATCGCTGCAATCGGAACAAATCTGAAGCCTGACAAGGGTACAGAAGTTGTTGATGCTAAAGGCAAGCTCGTACTGCCTGGCGCACTGGATGGACATACTCACATGTACATGCCGTTTGGTGGAACAATCTCCACTGATGACTACTATGATGGTACTGTAGCTGCAGCTTGCGGCGGTACTACTACAATCTTCAACTTTGAAACTCAGGCTCCGGGACAGCCAATGGACAAACTGGTTAAGGAAAAGCTGAAGATAGCTGAAGAACAGGGTCCTGTAATCGACTACTCACTCCACGTAGGCGTAGGCGATGTAACAAACGAAAAAATGCTGAAGTCAATGGACAAGGTTGTTGACATGGGTATCACTTCATTCAAGGTATTCATGGTTTATGACTTTGGTGTAGATGATGGTCAGTTCTATGCAACTCTCTGCCACGCTAAGGAAATCGGCGCACTGGTAGGAGTACATGCTGAAAACAAGAACGTAAATGACTTCCTCGTAAAGAAGTATCTGAGCGAAGGAAACATTTCACCTTGGTATCACTACATGTCAAAGAACGAAGCAGTTGCAGGCGAAGCTGATGTAAGAGCTATCAACCTGGCTAAGATGGCTGGCGCAGCACTGTACATTGTTCATCTGGACAATGCTCAGGGTGTTGAAGCAGTTAGACAGGCAAGAGCAGAAGGATATCCTATCTTCGCAGAAACATGCCCACAGTACCTCGAGTTCACTAAGGAAGTTTATGCTAAGGGCAGACCTGAAGTTAAACTTCGTCCACAGGACTTCGTTTGCTCACCTCCAATGAAGGGCAAAGAATCCAAGGACGCTCTGTGGGATGGTATCAGAACAGGCGTTGTATCCACACTGGCAACAGACCACTGTCCGTTCCTGAAGAAGGAAAAGGATTGGGGCATCAAGACAAAGACAGGCGCAAAGGGCAACTTCACTACTATTCCTAACGGATGTGCAGGTGTTGAAAACATGTATCCTTACATCCTGTCAGCTGCTAACAAGGGCAAGATTACATTCAACAAGGCTGTTGAAATTTCTGCAACTAACCCTGCTAAGCTCTTCGGAGTTGACTACTGCAAGGGATCAATCGAAGTTGGTAAGGATGCAGATATCGTAATCTACGATCCTAAGAAGAATGTTGTTATCAACAACAAGAAGAACCAGCACGGCTCAATCGACCACACAATCTGGGAAGGCATCGAATGCAAGGGATATCCATGTGCAGTATACAGCCATGGTAACCTGGTATTTGACGGCAAGGACTTCGTTGGTAAGAAGGGCGCTGGTAAGTTCCTGAAGCAGAAGAAGGTTAACCACAAGGGACCTGAACTCGTTTAATTAAATCGGGTTTAACACTAAAGGATAAATATTAAAAGAACTGTTGCAATTGCAACAGTTCTTTTTTATTATACTGCACTATCATTATTTCATTGCTGCTCTGAATCCATTTTCCAGATCTGCAATTATATCATCTATATGTTCTGTCCCTATTGATAATCTTATTGTGCTCTGGCTTATACCCTGATCAGCCAGTTCTTCATCTGTAAGCTGCGAATGGGTCGTTGAAGCAGGATGAATAACAAGACTCTTAACATCAGCCACATTTGCCAGCAGTGAGAATATTTTAAGCCCGTCAATAAACTTCCATGCTTCTTCTCGTCCGCCCTTAATGTCAAAAGTGAATATTGAACCGCCTCCATCAGGAAAATACTTTTCATATATCGCATGATCCGGATGATCAGGAAGCGACGGATGCTTTATTCCTGCAACCTGAGGGTGCTTTGAAAGATACTCAATAACCTTCTTTGTGTTTTCTACATGTCTTTCTACTCTCAGAGACAGCGTCTCTATCCCCTGCAAAAGCAGGAATGCTGCGAAAGGTGAAAGAGTTGCTCCCATATCTCTGAGAAGTATTGCTCTGATATATGTAACAAATGCTGCCGGCCCTGCCGCTTCAGTAAACGATACTCCGTGATAGCTCGGATTAGGCTCTGAAATATTCGCGAACTTTCCGCTTTCTTTCCAGTCAAACTTTCCTCCTTCAACTATGACTCCGCCTAATGTCGTTCCGTGTCCGCCAAGGAACTTTGTCGCAGAGTGGA
The DNA here is from genome assembly GCA_024403185.1 of Clostridia bacterium. Classification (GTDB taxonomy): domain Bacteria; phylum Bacillota; class Clostridia; order Peptostreptococcales; family Anaerovoracaceae; genus Lentihominibacter. The sequence goes on from JAKSSG010000008.1 coordinate 52,242, forward strand.
TAACTATATCAGCACCGTGTTCGATTGGACGAATAAGGTATGGGGTTCCGAATGTATTATCAACAACCAGCGGAAGCCCATGCTTATGCGCGATCTTGGCAATTGCATCAATATCTGCTATATCGCTGTTTGGATTTCCAAGTGTTTCAATAAAAACAGCTCTCGTATTTTCCTGTATAGCTTCCTCGATCTCCTCGAAATCATGTGAATCAACAAAGCTTGCAGAAATGCCGTACTGAGGCAGTGTATGAGCCAGCAGATTATATGTTCCGCCGTATATTGTCTTCTGGGCAACGATATGTCCGCCGCCTGCCGCCAGTGCCTGTATAGCATAAGTAATTGCTGCCGCACCTGATGCCACTGCCAGCGCTGCACTTCCGCCCTCCAGAACCGCTATTCTTTCCTCAAGGACGCCTTGTGTGGAATTAGTAAGTCTTCCGTAAATATTACCTGCATCAGAAAGTTCAAATCTTTCTGCTGCATGCTTTGCATCATGGAATACATATGCTGCTGTCGCATAAATCGGAACAGCTCTGGCATCTGTTACAGGGTCAGCCTGCTCCTGTCCTACATGCAGCTGCAGTGTTTCAAATCTGTAATTATTGTTATTCATATCTGTATTCTCCTTCTTATCTGCAATTATTCTGTAAACAGAGGCGTTGAATAATATCTGTCACCGCTGTCAG
>JAKSSG010000009.1 GCA_024403185.1 Clostridia bacterium
GTTCTTGTGATTACATTTAGCTTTTTTAGTTGTCTACTTTTAATTGACAACTTCAAGCACTCTTGTCAGCTTTTCTTTGTATTACATTCTGATAAATATGCTCAATATGTTCTTTCCGTCTTCGCGCATGTACTGAACATCGTCAGCCATGTTCCTTACCATGTATATGCCAAGGCCTCCGATTTCTCTTTCCTCAGCCGACAGGCTTATATCCGGATCATCCCTGTCGAGGGGATTGTATTCTATTCCGTTATCCTTAAACTGAATGTTCAGGACTCCATCCTCCAGATCACATGACACCTTTGCTATTGTTGCCTTGCTGTAGTTAACGACATTTGAATAAATCTCATCAACTATTATCCCGATCTTGGAAGCAATTTTTATCGGAACCTCAAGTTCCTCTATTCTTCTTTCAAAGTAACCTTCCACTTCCGGAACGGTATTTTCTTTTGGAACAACTACAAGCTCCATTGCCTGCTCTTTATCGCTCTTGATTCTTACGGCAAGCATGGTGATGTCATCAAACTGAGGAGCATTGCCGGCAAAAGAATCAATGCTGCTCTTGATGTACTTGCACATGTAGTCAGGCTGCATGTGATATGTTTCAGCCAGTTCTTCAAGGAGCCTGTCATCGCCATAGAGCTCATTGTCTGCGTTGGTAGCCTCCGTGACGCCGTCCGTATAGAGGAAGAGGCTATCCCCTTCTTCAAGCTGAAGTTCAAATGATTTGTACTTCATTCCTTCCATTCCGGCGAGGACCAGACCCGGCCTGCTCTTCAGGAATTCCACCCTGCCGTCGTTCCTGATTAACACCGGCGGATTGTGTCCCGCATTGGCATAGGTGATTATATTTGTGGACAGATCTAGTATTCCTACCCAGGCTGTTACGAACATCTCGGCATCGTTATTGGTGCAGAGTTCCTCGTTTGCCTTTGTAAGAACTGTTGCAACATCCACTCCCGAGTCAACGAGTCCGTTAATGAGAGTCTTCGATCTCATCATGAACAGTGCCGCCGGTATTCCCTTGCCCGAAACATCGGCAATGGCCAGCGCACATTTGTCATCGCTTATCCTGTAAAAATCGTAGAAGTCACCACCGATTTCCTTGGCAGCAAGCATGTTGGCATAGAGAGCGAATCTGTTGCTTTCAGGGAATTCCCTGTTGAGTGCCGAATACTGAATGTTCTTTGCCAGATCCAGCTCCCTGGCGATTCGTTCTTTTTCCTTTTCGGTTAACCGTTTCAGCGAAGCCACTGTCTCGTTAATGCCTTCAGAAAGCGAAATGAATTCCCTGCTTCCTCCAACATCAACTTTTACATCCAGGTCACCCGCAGTAATCTGTGCCAGCTTCTCATTTATTCTGACGACGTTCTTCACGACAACTCTGCGAATCAGTATGAATATCTGAATGAACAGGGCCGCCATGATGAGTATGATAACGAAAGCGGTAATCATCTCTGTCGTGTTTTTCTGCAGGTCCGCCTCCGCCTTTGGATAATATCCAATGATGTAGTAATCGCCTTCATCCAGAATCATTAAATACATGGGCAGATCCCCGGAATGCCAGTCAAACATTTTAGGGCTTTCACTGGCATTTTCAAGGATTATTTCCGAGTTCTCATAGCAGTCATGCTGCACCTGTTCCCTGGAATACTCTTCAAGGGTTGCTCCGTATTTTTCTGAAAAATCCCCTGAAAGCAAGGTCAGTGCAATAACCCGTAAATCCTTGTCGACGACTATCAGTCCACCTGTATCGCCTATGTGTCTGTTCTGAAGTGTTGCTGAGAATACATGTTCAACATCATGTCCCTTGGCCTCTACCCTGTGAATGTCTGATTTGACGTCATTAAGTGTATATGTAATCGTTTTCTGTGCATCCGTACGGGCAATCTGATTCTGCAGAACCATTACAAAGGCGTTTGTAATCAGGAATGATATCACAACCGTAATGAACAGCCCCACCTCGACCGCCTGGATGACGGATCTCCTGTCAGAAAGCAGAGTAATCGGTTCTCTGGAAGTTCTGTTGACAATCAGTACCGCCAGTCCAACTGCCAGTGAATTCATGGTGATCATTAGCGGCGCACACCCTGCGACAATTACAAATGCCTCTTCATAAGCACTCAGGTGTGTCAGGAAAACCATGAGCATGTGGAACACTTCTACAACCATTGCCAGGGCAAGAGCATAGAACCATGCCGGCTTCTTGTCGTCCATTATGCGCTTTCTTATGAATGCCGCAAAAAGTCCCGCAACTATGGTCGCTACAGTGCACGCCAATCTGGTGTAGACGCCTACTCCCCAGTAAACGGCAAACCATCTCTCAATGCCTCCGATAATACCGGCAATTATGCCTGCCGGCGCACCAAAAATAAGGCCCGCACATATTGGAGCCGCATCTCTTACATTTACCACAGCGCCGCTGTACTCTATTCCGAATTCCGTTCCGCAGACAGCCATTGCACCGAAGATCACTCCAAAGAGAATCTGTTTGGCCATGTATGGCATGTTCTTTACTGCGGGAACCCTGTTGTCCAGCAGGTAGAGGATTACTGTTGCTGCAACCGTCATGAGTGCAGCACATCCCAGTCTAAGTATTCCTATCATAATCTCTTCCTAAAAAGGTAGCACAGGGGACTCCCCCGTGCCACCTATACAGTTTAATTATTTATTTCTGATAGCTGCCTGAGCTGCTGCCAGTCTTGCAATCGGTACTCTGAATGGTGAGCATGATACGTACTGGAGTCCTGTGCGGTGACAGAAGTCGATTGACTTAGGATCTCCGCCGTGCTCTCCGCAGATTCCCAGGTGGATGTTAGGTCTTGTCTTCTTACCAAGTTCAACTGCCATCTGCACCAGTTTGCCAATGCCTGTCTGGTCAAGTGACTGGAACGGATCATCTTCGAAGATTCCCTTTTCCTTGTATTCCTTGATGATGTTGCCTGTGTCATCTCTTGAGAATCCGAATCCCATCTGAGTCAGGTCGTTAGTTCCGAATGAGAAGAATTCTGCTTCTTCTGCAATCTCATCGGCTGTTAGAGCTGCTCTAGGAATTTCGATCATTGTACCAACCAGATAAGGGAAGCTTACTCCTTCTCTTTCGAATACTCTGTCGATTGTAGCTACAACTGTCTTCTTGACATCAGCCAGTTCCTTTCTGCTTCCAACCAGTGGAATCATGATTTCAGGAATGATGTCATATCCCTTTTCTTTTCTTACTTCCATTGCTGCCATGATGATTGCTTCAGCCTGCATCTCAGCAATTTCAGGGAATGTTACTGCAAGTCTGCAGCCACGGTGTCCCAGCATAGGGTTGAATTCGTGGAGTTCTTCAGCCTTCTTTGCCAGCTTTTCATAAGGCTTGCCGATCTGGTCTGCCAGTTCGTGCAGTTCTTCATCTGTATGTGGAATGAACTCATGGAGAGGAGGATCCAGCAGTCTGATCGTTACCGGTCTTTCTTCCATTGCTTCATAGATGCCCTTGAAGTCGCCCTTCTGGTAAGGGAGGAGGAAGCTCAGTGCTTCTCTTCTCTCTTCTTCGGTGTCGGACATGATCATTCTTCTTATTGCAGGAATTCTTTCCTCTTCGAAGAACATGTGCTCTGTTCTGCAGAGGCCGATGCCCTGTGCTCCGAAGTCAACTGCCTGCTTGGCGTCTCTAGGATTATCCGCATTTGTTCTAACCTTCAGTGTTCTGATTTCATCAGCCCAGCTCATGATTGTTCCGAAGTCGCCTGAAAGTTCAGGAGGTACAGTCTTTACTTCGCCCTTGATAACGTCGCCGGCTGAACCATCCAGTGAAATGTAGTCGCCTTCAACGAATGTATTGTCGCCGATGATGAGCTTCTTGGCAGCTTCATCAACCTTGATTTCAGAACATCCTGATACGCAGCACTTACCCATTCCTCTTGCTACTACTGCAGCGTGGGAAGTCATGCCGCCTCTTGCCGTAAGGATACCTTCTGCGGCAACCATTCCGGCCAGGTCTTCAGGTGATGTTTCCAGTCTTACGAGGATTGCCTTTGCACCGTTTGCAACTGCAGCAGCTGCATCTTCTGCGTTGAAGTAAATCTGTCCGCATGCAGCACCAGGTGATGCAGGAAGTCCCTTTGTCATCTTTTCTGCAGCCTTCAGTTCATCTGCATCAAACATAGGGTGCAGCAACTGGTCTATCTGTGCAGGTTCTATTCTCATGATAGCTTCTTCCTTACTGATAAGGCCTTCCTCTACCATGTCTACTGCGATTTTTACTGCAGCAGGAGCTGTTCTCTTGCCGTTTCTTGTCTGAAGCATGAACAGCTTGCCTCTTTCAACTGTGAATTCCATGTCCTGCATGTCTCTGTAATGTTTTTCGAGCAGGTCTGCAATTCTTGTAAATTCAGCATATACTTCAGGGAATGCCTCTGCCATTTCAGCAATCGGCTGCGGTGTTCTGATTCCGGCTACAACGTCTTCGCCCTGTGCGTTAACAAGGAATTCACCGAACATCTTGTTTTCACCAGTTGCGGCGTTTCTTGTGAATGCTACACCTGTTCCGGATGTGTCACCCATGTTGCCGAATACCATTGACTGAACGTTTACTGCAGTACCGATGCTGTCAGGAATCTCGTTGAGCTGTCTGTACAGGATTGCTCTCTCAGTATTCCATGATCTGAATACAGCCTTGATCGCTTCCATGAGCTGTTCCTTAGGGTCCTGCGGGAAGTCATTTCCGATTTCCTTCCTGTACAGTTCCTTGTAACCTGCGATTACTTCCTTCAGATCATCAACATCGAGCTCTGTATCGTACTGAACGCCCTTCTTAGCTTTCTGTCCGTCAAATATTTCATCGTATTTTGATTTGCTGATGCCCATTACTACATCGCCGAACATCTGCATGAATCTTCTGTATGAGTCATAAGCAAATCTAGGATTTTCTGTCAGTGCAGCCAGACCTTCAACTGATTCATCATTGAGTCCCAGGTTCAGAATTGTGTCCATCATGCCAGGCATTGAAATCTTGGCACCTGAACGTACTGATACCAGAAGCGGATTGGCGTGGTCGCCGAACTTCTTGCCTGATACGTTTTCCAGGTCAGCCAGCTTGACATAGATATCATCTACGATATCCTGTCCGATAGTCTGTCCCTCTTCATAGTATCTCGTGCAAGCTTCAGTAGTTACTGTAAAACCGAAAGGTACCGGCAGTCCGATCTTCGTCATTTCTGCAAGGTTGGCACCCTTTCCGCCCAGAAGGTCTCTCATGTCCTTCGATCCCTCATTGAAGGAATAAACAAACTTTCCCATTTTCTTCTTATCCTCCTTACTTAGAATTCAAGTCTTTCCTCGATATAAGCTTTAACTTCTGAAATCGGCAGTCTTACCTGATCCATGGTGTCACGGTCTCTGATGGTAACGCACCCGTCTTCTGCCGTATCAAAGTCAACGCAGATGCTGAACGGCGTTCCGATTTCATCTTCACGTCTGTATCTCTTGCCGATTGATCCTGCCGAATCATAGTCAACACTGAAATGCTTTGAAAGCTCATCGTATATCGGCTCAGCCACATCTGCCAGCGTCTTGGACAAAGGCAGCACAGCGGCTTTGAAAGGAGCCAGTGCAGGATGGAGTCTCAGAACCTTTCTGATGTCCTCCTTGCCTTTATCGTCAGTAAGCACTTCCTCGTCATAGGCGTCAACCAGGAATGCCAGGAGCATTCTCTCAACACCTACTGAAGGTTCTATGCAGTACGGAACAAATTTCTCATTTGTTTCAGGATCGAGATAACTCATGTCCTGTCCCGAATGATTCTGATGCGCCATCAGGTCGAAGTCCGTTCTTGAGGCAACGCCCCACAGTTCTCCCCATCCGAAGGGGAAGAGGAATTCTATGTCTGTAGTTGCATTGCTGTAGTGGGACAGTTCTTCAGGATCATGGTCTCTGAGTTTCAGGTGTTCTTCCTTAAGTCCCAGTGACTTGAGGAATTCAGCGCAGTAGTTCTTCCAGTAATCAAACCATTCGAGCTCAGTTCCCGGCTTGCAGAAGAATTCCAGTTCCATCTGTTCAAACTCTCTGGTTCTGAAGATGAAGTTGCCCGGCGTGATTTCGTTTCTGAATGATTTGCCGACCTGGGCGATTCCGAAAGGAATCTTCTTTCTTGCAGCTCTCTGTACACTCTTGAAGTTTACAAAGATGCCCTGTGCCGTTTCCGGTCTGAGATAGATTTCTGCCTTTGAATCTTCAGTTACGCCCTGGAATGTCTTGAACATCAGATTGAACTGTCTGATTCCCGTGAAATCCTTCTTGCCGCATTCAGGACAGGCTATGCCCTTCTCTGCGATGTATTCTTCCAGCTTTTCGTTTGACCAGCCGTCAACCTGAACACCCTCGATACCGTTTTCCTTCATGTATCCTTCGATAAGGTGGTCAGCTCTGAATCTTGCCTTGCATGCCTTGCAGTCGATGAGCGGGTCTGCAAATCCGCCAACATGTCCCGATGCAACCCATGTTTCCGGGTTCATGAGTATTGCTGCGTCCAGTCCCACATTGTACTTTGATTCCTGTACAAACTTTCTGCGCCATGCGTCCTTGATATTGTTCTTAAGCTCTACGCCAAGAGGGCCGTAATCCCATGTGTTGGCCAGGCCGCCGTAAATTTCACTGCCGGGAAAAATGAATCCCCTGTTCTTGGCCAGAGCCGTTATCTGTTCCATTGTTACTTCTGTTGTCATTATTCGTCCTTGTCCAGTTCTTCCTTGATTTCAGCTTCGAGATCCTTAGCTGCTTCTTCTACTTCTTCAATAACTTCTTTAACGTCTACGTCAAATTCTGAAACCTTGCCCTTCAGGTCTTCAGCTGCTTCCTTTGCCTTGCCGGCCAGGTCGCTGTCCTTTGCCTTCTCATAATATTCTCCGGCTTTGCCCTTCAGGTCTTCGAACTTGTCGCTTCCGAATTCAGCTGCCTGTGAAACCTTGTCGGTTACAGCATCGCTTACATCGATGATCGTTCCGTCGGTCTTTACAACTTCGATTACGCACTTGAATCCGAATGCTGCAACGATTGCCACTACTGATGCCAGAGGTGCGATGCAGATTCCAACGATGCCTGCATTTACAGGAACGTTCAGTACTGTGTCGCCGTCCTTCTTAACCTGGATTCTTGCAACGTTGCCCTTCTTTACCAGATTCTTAAGTGATGTGAAGAGAGCTTCTCCCTTTTCACCGAATCCTCTTCCCTGTACACCTGTGTTAACTGTCTCTTCGATAGCGATGATTGCATCCACTACGCTTCCGTCAGCGTCTTCCAGAGCCTTCTTGGCTTCTGCATAAGTAACGCCTGTTCTGTCTTTGACCAGTTCAATCTTTTCCAGTGTAATTTCCATTTTTCTTCCTCCCTTTTCTCTAAAAAACCATACTCTCGCTCTTTATATTCGAGGCATCCAGATGGTATGCTGCGTACTCTCTTACTATATGCTGCATTAGCCTTCCTGTTTCCTCGTTAAGTGCAATGTTTTCAAGCCTCCTAAGCGGATTAGAAACAAAGTATCTGAATGCATCAATTATATCAAAATTGACGGGGTAAATCAATGCTTCATCTCCCGCACAATCCTCGCAGATTATGCCTCCGTCGGTTACGCTAAACAGCGGTTTTTCAACGGCTTTTCCGCACTTCGCACACCTGTCCAGCACGGGTGCAACGCCCAGATAGCCGAACAGCTTCACCTGATAGGCGAGCACCAGTGTTCCGAAGCCCTTTTCCCTTTTCTCCAGAACATCGAAGAATTCCACCAGCATGTTGAACACCGCCGGCATTGGCACATTTTCCTCAAGGACCTTTCCCGTGAATTCAAGCACATAGGATCCGTTGAAATATTTGTCCGTGTCATAGGCTATTCCGAAGAAGCTCCTGATGACCTCCGCCGAATCGATATTGTAGCTGTTTCTCCCCTCATGAAGAACGTATTTCCCGAAGGTGAAATGCTGCAAAGCCAGGGCGCTCTTTGTCTTGCCCCTTTCTCCGATGCTGGTACCTGCGCTGATCTTGCCGTAATCCTTTGTAAACAGAAGTATCATCCGCCTGTTATATGAAGTTTTTGTTTCTCTGAGGACGATGCCTTCCGTATCTCTTTTCATTCTTTCCCAGCTGCCCCTATTCTCTGTAGCCGAAATTGGTCAGGGCTATGTCACTGTCACGCCAGTTCTCCTTGACCTTTACCCATGTTTCCAGGAACACCTTTGTTCCCAGAAGGGCTTCTATTTCCTCACGGGCGCTCTTGCCTATTCCCTTCAGTTTCCTGCCGCCCTTTCCGATTATCATTCCCTTGTGGGACTTGCGCTCGCAGTATATCACCGCGCTGATTCTCGTGAGATTTTCCTCTTCCTCGTACCGCTCAATCTCCACGGCTACACCGTGAGGCACTTCATCCTGCAAAAACAGGAGTATCTTTTCTCTGATGATTTCGCTGACAATGAATCTTGCCGGATTCTCGGTTACGATGTCGTCAGGGAAATACATTGGGCCTTCCTCCATGAAGCCTGCCGCAGCGCGGATTACATCATCAACGTGAAGTCCGTCAATTGCCGAAGTTCCCAGTATTTCATCAAACATTTCCAGCTCTTCGTACTCGTGATATATCTGAGCGAATTCGTCAGGTCCCATTCTGTCTATCTTGTTGATCACGAGAATCTTCGGGGTTTCAATTTCCTTCAGCATGTCCACGATGAACCTGTCTCCCGGTCCCTTGCTGAGCGCGTCGTCAACTATGAAGATGATTGCGTCCACTTCTCCGAAGGTTCCTATGGCCGCCTCAGTCATGTACTCGCCCAGCTTGTTTCTTGGCTTGTGAATCCCCGGCGTATCGATGAAGACCATCTGAATGTCTTCATCATCTGGCCCGTCGGCATAGTGGGTGTATATGCCGCGGATTGCATTTCTGGTAGTCTGCGGCTTTTCTGTAGTTATTGCTATTTTCTCTCCGAGGATGGCATTGAGAAGTGTGGATTTTCCAACATTAGGCCTTCCTACGATTCCAACAAATCCCGATTTCATCATTTCTCCTCTCTGGCAAGATCAAGTTCTGCCATTACTTCCTCTTCCCTGGCTCTCATTTCCTTCTTGTCTTCTTCCGTCATGTGGTCATATCCAAGAAGATGAAGCACGCTGTGTGTGAACAGATAAGCGGTTTCCCTTTCCTCCGAGTGACCGAATTCCTCTGCCTGCTGACGTATCTTGTCCATGCAGATTACCACGTCTCCCAGGGGAATCTCTCCCATGTCCTGCTTTTGCATTGCCTCAAGTTCCTCAAGGTCGTCAAACATGGGGAATGAGAGAACGTCCGTCGGGCTGTCCACTCCCCTGTACTCCCTGTTCAGCTCATGAATCTCTTCGAGAGAAACAAAAGAAAGGCTTATCTCCACATCCATACCGGTGCATGCGGAAGCTGCCTTTCTCAGGGTATCCATTAGTTCTTCGCTGATTCTTGTTTCGTCGTTTACTATGATGTTCATTTTTTCTCCTGTCCGCTCAGACGGTGGTTTCCGTCTGCGGCTAATCCTCATCCTTCGGCGGATGAGCTCTGTAATACTGGTCGTATGCGCTGATAACCTTCTTTACCAGCTGATGTCTTACTACGTCAACGTCCTTCAGGTAGCAGAATCCTATTTCCTCTACCTTGTCAAGGACCTTTGATGCCTCTATGAGTCCTGATTTCTTGCCCCTCGGCAGGTCTATCTGGGTTACGTCTCCCGTAACCACGACCTTGGAGCCGAATCCCATTCTCGTCAGGAACATCTTCATCTGTTCCGGAGTGGTATTCTGGGCCTCATCCAGGATTATGAAGGAATTGTCCAGGGTTCTTCCTCTCATGTATGCCAGAGGAACAACTTCAATGACCTCCTTTTCCTTCAGCCTGAGTGCGTTCTCTCTGCCGAGCACATCGTAAAGCGCATCGTACAGAGGTCTCAGGTACGGGTCAACCTTTTCCTGAAGGTCGCCCGGCAGGAAGCCCAGCCTCTCACCGGCTTCCACGGCAGGTCTGGCCAGAATTATCTTCTGGACATCCTTGTTCTTAAGGGCATTTACCGCCATGGCAACGGCAATGTAGGTCTTGCCCGTTCCTGCGGGACCTATTCCGAAGACTATGTCTCTTCGCTTGATTGTCTCAACGTAGCCCTTCTGCCCTATGGTCTTGGGTCTTAAAGGCTTGCCCTCATGGGTGAAGCAGATTATGTCCTTGCTGAGTCCGCCTCCGGCTGTCTCGTCGTTGTATGACCTTCCCTGGTTTTTTAAATCAGTAATGTATCCTACTTTCTGTTCGTCCAACTTTTCTCCTTTTCTCATGGCCTGAATCATCTCGATGAGCAGAGCTTCGGCCTCATTGGCTCTTGGCCCCTTGAGTATGAGCTGGTCTCCCCTCTGAATGATATCCACGCCAAGCTTCTTCTCGATATTCTTAAGATTCTGATCGAGAATCCCGAAAAGCTCCTGCCTGTCTATGTTGTCGTCAATGGTCATGCTGACCATTCTGTCCATGCATGTATCAGTGTTTCTGTTCATGTATTTATTATATTTTTTCTCAGCTGTTTTTTCAATAATTAAGTCCTGTTCTTATTACCGTTTCCGCGGCCCTGATTCCGTCAACTGCTGCGCTCATTATGCCGCCTGCATATCCCGGGCCCTCGCCTGCCGGAATTATTCCCTTTATTGCGGCGCCGCCGATAGCCGCCTCCATGTTCTCGTCGCGCAGAACTCTTACAGGCGAAGAGCTTCTCGTTTCAACAGCCGTCATCAGCGCTTCATCGCTGTCAAAGCCCTTCAGCTTTCTTCCCAGATGAGGCATGGCCTCCATTATTGCTTCTGATGCAAAAGCAGGAATGCTTTTTCTCACGCAGTTTTCATTGGAGCTTCTGAATTCTCCGTAGTTCGTTTTCGCCATACCCGCTTCTGTCCTGTTCTGCCAGGCAAGCTGTTCGTATTTCTTCTGGAACTCAACTCCGGCAAGAGGATTATCTGCTCCGAAAGCCGCATAATCTGATGTTCTCACATCGACGAGAAGTGCCGAATTGGCATTCTCACCGTCTCGTGCCGAATTGCTCATTCCGTTGGTTACAGATGTTCCGGCTTCCGTAGATGCGTTTACCACTGTGCCGCCCGGGCACATGCAAAAAGTATAGACTCCGCGGCCTGCAATGCTGTCAGAACAGTCCTCACCGCATCTGTAACTGAGCTTGTAATCCGCAGGTCCCAGTATTTCCGCCAGTTTCCCGTCTCCGTACTGAACCCTGTTTATCATTTCCTGAGGGTGCTCAATGCGGACACCGATGGAGAACGGCTTCTGCTTCATGTCGAAGCCCCTGTCATGAAGCATTCTGAAGGTATCCCTGGCACTGTGTCCGATTGCCAGAATCAGATAGTCTGTTTCTATTCTATCTCCGTTTGAAAGCCTTACCGCCCTGATTCGCCCTTCGCTGAACTCAATGTCATCCAGCCTGCATCCGAACCTGACTTCACCGCCGAGTTCCTCTATTTTCATGCGCAGGTTCTTAACCACCTGTCGCAGCCTGTCCGTTCCGATGTGCGGCTTGTGCCTGTAAAGTATTTCCTCGGGTGCGCCGGCTCTGACAAACTCCTCAAGCACCTTCCTGATGCGTACATCCTTTATTCCCGTGGTCAGTTTGCCGTCGGAAAAAGTGCCTGCACCGCCCTCGCCGAACTGTACATTCGATTCGGGATCCGGTGCCAGATCACATGCTCCTGCCTTTGCATCCCGCCAGAAGCTTTCCACGTCGGCAACACGCTGGTCAACAGGCTTTCCTCTTTCCAGCACAACAGGTCTGAGTCCCGCCTCAGCCAGAACCAGTGCCGCAAAAATACCACAAGGACCAAACCCCGCTATTACGGGCCTTGGTCCTTCTGTTTCAGTGCTATCGCAAACCGGGGCACGGAGTTTCTCTTCCTGTCCCGTCTCTATGGTGTAAACCAGTTTGACATTGGGCTTTTTTCTGGCGTCAACAGACTCACGGATAATGGTAAAATCTCCATTTATGCCTGTCTTTCGCCTGAGTTCCGCCATGATTTTTTCCTTTGAAATGCCGCCGCCTTCAGCTGCAACCTTCCACGGATCTATTTTTATCTCACTGATTCTTTTGCTCATTCACTCTCCATCTCGGCATTTATTGCCTTTGCGGCTTTAATGCCTGTCTCCCATGCGTTCTGAAGATTGAAGCCTCCGCACGGTCCCTGAACATTTAATATCTCACCTGCAAAATAGAGGCCTTTGACAATCCTTGATTCCATGGTGTCCATGTTGATTTCCTCGAGGTCGACACCTCCCGATGTAGCCTGTGCATCCTTCCAGCCCTTGACACCGGTCACCTGAAGGGTCCAGCTCTTAAGCTGCTGCGGCTCAAGTATTTCTGCCAGAGCTCCCGTCACGATTCCGAAGCTGTGCTCTCTTCCGGCAAGATCTTCTTCGGAATAATCCGGCGCCAGGTCCACTTCAACCCTGTATTTCTTCATTGCATCAGCCGGCTTTTCACCCGGGTTAGCCTTAATGTACGGTGTCAGATTAAAGACGCATATTCCGGAAATGCCGTCTTCCGTAAACTGAATTTCGCCTGTTTCCTCAGCAAGTGCTTCGTCAAGCCTGTGCAAAACCAGCCTTCCTCTGGCACGGATTCCCTTGAGGGCTGCAAAGTCAACTCCGTCAGCCTCGCATTCCAGGCCGCTCAGCACAGGGAAAACTCTTGTCACCACATGCCCGAGCGTTCTGGCAATAGTGTATCCGTCGCCTGTCGTTCCGAACTGAGGACCCGCCTTGCCTCCCATGGCGATTATCACTCTGTCTGCAAAGATCATTTCACTGTCGCCTTCGCCGCAGCTGCCCGTAATCATGAATCCGTTAATCTCATCGGGACCGCCCTTGACTCTGCTGACAACCCTGACGTCAAAGCCGTAGCGGAATGTAACATTCTCACCAATGGCTGACATGAGAATCTCAACCACATCGGCAGCTCTGTTGGAATAAGGATAATATCTTCCCTCTTCATCGCAGTGGGTTTCAAGACCCAGGTTTCTGAAGAATTCCAGCACCATTTCATGGTTTTCACATGCAGCATTGGTCAGGTTGCATCTGCCGCCGCCTGTTGCAAGCACCTTGCGTCCCGCAATGTCGTTCTTTTCCAGAACACACACTCTCGTGTCTTTATGAAAAGAAGCCGCCGCGGCAAGTCCTGCCGCGCCGCCTCCTATTATGCAAACGTCATATTTCATTACTGTTCTGCCTCTTCGGCTTTTGCCTTTTCTTCTCCCTCGGCTTTCGCCTTGCTCTCTGCTTCGGCCAGCATGCGGTCTACCGCCGCCTGAGCCTCTTCACGGCTCAGACCGATGTTTTCTGTTGCAAAGGCCTGCACCAGTTCGCGGTTTTCGGCTTCTCTCTTCTGCATTTCGAGTCGCTTCTGAACCTCTTCTTCGGTCTCGTGGATTTCATCAACAATCCTGATGGCCTTTCTCGGCTCTTTCTCAAGTGGCTTCAGTTCTTTTCTCTTGTGCGGCATGTTGATGCCCAGTTCGATTGAATTAACACCCTGAATGAGCATGAACAGTCCCAGGAGAAGCACTACTGAAACGAATGACATCAGCGGATTGATGAAGCCAAACAGGCCGAATACTATAGTTACTATACCTGTTATCATGGCAGCCTTGAAGTTGCCCGGCTTGCTCTTTCTGTTGATTCTGGAAGCGGCCTCCACTCTCAGAAGTCCCGATACCAGTACCCACATGCCGAATATCATCGGAATGGCACTGTCGACCGTGAGCTGATTGCCGAGAATAAGAATTCCCAGCAGAAGGGTCAGTAACGCATCGATGAGAATCCATCCGTTATTATCGCTTCTGTTTTCGTACTGGCTTCTCAGGAAGGCTCTTCCTGCCAGATATGCCAGCAGATGGATAATTCCGCAGATTACCATTACTGTTCCAACAACAAAGGCCATTGTCAAGAAGGTCTGTCCCGGATTGATGAAACAGAAAGCCCCTGTTGCTATCATTAAAATACCGCTGCCTATAGTTAGTCCTCTCATATATAAGTAACTCCCGTTTGATTATTTTTACCAGATATCATCAAATTCTTCAGACTGATATCCGTGCTTGATTCTTCTCTTCGGCCTTTTCGGTTCCGAATCGTCCTTTGTCAGCTCTGCTATTACAAGAATTGCTCCCAGTATCAGAGCTATTTTCCTGAGTGCGCTGTCAATTTTTCTAATCATGTTTCCCCTTTCGTCTTTTCGGGTTTCCACTAAAAACACTTCGCCATTATACCACAAAAAATCAGTCGATTACACCCTTACCTAAAACTTCTGCAAGGTCGTACATGTCTTTTCTGAACTCACCCTTCATGTCAATGGCTTCCTCCAGATCCATGGCAACGATTTCCCCGCAGAGAATTCCCACAGCCTTGCTCGGCGAATCGTTGTAAAGAAGTTCGACTGCCTTTGCAGCTGTCAGTGATGCCAGGAGTCTGTCCTGGTTTGTAGGGCTTCCGCCTCTCTGAATATAACCCGGCACTACGCTTCTGGTCTCACGACCGGTCATTTCCTCCAGAGTTGTCTGCAGTTCCTCAAGGCTGAAATCAGCACCTTCCGCCATGACAATCAGGCTGTGCACCTTTCCCGATGCCTGCCCCTGAAGCACTTTGCGGCAGACTTCATTTATGTCGGTTTTAACTTCCGGAACCAGAATCACATCCGCGCCGCCGGCAAGACCTGCAAACAGAGCCAGATCTCCGCACCTTCTTCCCATGACTTCTATTATTGTAGTCCTCTCATGTGAAGATGATGTGTCCCTTATGTTTGAAATCAGGCTCAGTACAGTATTTACCGCCGTATCAAATCCGATTGTGTAATCCGTGTAGGCCAGATCATTGTCAATTGTGCCCGGCACCCCTATTACGGTAATGCCCTTTCTGGCCAGTTCTCTTCCTCCTCTATAGGAGCCGTCTCCGCCGATTACAATCAGGCCCTCAATTCCAAATGTCTTCAGAATATCCGCACCGTGCTGTACCCATTCGTCCTCCATGAATCTGCTGCTCCTGGCCGTTCTGAGAATGGTGCCTCCGCGCTGCAGAATATCTCCTACGGAATGCCATTCCATCTTTGCTATTTCTCCGTCAAGAAGCCCCTCGTATCCTCTCTGGATTCCGTAGACCTCCATTCCTCTGTCTATTCCGCATCTGACTGCAGCCCGTACTGCAGCATTCATTCCCGGCGCGTCTCCGCCGCTTGTCAGTATGGCAATTCTCTTCATTTCTTGTAATTTCCTTCCCCTACTATGGCCTCTATTTCTTCTGCAAAAGCAGCATCGGGCTCTACCCAAAGCTCCTCACCGGTCCTGCGTGAGCCGCCCTGAGGATAGTAGATTATGGCCTGATATCCACCCGGATGATTTCTCATTACCGCGCTAATCTTTTCCAGAACAGCATTGTTCTGTTCCTCTATGTTATGCTTTCCGTCACCTTCAGGAAGTCTGATTTTGACAATGCCTTCAGGCTGCCTTTGCATCTTCTTCTCTTCCTGCGGTGCTGTCCTGATGTCTCTGATGTCCATAACCTTGTCAGCCAGAAGCTTCGGCATTTCGCCCTCCTTGAAATTGATGGTTCCGCTTACGGCTATGATGCTGTCTTCCTCTATCAGGCTGGCACAGCGCTCGTAAACATTAGGGAACACTACAATTTCAACGGCGCCGAACATGTCTTCCATGTTGACAAATGACATCATCTTGCCATTCTTTGTAATCAGATTCTTTTTGGATGTTATGATACCTGCCATTGCCGCCTTCATGCCATCCCTGATGTTTCCGGTGTATCCTTCTTCCTCGGCAGCCAGAACCTCGGCAAGATCCCTGCTGGTTACGGTAACGTTCTTCGCAATCACTTCCGAATAATCATCCAGAGGATGCGCGGTCAGATAAACTCCCAGCATTTCCTTTTCCTGTGACATGAGAACCTCGCTTGAGAAATTCTTTATGTCGGGCAGAGCCTTTGCGGAGCTTTCTTCAAGCTCTTCAGCATTTGTCTGGAAGAGTGAAATCTGTCCTTCTATGTTGCGTTTAGCCGTTGACTGTGCCGAATCGATGAGGGATTCAAATATTCCCATGTGTGCTGCCCTGTTGGTGTTGAGACAGTCCATGGCACCTGATCTGATAAGGCTTTCAACGGCCTTCTTGTTAACCTTGTGAATGTCAAGATTCTCTATGAATCTGAATATGTCGGTCGGTCTTCCCTTCTCGTTTCGCGCCTTTATTATCGCATCTATCGGACCGTCTCCCAGGTTCTTGATTCCCAGGAGTCCGAATCTGATTTTGCCGTGCTTTCTTTCAGTGTCGTCTTCATCGTATACGACCGTGAACTTCTTTCCGCTCTCGTTAATGTCAGGAGGCAGCACCTCTATTCCCATGTCCTTGCAGTTTCTGATGTACATCGACATGGACTTGGTGTCGCCCATTACTGATGTCATGAGTGCCGCCATGAATTCCACCGGGTAGTGAGCCTTCAGATAGCCCGTCTCGTAGGCGAGCACAGCATATGCGGCCGCATGGGATTTATTGAAGGCATATTCGGCGAAGCTGATCATCTGGTTGAATATTTCCTCTGCAGCTTCTTTTGAAACGCCGTTTCTGACGCAGCCCGGAATTTCCACCGTGCCGTCTTCGGCGATTTTGCCGTTGATGAAGTATTCCTTCTCCTCCAGCATTACGTCCATCTTCTTCTTGGACATGGCTCTTCTTACCAGGTCGGAACGGCCGTATGAATATCCTCCCAGGTCACGCACGATCTGCATTACCTGCTCCTGGTATACCATGCATCCGTAGGTTACATCCAGAATAGGTTTAAGCGAGTCGTCAACGTATCTGACATGGGACGGATTCTTCTTGTTGTCTATGTATGTCGGAATGGAATCCATCGGACCCGGTCTGTAGAGAGCGATTCCCGCAACGATATCCTCGAAACAGTCCGGCTTGAGATTCTTCATGAATGATGTCATTCCGCCGCTTTCAAGCTGGAATATTCCCTGGGTGTTGCCCTTTGAAATCGTGGTGTAAACCGCCGGGTCGTCGTAGTCCATCTTCGAGAAGTCAAGCTTCACACCGTGGTTTTCTTCGATCATTTCCAGAGCATCACGTATTATGGTCAGGTTCCTCAGACCCAGGAAGTCCATCTTCAGAAGACCCAGTTCCTCGATTGTTGTCATGTTGAACTGGGTTGCAAGGCCCTTGTCTGCCATGTAGAGCGGAACGTATTCGTCAAGCGGCAGCTTGGAAATAACCACTCCCGCAGCATGGGTGGATGCGTGTCTCGGCATTCCCTCAATCGCTCTGGCGGTGTCAATTACCTTTCGCGTACTCTCATCGGAATCGTACATATTCTTAAGGTCCGGGCTGATTTCCAGGGCCTTATCGATTGTCATTTTAAGTGCGAACGGTATTGCCTTTGCAATTGCATCGGTATCCTGATAGCTTACGTTAAGCACGCGGCCTACATCGCGGACTGCCGCCTTGGCCTTGAGAGTACCGAAGGTAATTATCTGCGATACATTGTCAGCACCGTACTTCCTGGTAACGTAATCGATTACCTCGCCGCGTCTTTCATAGCAGAAGTCGATGTCGATATCAGGCATGCTGACTCTCTCAGGGTTAAGGAAACGTTCAAAAATCAGTCCGTATTTAATCGGATCAATGTCCGTGATTCTAAGCGTATAAGCTACAATCGAGCCTGCAGCGGAGCCTCTGCCAGGTCCCACCATGATGTTCTGGCTCTTGGCATAGTTTATGAAATCCCACACGATGAGGAAGTACTCCACATAGCCCATGTTCTCAATCGTGGAAAGCTCATAATCAAGTCTCTCCTGAAGTTTTGCAAAAGCAGCCTCATCCACCTGGGAATATCTTTCTTCCAGCCCTGTCTGACACAGCTTTCGCAGATACTCTCTGTTGGTCATTCCATCCGGTGCGTGGAATTCCGGCAGGTGAAGCTCGCCGAAAGTGAAGGTCACGTCGCACTGCTCGGCAATTTTTGCCGTATTGTCAACGGCTTCAGGTGTATTTGAAAAGATCTTGCGCATTTCATCTTCTGACTTGAGATAGAACTGGTCATTTGCAAAGCGCATTCTGTTCTCTTCATCTATGGTTGTGGCTGTCTGAATGCACATGAGCACATCCTGCGCCTCGGCATCCTCCTGTCTTACGTAGTGTACGTCATTTGTTGCAACAAAAGGCAGACCTGTTTCCTCATGAAGCTTCTTCATGTCAGGCAGTATTCTCGCCTCTTCTTCAAGACCCTGATCCTGAAGCTCCAGATAGTAGTTTCCCTCGCCGAATATTTCGGACATTTCCAGGGCTTCCTTCTTCGCTCCCTCGTAGTCACCGTTCAGCAGACGTCTCTGCACATCTCCGGCCAGACATGCGGACAGTGCTATGATTCCATCCGAATGCTCTCTGAGGACTTCCTTGTCGATTCTCGGTTTGTAGTAGAATCCGTTGCGGTATCCTTCTGAAACGATTTTCATCAGGTTTTTGTAACCGTCATTGTTCTTTGCAAGCAGAACCAGATGCCCCATGTATTTGTCCTTGTCGGCATCCTTGTCGAATCTGGTCCTCGGTGCAGTGTATACCTCGCATCCGATAATCGGCTTAATGCCCTGTCTGTTGCACTCACGATAAAAATCGATAACGCCAAACATGACCCCGTGGTCAGTGATTGCCAGGGAGTCCATTCCGAGTTCTTTGGCGCGTGCAACTATGTCCTTTATTCGTGCCGCACCGTCCAGAAGGCTGTATTCAGTATGTACGTGTAAATGTGTAAATGCCATACAGAAATTATACCATATTTTGAAGAATTCCACTTTAATTTTCGGGCAAAATTTACTATACTATTGTGTATGAGAAAAGCACTGATCATTATCGCTGTCGTCCTGGCAATTCTGCTTGCGGCGGCAGGCGTTGCAACAATTGCATACACACATTCCGACGAGTATACGAGCGATTCCCTGCCCGATGGAATAAGCATTAACGGGGTAAACTGCTCAGGCATGGATTACGATGAGGCTGCAAAGGCCCTTACGGATGAATGGAACGGCAAGCACCTTCAGGTTGTGGGCAAGCTTGGCGAAACCCTTGAGGACTTTACCGATTTCGGATGCAAATACGATCTGAATGACCAGCTGTCCACCGTCAAGAAGGACCACCTCATTCCTGCCGCATTAAATCACTATTTCCACATACCTTTTGACGCGGCGATTGCCATGAAGGTAAAGAGCTGCAGTGCAGACTTCAAGGTTGCCGTCAAGAATTCCGATTTTCTCAATCGCGAAGGCGTAACCGAAACGAAGGACGCCTATGTTGACCTGAGTCAGCCGGACTTCCCTATCGTTCCCGAGGTTTACGGAACAAAGGCAGATCCGGATGCTTTCATGGATGATGTTCTGCAGGCCATTGCAACAGGTCAGTTCAGATTTGAATACGATGAAAACGCATACCTGGCAACACCAAAGGTGAAGCAGGATGATCCCGAACTGATCAGCTACCAGAAATTCTGCAGCAAATATCTCGGCCAGAGGATAACCTACGAACTGGGCGATGAAACATTTACCCTGACCGCTGAAAAACTTAACGGACTCATGAAGGACGACCTTTCAGGTCAGGCCGATGAGGACGCTGTAAAAGCATTCGTAGACACGCTCAAGAAAAAGTACGACATAGAAGGCGGAGAAGTAAAGTTCCACTCTCTTACCGGCAAAACCTTCAAGGTGAGCCGCGGAGATCTGGTCTGGATCATTGACCCGGATGGCGAAGCTGCTCAGCTGACCGCCGACATTAATTCACACAGGGATGTAAGCCGCAAGCCTGTATACCTGAGAGAAGGCGCCGGCGAGTATTCGAAGGAGCTGAACATCGGCAACACATATGTGGATGTGGATCTCAGCAGACAGCACGTAAACTACTTCAAAAACGGAACACAGAAGTTCGAATGCGACTGCGTTTCCGGCTGCATTGCCGCAGGACACGGCACCCCTACAGGAGTATACCAGGTAGGCAACAAGCTCAGAAACATTACCCTCAAGGGCGGTGGCAAAAAGGGAAGCAAAACCTACTATGAAAGCTTCGTAAGCTACTGGATGTCATTCATCGGCAGCTCAATCGGTCTTCACGACGCTTCATGGAGATCAACCTTCGGCGGAGACATCTACAAGTATTCCGGCAGCCATGGATGTGTAAACCTGCCTCCTAAGAAGGCCGGCGAGCTCTATCCTATTCTCGAAATCGGCGACCCGGTAATCGTGCACTATTGATTGCATTTTCCGGCACCTGCGTTCCCATGCCACTCCACATAATAATAAAAAAGGTGGCCTAAGCCACCTTTTTCTTATTTCCTTTTCTTTTTCTTCGCATTCCTCTGTGCCATTTCAGCTTCCCATTCTCTCTCCTCACGCTTCTTCTTGCCAAGGCTTCTGAATACGTTCCAGACTATGTAGAGAATCGCGGCCGCTATGCAGATTATGATGGTCATTTTGCCGTCTTCCATGACTCCCATGAACTTGCCCACAAGGACAACTCCGAGCATGAATACCCAGAAATATATTATCTTTCCTATTACTCTGCTATCCATCTATCTTCCCTCCTATTTGAGTTTGGCAATCAGTTCACCCGCCTTAACCTGCTGGCCTTCTGATATGAGTATTTTTTCAACGGTACCGCTTGATGCAGCCAGAATGTTTGTTTCCATCTTCATGGCCTCGATTATCGCAACAGGTTCCTTTGCCTTGACCTTGTCGCCTTCCTTCACGAGAACCTTGAGAATTGTGCCCGGTATGTTTGCTCCAATCTCCTTAGGATTGTCAGGGTCTGCCATTATGGTCTGTGAAACGGCGCCGGACAGTGTTGCATTCTGGTCCTTGATTCTTACTGCACTTCTGTTGCCGTTAACCTCGAAGATTACATCTCTGTATCCCTCTTCATCTGTTTCACGGGCATTTGCCAGTCTGATTACAAGTTCACGACCTTCACGAACCTTTACCTCGCAGGTCTCGCCTTCAGACAGTCCGTGGAAGAAGATGTCCGAACCCATGTATCTGAACTTGCCCTTCTTCTTCTGAGCTGTGAGGAAGTCCTCATATACTTTCGGATAAAGCGCATACGAAAGTGCCTCCTGCTCAGTTCCCTCAAGACCGAAGTTCTCTCTGAGACCGTTCTTGATCCATTCGAAGTCTTCATCCGGCAGCAGTTCGCCAGGTCTGCAGGTTATAGGCTTCTTGCCGTGGAGAACCAGCTTCTGAAGCTTTTCAGGGAATCCGCCTACAGGCTGTCCCATCATGCCTTCAAAGAATGATACTATTGAGTCAGGGAAGTCCATGTTTGCGGCCTTCTCGTAAATGTTGTCAGGTGTCAGATCATTCTGAACCATGAATATTGCCATGTCACCGACAGCCTTTGATGAAGGTGTTACCTTAACGATGTCGCCAAGCATCTGGTTAACTGTCTTGTACATTTCCTTTACGTCCTTGAACTTGTGTCCCAGTCCGAATGATTCAACCTGGGATTTAAGGTTGGAATACTGTCCTCCCGGCATCTCATACTTGTATATTTCTGCCGAACCTGTCAGCATGTCTGATTCAAACTGCTTGTAAACAGGTCTTACAGCAGCCCAGTAATCGGATATTTCCTGTATGCCGTCAACACCTATTCCCGTATCTCTCTGTGCTCCTTCCAGAGCAGCTACTATCGAGTTGAGCGCAGGCTGGCTTGTCAGGCCCGATACGCTGTTGAATGCGGCATCGACAATGTCGCAGCCGGCGTTGGCAGCCATCATGAGAGTTGCAACACCGTTTCCTGATGTATCGTGAGTGTGCAGGTGGATTGGTATTCCGATTTCCTGCTTGAGTGCCTCAATGAGAACCTTGGCGGCCATTGGCTTGATGAGACCGGACATGTCCTTGATGCCGAGAATGTGGGTACCTCTCTTTTCAAGTTCCTTAGCCATGTTCACATAGTAGTTCAGGTCGTACTTTGTTCTTGATTTGTCGAGAATGTCGCCGGTGTAGCAGATGCACGCTTCGGCAACCTTGCCCTGGTTGAGCGTTTCATCCAGCGCAACCTCCATGCCTTCGATCCAGTTCAGTGAGTCGAAGATTCTGAAAACGTCGATTCCTGATTTTGCACTTTCCTTTACGAAGCGTCTGATTACGTTATCCGGATAGTTTTTGTATCCTACAGCATTCGCTCCTCTGATAAGCATCTGGAACATTATGTTCGGGATTTCTTCTCTCAGGGTTTCAAGTCTTTCCCAAGGGCTTTCTCCCAGGAATCTGTATGCGGTATCAAATGTAGCTCCGCCCCACATCTCAAGTGAGAACAGGTCTTTGCCGTAGAGCGCAACTGCAGGAGCAATCTTTTCCATGTCAACAGTACGTACACGGGTTGCCATGAGCGACTGCTGGGCATCTCTCATGCTTGTGTCCGTAATGAGCAGTTTCTTCTGCTTGTTTACCCAGTCAACAACGCCTTCAGGTCCCTTGCTGTCAAGAAGCTGCTTGGTGCCCTTGAGCTTGGCGATTTCCGACGGCTTGATCTTAGGGAATACAGGCTTGTCAAACTGAGGCTTGATTCCCTTGTTGCCGTTAACGTATATGTCACCCAGATAATTGAGAATCTGGAATTCTGATCCTGTCTTAGGCTTTGATTCAAGAAGTTCCGGATAGTCCTCGATGAATCCCGTATCGCAGGTACCCTCTATGAATTTCTCATGGTTCAGCACGTTCAGCAGGAATGTTCTGTTGGACTTGACGCCCTGGATCTTCAGTTCCTTGAGAGCACGTCTGGCCTTGCTTGCCGCATCCTCCCATGTTCTTGACCAGGTTGTCACCTTAACCAGCAGGCTGTCGTAGTAAGGTGAAATCTCGGCGCCTGTCTGTGCATTTCCGGCATCCAGTCTGATTCCGTATCCGCCCGGGCTGATGTATCTTGTGATTATTCCCGTGTCAGGCGCAAAGTTGTTCAGAGGATCCTCGGTGGTCAGTCTGCACTGAATCGCGTATCCTCTCGGCTTGATTGAACTCTGGCCCTTGATGTTAACTTCCTTTGAATTCAGCTTGTGTCCTTCGGCAATGAGTATCTGTGACTGAACCAGGTCAATGCCTGTAGTCATTTCAGTAACCGTATGCTCAACCTGAATTCTAGGATTCATTTCTATGAAATAGTGATTTCCCTCACCGTCAATGAGGAACTCCACTGTGCCTGCACTTCTGTAGTTTACTGCCTTTGCAATCTTGATTGCATCCGCGCAAAGGCTGTCTCTGAGCTTCTTGCTTATTGAAAGAGCAGGTGTGAACTCGATAACCTTCTGGTGTCTTCTCTGAATTGAGCAGTCACGCTCTCCAAGGTGAACAACGTTTCCGAAGTTGTCGCCCAGAACCTGAACCTCAATGTGCTTAGGTCTTTCAATGTATTTCTCAATGAAGATGTCATCGCAGCCGAATGCCTTGCCCGCTTCTGATCTGGCGCTCTCAAACTGAGCCTTCATCTCGGACTTTTTCCTGACGATTCTCATTCCTCTTCCGCCACCGCCTGCAGATGCCTTGAGCATTACCGGATAACCGCATTCTTCTGCAAAAGCAAGAGCCGTCTTGACATCAGGCACTGTTTCGGCATTTCCCGGAATGGTCGGCACACCGCATTTCTTGGCTATGATCTTCGACTGAACCTTGTCGCCCAGTGCGTCCATCATGTCCCCTGTCGGTCCGATGAATGTTATTCCGTTTTCTTCGCAGGCTCTTGCGAATTCACTGTTTTCCGCCAGGAATCCGTAGCCCGGGTGAATCGCATCGATGCCCTTGGCCTTTGCCAGTTCTATGATTTCATCTATTGCAAGATAAGCATCAACAGGGGCCTTGCCCTTTCCAATCTGATATGACTGATCAGCCTTGGTTCTGAACAGAGTATTTTTATCTTCTTCAGAGTAAATTGCCACGCTTCTGATGCCGAGTTCTTTACACGCTCTGAATATTCTGATTGCGATTTCCCCACGGTTTGCAACCAGTACTCTCTTAAACTGTTTTGCCTTTGCCATCTTCTCAGTATCCTTTCTCAAAAAACTTTAAATAGATGTAGTTATTATACCATATTTTATTCAGTTAAACCACTAAAAAATGGAACATTTTGCCTTTTCATGTTCCATTTTTCAGTACCTTATTTTTCAATTTTAACATCCATATGCGGATATGGAATCTCTATTCCTTCTCTCTTGAATTCTCTGTTTACTGCTTCATTAAGATAATAGCGGACATCCCACTGATCGCCTTCCTTACAGTAGGCCAGACATTCCAGAAGCAATCCACTATCCCCATGCTTTTTAACGCCTATCCATGGTTCAGGCTCCGATAAGAGCAGTGGTCCTTCTTCACATATTCTGCGTATTGTCTCCTTCGCCTTGTTCACATCAGAATCGTAGGCAATACTGAATTCGCAGTCCACTCTTCTGGTGCTCTGATTTGATTCGTTGTACACGACAGATGTATTGATTATTCCATTAGGAACCGTCACTGTCCTGTAATCGAGAGTTCTCAGTGTAGTCAGAAACAGGTCAATATGCTCTACTGTACCTCTGTCTTCGTTAACGCTTATAAGATCGCCCTCACCAAATGGATGAGTGATTATTATCATGAAACCACCTGCAATATTGGCAAGAGAATCGCGAAGAGCCAATGCCAGCGCGGCACCGGCAGCACCTAGAACGGCCACAATAGTAGACATTGAAACGCCACAGGCCTCTAGGACAATAGCAGCCAGTATAGTCAGGCAGGCTGCCTTTGCTGCATTGACCATGAATTTGACGACTGCATTGTCAACCTTGTCACTCTTCTTAAGGATACGCCTTAATACTTTGACAATTATTCCTGTTACTATTAAACCGCCGATGATTTTGCATATAAGATTAATGAAAAACACATATACAGGGCCCAGATTCGCAATCGGTTCAAATATTCCCATTTGTTTTCCTCCTTATTCGTAACGTTCCTTTCTGGCGTTCCTACGCCTGTCAAGTTCACTCAGTATTTTCTTCCTGAGCCTGATGTCATCCGGTACTATTTCAACCAGCTCATCATCATCTATGAATTCAAGCGCTTCCTCAAGGGTGAAAACCCTTGCCGGTGAAAGCTTGATGTTGTCATCGCTTCCCGCTGCACGCATGTTTGTCTGCTTCTTTTCCTTGCACGGATTTACCACCATGTCATCGCTTCTGGAGTTCATTCCGACAATCATTCCCTCGTAGACCTTAACCTGCGGCTCCACAAACATCTGAACTCTCTCCTGAATGTTAAAGATGGCATAAGGAGTGGTGACTCCCTGCTCCTGTGCGATTGCAACGCCGTTGGTCCTCTGCGGAATTTCTCCCGTGAACTCATCGAATCGGTCAAAACGCCTTACCATGGTTCCCTCTCCATGTGTATCGTTAATGAATTCGCTTCTGTATCCCAGAAGTCCTCTTGTAGGAACCATGTATTCGAGGCGTGTGTATCCGTTTTCGCTGTGCATCTGCGTCATCATGCCTTTGCGCAAATTGAGCTTGCTTATTACCGAGCCGCTGTACTGGTCCGGAACTGAGAGAACAACCTCTTCAATCGGTTCCAGAGTATGACCGTTCTCGTTCTTTCTCATGATTACTTCCGGCTTTGAAACGGCCAGCTCATAACCCTCGCGGCGCATGTTCTCTATCAGAATCGAAAGATGCAGTTCACCTCTGCCACTCACCTTGAAGCTGTCCGTTGAGTCGGTTTCCTCGACCCTCAGTCCCACATTTACTTCGAGTTCCTTATTGAGACGTTCACGGATATGGCGTGATGTTACAAACTTGCCCACCTTGCCCGCAAACGGCGACTTGTTAACCATGAAATACATGGAAAGTGTCGGTTCCTCAATTGAAATCATAGGCAGCGGATCTGCCTTGCCTTCTTCGCAGATTGTTTCGCCAATGCTTATGTCACTGATGCCTGAAACAACAACTATGTCTCCCGCAACGGCTTCTTCAACAGGCATTCTCTTAAGTCCTCTGTAGACAAATATCTGGTTGATTTTGCGCGATGCTTCTTCTCCGCCTTCCTTGCATACGGTTACCGTGGAAGCCTCTTTGATGCTGCCCTTGGTGATGCGTCCGATTCCCAGCCTTCCGATATAGTCATCATATGCCAGTGCGGAAATCTGCAGCTGGAGCGGTTCCTCGGCCTTTTCCTGAGGATACGGGGAGCAGTGCTCGACTATGGTTTCAAAGAGCGGCTTGATGTCCAGACCGTTCATTCCCCTTGCTGATTTCTTGAGCTTCATCGGCTTGCCTTCGGCATCCGTATATCCGCCGGCTTCCACCGTCATTCCCTCAACTTCGGAAGGGTCTCTTACCACGATTCCCTGACGGGCTATTCCGTAGAGAATAGGGAAATCAAGCTGTTCATCATTGGCTTCAAGATCCATGAAAAGCTCGTATACCTCATCGACAACCTCGTCGATTCGGGCGTCCTTCTTGTCAATTTTGTTTATGAGAAGAATCGGATTGATTCCCTGTTCAAGGGACTTCTTGAGAACAAATCTCGTCTGCGGCATCGGTCCCTCGCTCGAGTCAACCAGAAGTATTACCGTATCTACCGTTCTCATGATTCGTTCAACTTCAGAGCTGAAATCGGCATGGCCCGGTGTGTCAACGATGTTTATCTTTGTGTCCCCGTACATTACGGAACAGTTCTTGGAATATATGGTTATTCCGCGTTCTCTTTCAATGTCGTCGCTGTCCATTACGCAGTCAACCACCTGCTGATTGTCTCTGAAAACGCCGCTCTGGTTCAGGAATGCATCTACAAGTGTTGATTTGCCTGCATCTACGTGTGCTATAACTGCTATGTTTATTATTTTCTGTTTTTCCATTATCAATTAGTCTCCATATGTTGTATCGTGGCTGCCCTGTCCCAAATCCTCAAGCTATATTATAGCACAAAATATGATATAATATTGCCATGGAAAAGATAACACAGACATTATGTTCAGCCATGAACGGCGGCACTCTGGTAAAAGCCGTTTTCGCTGACAGAAGACGCAAATCAACAGAATACAGAAAAGTCACTTTAAGACCCGTTTCAATCAAAGGCGAGTACATGTATCAGGCTGAATTTCATTTTGACAGGAAAGTGATGCATCGCAACATTCCATTCTATGAGGGAGTGGACTTTGCCGAGCAGCTGATTGCAGATGAATTCAAGCAGATCAATATCTTAACGGAAAATGAAGACATTCAGATTCTGGCTGCAAAACCCGATCGCCCGAGAATCACCTCAAAGCCTGCAACGCGGGAAAGCGCAGTCCTCGATCACGACAGACAGAAGCATTACCTGCTTAAGGACGGCACGCCCTGCGATTTTCTGGTTGAACTGGGTGTAATGACTCCTGACGGCAAGGTCCGAAAGCAGCATCACGGCAAGTTCCGCCAGATTAACAGGTTCCTTGAAATTGCGGACAACTGCTTCGACGAGCTTCCTTCAGAAGGAACTCTCAGGATAATAGATTTCGGCTGCGGCAAGAGCTATCTTACCTTTGCGCTTTATTATTATCTGAAGCTGGTTCGCGGCCGCGACATTGAAATCATTGGCCTGGACCTTAAGGCAGACGTAATAAAGTTCTGCAATGATACAGCCAGAAAGCTCGGCTACGACAGGCTTAAATTCCTCGTCGGCGACATAGCCGATTATGACAGTGACGGAGCCGACATGGTTGTCACACTTCATGCCTGCGACACTGCGACTGATTTTGCATTAATCAATGCTGTCCGCTGGGGAAGCCGTGTAATTCTGTCCGTTCCATGCTGCCAGCACGAACTCTTCAGACAGATTCACGAGCCTGTCAACGATCCAATGCTGAAGCACGGAATCATAAAAGACAAATTTACGGAACTGCTGACGGATGCCCTTCGAGGTCTGAAACTTGAGGCTGCCGGATACGATGTGAACATGATTGAATTCACATCACTGGAGCACACCTCGAAGAACATCATGATTAAAGCAATCTACAAGCCTGATGCAAAGGCAAGAAAAAAAGCTTCAGATGAATATGAAGCTCTTAAGAAATTCTATAACGTTAATCCTGCGATAGATCAGTTATAAGCCCATTACAAGGGGCACGCATGTTGATGTAACGATACACATGAGCAGGCCTGTTGCGAATGAATAGATAACCGTATCAGGTCTGCATGAACGTTCAACAATCGGCATGCAGACGTCCATTGCGGCAACTCCAGGGACACCTGTGGCTTCCAGGTATCCTATTTTTTTTGCCAGAACAGGAATCAGTATTATTCCCGCAGTTTCTCTAATGACATTGTGCATGAATGAAACCGCACTGGCTATCATGTACTGCTGCCCTGCCCCTGCTATTACAACAGGTGCATAAGTGTACCACCCGAATCCCAGACTTATTGCCGCTCCTTCTCTGATACTGAAACCCATAACCATGCAGCAGGCAGTACCTACAATGAATGTTCCTATTACAGCAGCAAAAGGAAATGCTACCACTCTGAATCCAACCGTCCTGAAATTATCCAGGATGTTTCCCGATGCTCCGAGATCAAATCCCACAAAGAACAGCAGAATGCAGAGAAGAACCACCAGTCCGGTGCTTGAAGCACTGTCAAATCCCGGCAGAATTTCCGGGTATTTTTTTGCCATAATAAGGGCTCCGATTACCATTCCTGCGGCAACCACTGCCAGAATGATAATTGTGCTCTTGATGTCCAGAGGGTTCTCCTCATCTGAAACCTTTGAAGCTGTTTTCCCTGAATCAGCAAGCTTCTTCAGATTGCCGTGTCTGTCCATCCCGAATATTTTTCTCAGTGCAAAAATAGCCACCATGCTTCCGGCTACGCAGAATAAGGTTACTATAAGAGACATTATGCCAATGCTTCCCAGATTGGAAGTAACCTGCTCATTGATTCCCATTCTAAGTCCCATTATAAGACAGAGCACATAGATGGTAATCATCATGGCTTTCTGAATCCAGCTCAGGTATATGCCCTTTGCGGCAAGCCTGTTGGCCAGAATATATCCGATTATCATAAAGCTCCAGTAGAGCGCAAGAAGTTTCATTTAGTCTCTGATTCTCCAGTCTATAGGTTCGATTCCGTCCGCTTCGAGGAATCTGTTTGTTTCCGAAAAATATCTGCCTCCCCAGAATCCGTTGTATGCCGACAGCGGGCTTGGGTGGGCACCGGTAATTATGTGATGCTGAGGTGCTGTAATAAAGGCTGCTTTTGCCTTTGCATTAGCTCCCCAGAGAATGAATACTATGGGTTCTTCTCTCTCGTTGAGAAGTTCAATGACGCGGTCAGTGAATGTCTCCCATCCCTTGCCCTTGTGTGAGTTTGCCTCGTGGGCACGAACGGTCAGAACGGCATTCAGAAGAAGTACGCCCTCCTTTGCCCAGCTTTCCAGATTTCCGTGAGAAGGCGGGGTAATTCCCAGGTCCGACTGCAGCTCCTTGAAAATGTTGACGAGGGACGGTGGCTGTTTCACGCCCTTCTGCACAGAAAAACAGAGGCCGTGTGCCTGCCCCGGTTCGTGATAGGGATCCTGCCCGATTATTACCGCCTTAACCTTGTCGTAAGGTGTTGTCTGAAGAGCATTGAAGATGTGGTACATGTCGGGATAAACAGGTCCCTTTTCGTACTCTCCCTTCAGGAATTCCCTGAGTTTAATATAATATTCCTTCTCGAATTCTCCTTCGAGAACCTTGTCCCAGCTGTTTCCTATTGTGACCATGGATACAGTATAGCATAGATTAATAAAGACTGATATAATCAAAATATGAAACAGGTTTACATTTCGAGACATGCGGGCACAAGCCTTGTCAGATACCTTGTCGCACAGGGTTATCAGATAAATACAGTAACGGAATACGGAATCGTCAATCAGAATACGAACAATCTGGATGATGTTCTCGACACATCAAAGCCGGTTCATGTTGACCCGCGCCTGGCTACACATCCCGACATCTACATGTGTCAGCTGGGTCTTTGGAACGAGGCCGGCATCTTTGTCGGTGACCCCGAAAAGCTTGGGCCGAAGTATCCGGACGACATCATATACAATGCGGTATGCACCCGCGACTTTGTGTTCCATCTCATAGAAAAGACGGATCGTGAACTCATGGATGCAATCATAACCTGGCGCCAGGATCTCGCCTATGAATCGGGCAAGGCTGACAGCGAGGGCCATTTCCATGAAGAGACAAAGGTTATCGGTGTCCGTCAGGGCTATGCGAGATGCACCTGTCTTCCTGTAAACAATGACTCATTCATTCTTTCGGACAAGGGTATTGCCGGCGCACTGGAGGCTCAGGGCGCGTCAGTGCTTCTTGTGGAAGAAGGTCACATAAAGCTCCGCGGTTTTGAGCACGGTTTCATCGGCGGCACTGCCGGAAACATCTACATCAACACCGGGGGCATCACGGATCAGAAAGCCATCGTTTTCAACGGCGACCTTTCAGTTCATCCGGATTTCAAGAGAATAACCGACTTCATAAAGAGCAGAAACATTCTGCCCGTATGGTTTGAGGATTACGCTCTTGAGGATATAGGCAGCATACTTGCAATAGAGTAACATCGGTTTTTTATCATGAAAAAGCATGCCATCATACCCGTCTTCATTCCCCATCGCGGCTGCCCCAATGACTGCGTTTTCTGCAATCAGAAAGCCATTACGGCACGCCAGCCCGATGTTAAGCCTGAAGACGTGCGCAATTTAATAGAACAGTATCTGCCTACGCTTGAAGGCCGCGGTCTGGAAACCATAGAAGTCGCCTTCTTCGGAGGAAGTTTTACGGGCATCCCCATTGAAGAGCAGTCCGCATTTCTTGAAGTGGCTGCGGAATACAAGAAGCGCGGACTCATTGACAAGATACACATGTCCACACGGCCGGACTACATCAGCACCGATATTCTTGACAATCTCAAGGTCTTCGGTGCGAACACAATAGAACTCGGAGTTCAGAGCTTCGATCCGGAAGTCCTTGCTGCATCAAACCGCGGACACAGCGTCGAACAGGTCCATGAAGCCTGCGATCTCATAAAGAAGTACGGCTTCGAACTTGGCATTCAGCTCATGATCGGTCTGCCGGAGGACAGCCTCGAAAAGTGCATTTATTCCGCTCGCGAAACAGTGAAGATCGGTCCTTCCATCGCCCGTCTGTACCCAACTATAGTTCTGGAGGATACGGTACTCAGTGACATGTACAGAGCGGGAACCTATCACGCTCTTTCAACCGATGAGGCCGTTGCGATAACCAAGGAGATGTACAGGATCCTGGCAGGCGCCGGAATAAACATTATCCGTGTCGGGCTCAAATCCACTGACCTGATAAGCGGCTCAGGCACAGGCGATGACCACACCGAGGGACACACCTACCACCCTGCTTTCAGGCAGCTTGTGGAAGGAGAAATCGCCCGCGAGGATCTGGAGGCGCAGCTTGATGAAATGCTGCCTGATGTCTGCGAGGGAGAAACTGCTGCAGGAAGGATAACGTTCTTCTCCAATGGCGTATCCTTCTCTAACATGGTAGGCAACGCCCGTCGCAACAGGATTTATTTTGAAAAGAAATATCCTCACATTAAGTTCGCATATAAGGTTGATGAAGCTCTTCCTGACATGGTCTATGAGGCAAGAAAAGAATTATTTTAAATTTTATCTTGCAAAAGCAATAAAGCACGAGTATAATACATCCATAATTAAATAACACCTAAAGGCTTTGACCGGGAAGAAGTAAGTTCGAAGGAAGCTTTCAGAGAGTTGTCGGCTGGTGTGAGACAACAGCAAGAGCGAACCGAATACATTCCGTGAGCTGCGCACTTAAAAGGTGCGACGGGTTGTGCCCGTAACAGCACAAGGGTATAAACATTTTTAATGTCGTACTTGTTGAGGCTGACTTTGCGAGAGGTCAGTAAATAGAGGTGGTACCGCGAAACAATCGCCCTCTATCCGTAATGGATAGAGGGCTTTCTCATTATAAGACCTCTGACAAGCGACAAAGGCAAAGGAGGACAAAATGCCTATTACTGAATTACTTGAAAGAAATGCACGTGAATTCCCATTTGACATCAGCCTGGTTGAAATCAATCCGGAGGCTGAGGCAAACGCACGCAGAACATGGAAGGAATACGAACTGATCGAATCCAACCCTCACGATGTGGGAAGAAAAGAAATGACCTGGAGCGAATTCGATCAGAAGGCAAACAGATTCGCCAACCTGCTTCTCACCAGAGGCGTGAAGAAAGGCGACAAGATTGCAATTCTCATGATGAACTGCATCGACTGGCTGCCGGTATATTTCGGAATACTGAAGACCGGCGCCCTTGCCGTTCCGCTCAACTTCAGATACACGGCAGATGAAATCAAGTACTGCCTGAAGAAGGCCGACTGTTCCGGTCTGGTCTTCGGTTCTGAATTCGTTGGACGTATGGAGAGCATCTGCGATGCGATTCCTAAGGTTCGCACCCTTCTCTACGTTGGAGAGGACTGCCCTACCTTCGCGGACAGCTACGACCAGTACATTGAATACTGCTCGGACAAAAAGCCTGCAATTGAGATAACCGACAATGATGACGGAGCAATCTACTTCTCATCGGGAACTACAGGCTTCCCTAAGGCGATTCTCCACAAGCACCGTTCACTGTCCCACTCTGCAAAGTGCGAACAGAACCACCACAGACAGACTAAGAACGACGTATTCCTCTGCATCCCTCCTCTCTACCATACGGGAGCCAAGATGCACTGGTTCGGCAGTCTCTTTTCGGGAAGCAAGGCTGTCATCCTCAAGGGAACGAAGCCTGAATACATTCTGAAGGCTGCGTCCGACGAGCGCTGCACCATAGTATGGCTTCTAGTTCCATGGGCACAGGATATTCTGGATGCGATTGAATCCGGTGAGGTGAATCTGAAAGACTACCAGCTTGATCAGTGGAGACTGATGCACATAGGTGCACAGCCTGTACCGCCAAGCCTCATTAAGAGATGGCACGGTGTATTCCCTCATCACGATTACGATACAAACTACGGTCTGTCCGAATCAATCGGACCCGGCTGCGTTCACCTGGGGCTGGAGAACGTACACAAGGTTGGTGCAATCGGCAAGGCCGGCTACGGATGGAAGACCAGAATTGTTGATACTGAGAGAAATGACGTTGAACCGGGACAGGTTGGCGAACTGGCAGTATCAGGCCCGGGAGTCATGACCTGCTACTACAATGACCCTGAAGCTACAGCCGAGGTTCTTGAAGACGGCTGGCTCTTTACAGGCGACATGGCCGAAATGGACGAAGACGGTTTCATCTATCTGGTAGACAGAAAGAAGGACGTAATCATCTCAGGCGGCGAAAACATCTACCCTGTTCAGATTGAGGACTTCCTCAGAAAACACGAAGACATTAAGGACGTTGCCGTTATCGGACTTCCGGATGCACGTCTTGGAGAAATTGCGGCTGCAATCATCGAACTCAAGGAAGGCCGCGATGTATACGAAGAAGCAATCGAGGACTTCTGCATAGATCTGCCTCGCTACAAGAGACCTAGAAAGATCATATTCGCAGATGTACCTCGTAACCCTACGGGAAAAATAGAAAAGCCACTGCTCCGCAAGCGCTACAACGCAGAAAACGTAGTCGCCAAGGAAGTGGAAAAGGAATGAGTCGTTGTTTCCGTTTCTGACTGACTCATTATGGTGAATAAAATGAATAAGAACAATAACATACGTTGGTTGTTTCTTGCCTTTGGATCACTGACCCTGCTGCTGGGCGGTCTGATTTACTCCTGGTCCATTCTCAAGTCACCGCTGGCAGGCGAGTTCGGATGGAACCCGACCCAGCTGGCACTTAACTTCACAATAACAATATGCTGCTTCGGAATCGGAGGACTCATCTCCGGGTTCCTGGCGAAAAAGCTGTCGCCGAGAGTAAGACTCATCGGCAGTGCAGTTCTGGTATTTATCGGTTTTTTCCTTTCATCAAAGGTTGGTGCCGACAGCCTGGGCATGCTCTACGTTTCGTACGGCGTGCTTGGCGGCATAGGCATAGGTGTTCTCTACAACACTACAATTGCAACCATTGGCGAATGGTTTCCTGACAAGAAGGGTCTGGCATCAGGCATCATGCTCATGTGCTTCGGATTTTCAACTCTGATTTTCGGCAGCCTGGCCGGAAGCCTTATTGCCAATCCGGGTTTCGGATGGAGAAAGACCTACCTCCTCATGGGTGCAGTCATGGCCGCAGTAGTATTTGTCTTCGGACTGATTGTACGTCGCCCTGCTACACCTGTTAACGCAGCCGCCAAACCGGTAGCTGCATCGAGCACACGCGATTTCACAGCTGCGGAAATGCTCAAGACGGGCACCTTCTGGAAGCTGTTCATCGCGCTTACCCTGCTTGCCTCAATCGGAAATGTATGCCTGAGCTTCGCCAAGGACTTTGCAATGTTCACGGGCTCAGCTGAAACAACAGCCATTACCATCGTTGGAATCATGTCAGTGTGCAACGGACTCGGCAGACTCTTCGCAGGTGCAATTTACGACAACCTGTCCCTCAGGAAAACTCAGCTTGTAATTACAGTAATAATGCTCCTGGCGCCTGTTGTAGGCATTCTGGCAATTGCAACGGGCGGCAAAATCGCTGGAATTCTGGCACTGCTGGTATGCGGCTTCAGCTACGGCCTCTGCCCTACCACATCGGCGGTATACCCGAAGCTCTTCTTCGGTGAAAAGAATTACGCGCTGAACTTCAGCATCACAAACCTGACGCTGATTCCTACCTCATTCGTCGCAACTCTTGCAGGAGCCATACTTACATCAACAGGATCATACATGCCGGTCTTCGGCCTGCTCCTTGCATTCGGAATCATCGGCAGCATCTCGCTGCTGCTGATAAAGAAAGATTAAACCGCGAGGGAAGACAGTCACGCAGGTTTCTGTCCGTTGATAAAGCGATTATTAAAAAACCTCCCGGAGAGGAAGACACCGTAGTGACTGTCTGATCCGGGAGGTTTAATTATTCTTTTGAATAAGCTTATGCGAGTGCTGCTGTGATGATAGCCATTGTGTAAACTTCTTCAGCGTTGCAGCCTCTTGACAGGTCATTGATTGGAGCATTCAGACCCTGGAGTACAGGACCGTATGCATCAAATCCGCCCAGTCTCTGAGCGATCTTGTAGCCGATGTTTCCTGCATTGATGTCAGGGAAGATGAATACGTTAGCCTGACCTGCAACCTTGCTGTCCTTGCACTTTGTCTTTGCAACTACAGGTGATACTGAAGCGTCAAACTGCAGTTCGCCGTCGATGTCAAGGTCTGGAGCTGCTTCCTGAGCCAGCTTTGTAGCTTCAACCATCTTGTCAACATCTTCACCTGCGCCTGAGCCCTTTGTTGAGTATGAGAGCATTGCAACCTTAGGGTCAACGCCGAAAATCTTGGCAGTTCTTGCTGATTCAACAGCACACTCTGCGATTTCTTCCACGCTTGGCTTGATGTTGATTGCGCAGTCGCCCATTCCCAGGATTTCAGGATCTGAGCCGTCTTCGTGTTCTCTTACCATGATGAAGACTGATGATACGCTCTTGTTACCAGGCTTTGTCTTGATCAGCTGGAGAGCCGGTCTTACTGTATCTGCTGTTGAGTATGTAGCTCCGCCCAGAAGTGCATCAGCTTCGCCCATCTTAACCAGCATTGTTCCGAAGTAGTTACCCTTTGAAAGAGCTGCTCTGCACTGTTCCTCGTCCATCTTGCCCTTTCTCAGTTCTACCATTTTATCTACCATTGCATCCATGCCTTCATAAGTCAGTGGATCAAGGATTTCAAGTCCGTCGATGTCGAATCCGCCATCAGCTGCTGCCTTCTTTACTTCGTCAACGTTTCCTACCAGTACAGGTGTCAGGAATCCGCCCTTCTTAAGTCTGTCTGCAGCTTCCAGAATTCTTGGATCAGGACCTTCTGTAAATACGATTTTTCTTGGATTTGCTTTCAGAATTTCTACCAGATTTTCAAACATTTCTATACGTTCCTTTCTTTTAATATTAGCGCAAAGGCAGCCGCCCCTACGTTATCTCACAAACAACGCATTTATTATAGCACAAATCACTTTACTTGTGCTCTCCGCTTTTAACCTTTTCAAGGAGTTTTTCCGGATCCTTCAGATCCTCTTCCGATTCATAAAATACTGCTCACATTATAGCACAAAAAAAGAGACCTGAATTATCAGGTCTCTTAATATTATGTCTTGGATTAGCTCCAGTATCCACCAAAGAGCACCAGCAGATAAATAGTAGCCAGTACTGCAGACATAAGCATCATAGGGCCACCAACCTTCAGGAAGTCGATGAATGTGATAGGATATCCTCTTCTGTTTGCAATACCTGACAGAACAACGTTGGCTGATGCACCAATGAGTGTTCCGTTTCCACCGAAGCATGCTCCGATCGATACAGCCCACCAGAGCGGCCATACATCCAGACCTGCGTCTGCCATCTGCTGAATAAGCGGAATAAGTGTTGCAACAAACGGAATGTTATCCAGTACTGCTGAGCAGATTGCTGATACCCACAGCAGAGCAATCATGAGAACAACGTAGTGTGTTCCTGTTGCATCCATCATTGTTACTGCCAGCATGTGGATCAGGCCAACCTTTTCCAGACCGCCAACTACGATGAACAGGAATGCGAAGAATACGATTGTAGGCCATTCAACATCGTGAACGGTTTCTTCTACGTCCTGCTTGCCGATGAGGATCATCAGAGCTGCACATGAAAGTGCGATTACTGATGTCTTCAGTCCAAGCGTATCGTGAAGGATGAATGCCAGTGCAACCAGGCAGATCATTACGATGCTCTTGATGAAGAGTGCGTGGTCTCTGATTTCCTTCTTCTCATCCATCTGCATTATCAGTTCCATCTTTTCAGGTGTTACTGTCAAACCCTTTCTGTACATGAATCTGAATGCGATGATTGTTGCAGCCATTACGATTATAACGATAGGTCCGTCATAGATGCAGAACTGTGCAAATGAAATATCTGCGGCTGAACCGATCATGATATTTGGAGGGTCGCCGATAAGTGTTGCAGTTCCGCCAACGTTTGATGAGATGATCTGTGTTAACAGATATGGAATCGGATTGAGTTCCAGTGTCTTGCAGATACTGAAAGTCATAGGTCCTATAAGAAGAACAGTTGTAACGTTGTCCAGGAATGCTGAAAGAACAGCTGTAATAATCATGAAGTAAACCATGATCTTCCAAGGATCTCCCTTGGCGATTCTGGCAGCCTTAACAGCCAGATATTCGAATATTCCGGAATTCTTTACAACTGCAACGAACATCATCATTCCGATGAGTACGCCTATTGTGTTAAAGTCAATAAAGCCCAGGGCCTCTGCCGGTTCGAGTATTCCGATAAGGATGAGCAGTACGGCACCAATCAGTGCGCATGCAGCTCTGTGCAGCTTTTCGGATACGATAACAGCAATTACGGCCACAAATATAGCTAAAGCGATAATTTGTGATGCAGTCATTTTGTTTCTCCTCTGCTAAACTAAATAAGAATAATGATGAAATGTGTATTAAGTATACAACACACATCGCCAATAAGTATCTCATATTTTGCCCAAACAGTCAACGATATGTGCTGTTCTTTTTATGTTTTATCACACGTTAAAGCGTTGAAAATACTACTGTTTCAGCAGTCTTAACGAATTGAGGATGCAGAGCATCGCAACCCCCGTATCCGCAAAAACAGCCAGCCAGATATTCGCAAAACCAAGAAAACCAAGTACCAATATGAGTATCTTAATTGCCAGCGCCAGCACTATGTTCTGCTTGGCAATGCCACCAGTCCTGCCGGCAATGCGAATCGCCTGCGATATGGCGCTTACATTGGAGTTCATGAACACTATGTCCGCGGACTCAATTGCCGCATCTGCGCCCGAACCCATTGCTGCGCCAACGTCAGCGCCTGCCAGAACGGGTGCATCGTTTATGCCGTCGCCGACAAACATTATTTCACCATGCTCTTCCCTGAGCTGCTGCAGTGCCGACAGCTTTTCATCAGGAAGAAGCTCCGACCTTACGTTTTCCGCACTGATTCCTGCTTCTCCTGCTATTTCAACGGCTCTTTCCCGCCTGTCTCCAGTCAGCATGGCAGCGTCGATTCCCAGGCTTTTAAGCTGAGCAATTCCTGCCTTTGCATCATCCTTCAGTTTATCGGATGACACAGTCTTTTTCGCAAAGGCAGCCTCGAAGTTTTCTTCTCCGCCATCGACGTCCAGAAGTCCTGCATCCTCGACAATGCCCTTTGTCAGAGTTCCCGTCTTGTCAAGTGCGACGATCTTTATCTTTCGCAGAGCTTCAAGTGCCTGCCCGCTCTTGACCAGAATACCCGCTTTTGATGCGGCGCCTACTCCCAGGAAGAACGCGAGAGGCACGCTGATTACCATTGCGCACGGACAGCTGATTACAAGGAATGTAACGGCCGTCAGGATCCAGTGCTTCCACAGTCCGCCCAGAAGAAGCGGCGGAATGATTGCGACGAGCACTGCCAGGCCTACGACTATTGGCGTATATATGCGTGCAAATTTGGTTATGAATTTTTCTATTTCAGGTTTGCCGGCCGCAGCATTTTCGACGGACTCCAGTATTCTGGATACCATTGATTCCTCAAGAGGTGCCGTAACCTTCAGAGTGAACTGGCCGCGCTGGTTGATGCAGCCTGAAAGAAGCTTCATTCCTGCTTTTGCATGTACCGGTGTCGGCTCGCCTGTTACCGGTGAAGTATCTATGATTCCCTCTCCGCATGTTACTTCACCGTCCAGCGGAATTCTCTCGCCCGGGCTGATCATTATCAGGGTTCCGGTCTTTACCTCTTCAGCCGGAGTCTCGTGTGTGTGGTCTCCGTGGATGACATTTACCGTTTCAGGTCTCATGTCAACGGCCTCGGCGATTCTCTCCCTGCTTCTGTCGACTGAAATGTGCTCGAACAGCTCACCGATGTTGAAGAAGAGCATTACTCCTACTGCTTCCAGATAGTCCCCTATTCCAAAGGCTGCAAGTGTTGCAACTGCCATGAGAAAGTTTTCGTCGAATACCTCTCCCCGTGCTATGTTTTTTGCCGAGGCAAGCAGCACCTCTCTGCCCAGAAGCAGATAGGCTATGATGCATACAGGCAGAACCAGCATATTCGCCGTGCTGTTTGCCACATGCTCCATGATCAGTGCCGCCACAAAGAGAACTGCCCCTGCAATCAGACAGATGATGTCTGCCCTGCCCACAGCGCCGTGGTGATGTTTATGGTCGTGGTCGTGGTGATGTTCATGGTCGTGGTCGTGGTGCTCATGACCGTGTTCGCGGCAATGACCGCATCCGCATCCGATATCAGCTCCGAGACTGTGTTCGTGATGATGTTCGTGTTCCATATGTAAGTACCCCCTTTATTCGTTTATGTGCTCAAGTGCAATGTTCAGAATGTCCCTGACATGATCATCGGCAAGTGAGTAGTAGGAATGCTTTCCTTCCTTGCTGAACCTGACCAGCTTGTTT
The DNA here is from genome assembly GCA_024403185.1 of Clostridia bacterium. Taxonomy (GTDB): domain Bacteria; phylum Bacillota; class Clostridia; order Peptostreptococcales; family Anaerovoracaceae; genus Lentihominibacter. The sequence goes on from JAKSSG010000009.1 coordinate 39,614, forward strand.
TCCCTTAGAACCTTGAGCTGGTGGCTTACTGCTGATTTGGTCATGTTCATGAGAACAGCCAGGTCGCACACGCACATCTCGTGGCAGTTCAGTGCCGCCAGAATATGCAGTCTTGTACTGTCACCAAAGACCTTGTACAAATCGCCGACTCTTGCCAGATCCACATCTGATACAATTTCTTTTTTCACATGTTCAAGGCAATCCTCGTGTACCGCACAGCAGTCACACATCATTTCTTTCTTTCCCATTGCATCCTCCTTGATTGAATGTTCATTCAACTGTCTATAGGCATTATAGTTGAATATATGTTCAACTGTCAAGCGGATTTCTGTAATTGCGCATTAATGCCCGAATATATCAAAAAAACAAAAGATGACAGGTCTTTCCTGTCATCTTCCAAATCCTATTTCCAGCCTTTAAGCTTTTTTTCATTCAGTTTAGGCTTTGCCTTCTTCAGCATTTTGTTTCTTCTGGATTGCGCCACTATCTGCTCTTTTTCCTCTTTGATTTTTCTTGCCTCGTTAGCGAACTGGTGGAAGTTCTGCGGTTTGGCATTGACCTTCTGCTGCATCGCCTCATACTCTTCCCGGTTCATTTTTGTTCTGCCCGGAATATTTATATCAACATCACCGTTATGCTGAATGAGCACTCTGTCATTGGCTGCGGCCGCCCACTCAAATATCTGCGGAACGTCCTCAGGAAGTACATTGAAACTCTTTTTTGCTCCCTGTGGTTTCTGTACTGCTATTACAACGTCAGGCTTTGCTCTGTCAAAATCCGCAACCAGACGGCCAATGTCTTCCCACTTCCAGACTGTGTGCTTCTTTATTCCAAAGACGCTGAATATATCATCAACGCCTTCTCTGTCTATGTCAGTCATAGGTCTGTAAAATGCCACCAGCAGCAGCAGAATGCCTACGCCGAGATATAACAGACCGTTGGCACCGCCGACCAGTGCTGTTGCACCCTTGTACATGGCCATCAGACCAATGGCGCCAATTACAAAGGAAAGTGCTTTACCGTTGTTTTTTACTTTCGCGTGAATTTTCTTCATTTATCTATCCTTCTATTACATCAAACATTGTGAACGTTCCGGTCTTTCCCTCTGCAAGTCTTTCTGCCAGATACAGAATAGCATCACAGGCGCCGATTGCATAGCATCTCCAGTCATAAGCATCATGAGTTATCTGGAACATTTCTCCCTGACAGCCGAATACGACGTGATGGCTTGAAGGAGTGTTTCCCGCACGAAGTGAGTGGAACGTGATGTTCTCGTAACCCTTTTCTTTCATTCCCGAAGCCATTTCCTGAGCCAGTTCAATGGCCGTTCCGCTCGGTGCATCGAGCTTGGTATCCGAATGAGCCTCGATTATTTCCATGCCGGCCTTGTCTTCAAGCATTGCCGCAGCTTCTCGAAGCAGCTTCTTCATTACGGTTACAACATAGGAAGTGTTCGCCGTCTGCATTAGAGGAATGCTCTCCGCTGCTTTCGCAAAGGCAGCCAGCTGCTCATCTGAAAATCCCGTTGTTCCGCAAAGCAGTCCCTTGCCGTGTGCAATGCATTTTTCCAGAACATCCATGCTCATCTCAAGTGATGAATAATCCGCAACCACATCGCAGAGATCAATTAGCGCTGTCCCGTTCACGTCAGCTTCCAGGCTGTCATAAACAGGTGCCCCGATATCGAATCCCAGTCCGCAGACCTGTCCTGCATCCTTTCCGATGTAGTCTGCGCCGGGTCTGCCAACGCATCCGACCACTTCAATATTCTCGTTTTTGTAAGCCTCCTGAACGACGAGGCTGTCCATTGCACCGCGAGGTGCCGTCACAATTAATCTGACCATTTCATACTCCTGCTCGCCACAAACATGCTCAGCAGCCCGCTGACCAGTTTGCAGACTATAAATATAAGTACCACATATCCGCTTGATACGGCGGATACAAACGCCATGGAGCCGCCGATAACGTAGGCTCCGCTTATGCTGAAAGCGCAGTTGAGAAGTCTGCCCTTTTCATCCATTCTATCAAATAACGGCAGAATTGCCAGTGAAGTTGCACAGTTCATGAGCATGCACACAACTGAAATCTCGTTTGTCCCGAGCTTTTCCGCAAGCTGCTGAATGTTTCTGCGGAAAAACTTCAGTATCAGTTCCGCCAGAACCAGCGATCCCGCAATTATGACTGCCGACTTGAACACGATAAGCAGTGCATTGAGGATTGAATCCATGCCTGCATATCTTACCTGCGGAACGAATATCCCGATTACTGCAAAAGCAAACATGATATTGGTTGCAATCTGAATAATCTTGCCTATGACCATGAAGCCTTTGATCATTCCCTCCGGAATTTTCCAGAGGCCCAGAGCTATGAGAAGACAGATGATCAGAATCGGAACAAACTGCTTCAGGAAAATGATAAAGTTCATCCTGAGCAGCGCCTCCGCCGCAAGCATTCCCAGAGGTATCATGGTTATTCCTATGAGAAATCCCCTGAGCATGACCTTCTTGTTTTCCCTGCCCACAGCTGCCAGAAATACCGGGAGCTGGAAGCATATTGCCTGTCCCAGAAGGGTTCCCAGAACCACTCCGTTTATAACCAGAATTTCCGGTCCTGCCGCGACTGCCTTTGCGATATAGTAGCCTCCAAGATCCGGTGCGAGAATTGCTCCCACTATCATGGACGGGTCAAAGGGCATAACGTCTGACAGGGCAACAAAACCGTCAGCATGTCTTTCTATGAATTCCACTCCGATGGTGCACACGCCGACGATGGGGATTACCATCGTTCCCATCGTAGCCAGACCCTTGTTAAATGACTGAGACAGTCCCCAGCGAAGTGAAAATGTTTTATCCGCAAAACCGATTATTGCGAAAACAAGCATTATGCCTGTGAATGCATTCATTTAGCAACCTCGAAAAAATGTTCAAGTTCTTTCAGTATTTTACCGGCGTAACCGGCCGATGCCGGCTTCATAGGTGTGGCTGTTGTCACAGCTGCAGTCAGTCTGATGAACGGATTTTTACCTCCGTTGAATCTGATCTTTTCGCCGTATTCCTCAACCAGATCCGGGATTGTGTTTTCACCGAATCTAACGTCCGGAACAAGCGAGAATTTCAGTCTGTAGCCCTCCTGGGAGATTTCCGTGATTCCCATGCGACCTGCAGCGCTTCTTATTACCGCGACTCTGATCAGATTCATGGTTTCCGCCGGCGGTTCTCCGAATCTGTCGATGAATTCATCGGTAAGATCAGATGCGTCCTCAGCGGTTTCCACAAGAGCAACCTTCTTGTACATCTGAAGTTTGAGAACTTCGTCGTCGATATACCTTGCCGGAATCAGTGCCGGTATTGGCAGATTGATTGCAGTGGCCTCGGACTCTCTCATCTCGTCCAGAGGAAGAACCTCAATTCCCTCCTGCCTGCGGCTTTCCCTGTATATGGCCTCATCGAGAAGCTTGCAGTAAAGCTCGTAGCCTATTTCCAGCATGTGGCCCGACTGCTCTCTTCCCAGAAGATTTCCTGCGCCTCTCAGTTCCAGATCGCGCATGGCAATTTTGAAGCCGGAGCCGAACTCCGTGAAGTCACGTATCGCCTTCAGCCTCTTCTCAGCTATTTCCGTGAGCACCTTGTCTCTGTGATACATGAGATAGGCATATGCCATCCTTCCTGAGCGGCCAACTCTTCCCCTGAGCTGGTAAAGCTGTGCAAGTCCGAATTTGTCCGCGTCAAGCACTATCATTGTGTTTACATTCGGAATGTCCATTCCGGATTCAATTATGGTTGTTGAAACCAGAACATCGTATTCGCCTGCCGCAAAGGCCATGATTATATCTTCAAGTTCGGATTCCTTCATCTGACCGTGTCCGACTGCAATGCTGGCATCCGGCACCAGTCTCTGAATTGTGTCCGCCACTCTGTTTATTGACTTTACTCTGTTGTAGAGAACGTAAACCTGGCCGCCCCTGCCTATTTCCTTTTCGATGACTTCACGAATGAGGAATTCATCCTCTTCCATTACATAAGTCTGAACGGGATATCTGTCTTCAGGCGGTTCCTCGATTGTACTCATGTCCTTCATTCCGGAAAGCGACATGTGAAGAGTCCTCGGAATCGGTGTAGCTGAAAGTGTAAGCACGTCTATGTTTTCGCGAAGCAGCTTCATCTTTTCCTTGTGTCGAACACCGAATCGCTGTTCCTCGTCAACGACCAGCAGCCCCAGATCTTTGAACTTTACATCCTTTGACAGGAGCCTGTGGGTGCCTATTACCAGGTCAACCTCTCCCTTTGCTATGTCCTTTACTATTTTATCCTGCTGGGCTGCTGTTCTGAATCTCGACAGCATTTCAACCCGGACAGGGAATTTCTCGAATCGTTCCTTCAGCGTATAGAAATGCTGATTGGCCAGGAGCGTGGTCGGAACCAGCACGGCTGCCTGCTTGCCCTCTATAACGCACTTGAAAAGAGCTCTCGCCGCAACCTCTGTCTTGCCGAAACCCACATCTCCGCACAGCAGTCTGTCCATCGGATAAGGTTTCTCCATATCCTCCTTGATTTCGGCTACGCATCTGAGCTGATCATCGGTTTCCGTATACGGGAAGCTGTCCTCAAACTCCTTCTGCCAGAGTGTATCTTCTCCAAAAGCAAAACCCGACTTGTTTCGCCTGATATTTGCAACACGCAGAAGCTCGGCTGCCATGTCCGAAACTGCAGCGACTGCTCTGGCCCTGGTTGTCTTCCACTCATTGCCTGACAGCTTGTTTACTTTAGGTGTGATGCCGTCTCCGCCGATGTATTTCTGAAGTGATCCAAGCTGATCAACCGGTATGTAGAGCATGTCCGTTCCGGCATATTTCACCTTGAGAAAATCCTGTTTCATGCCCTGGACAATCAGCTGCTCAAGGCCCATGAATCTTCCGATGCCGTGGCTTTCGTGAACAACGTAATCTCCCGCCTCCACATCTGCAAAGCTCTTTATCTGCTTTACATTCGATCCGCTTTTCGACGCACGTCTGCTCTTTCTTCGTACGGATCTGTTTCCGCCGAAAACATCACCTTCCCAGATGAAGCATTCCTTCCGGTCGGTCAGTTCCATGCCTGCAGTAATTGTTCCCGGAACCACTTCTATATGTCCTGCCTTTGCTCTGCCCGGAAGAACTCTGTCGTTAAAGTTCTCGTGCTGAACAAATTCAAGCATGTTCTTTTTTCTTTCTTCGGTACCGCAGACAATCGTAACATCAAAGCCTCTTGCAATGTAGGCCTCCAGGTCGTCCCTGAACTGATCCGTGTGTCCGGCATAGACCGGTGTCTGTCTGGTATTGACCTGCCTGAGTTCTTTCAGAACCGGCCCTTCCGCACTCTTGAGGCTGCCCTTGATCGTCATGACAAACGGTGTAAAAATGTAGCCTTCCAGATTTCTTTCCTCAGGAAGTTCATAGAGTCTGAAGAAATCTCTCTCGTCCGGCAGCATTGCGAAATCCTCTTTGATTCCGTGACCGCTCTCAAGAATATCTTCTATGTCACATGCTCTTTCCTTCGCAAAAGCATCCAGTGTTTCCAGAGTCCTGGCCGGGTCATCCACCATGATAAGCGGATCGTCCATGTAATCCCACAGATATTCCGTCTCATCATAAAAATATCCCAGGAATTTTTCCATGTACTGGAGGTTTATCATTCCATCGGCATATTCAAGCAGCTGGTCCCTTCTGTGGGTCAGCGCGTCCTCCAGGTCCGGCGTCTTCTTTATCGCCCTGTTGTATGCGCGTGAAATCCTTCCGGCTGCCTTTGCGAATGCCTCCTCATCTCTTACGAGCTGGGTGCACTGATATATGGTTACGCTCTTCAGAGTATCTCTGGAACGCTGGGTTTCTATGTCAAATGTTCTGATTGAATCTATTTCCGTATCAAAGAGTTCTATTCTGTACGGCATCTCGCCTTCAGGCGTGAAAATGTCAATGATGCCGCCTCTCATGCTGAATTCACCACGGGACTCCAGCATTGCCGTACGTTCGTATCCCATGAGGGCAAGCCTTTCGGCCAGCTGAGCCGGGTCCACATCCTGACCCATGGCAAGTTCAATGACATTCTCTATGAAAACCGATTTCGGAGGCAGCTTCCTGATTGCACCGGTAACAGGTGCAATTACAACGCACGGTTCCCCCTTTACCACTGCCTTGAGAACCTTCATTCTCTCAAGCAGTGCATCGTTGCTCTTGGCTTCATATGCTGCCAGACTTTCGTCCTCCGGAGGCAGCACAAAAAATGAGCTTTCGTTCTCGTCCCCAAAACTCATTCGTTCACTAAAAAAAGAAAGGTCTGTCTGAAGCCTTTTTGCCCTGTTTAATGTAGGAACAACAATCAGACACTGACCTTTTTTCTCTTTCAGTATTTCGGTTATGATTGGTGCAATGCGACTCTCCGAGGCGCCCGCAATGTTAATCATTCCCTTCATCTTCCGGATCCTTTTTCTTTCCCGTGTTGAATCTGTTCATGGCTATATCCATGCCATCCGTCAGTATGCAGTCAATTGAATCGGCTGCCTTTTTAATTGTTTCGGCCAGAATTTCGGCTTCTTTGCCGCTTACAGGCCCTGTTACATAGTCCTTCCAGTCATCTCCGCCCGAACTTCCGATACCGATTCGAATGCGCGGAAATCCGTCGTCCTGAAGCTGATAGATTACGGACTTCATTCCGTTGTGGCTTCCGGAGCTGCCCTTCTTTCTTATGCGAAGGTCTCCCGTGGCCAGATCCAGATCGTCATAGATGACTATCAGATTTTCAATTGGCACATCATAGTAGGACATCACTTCTCTAAGGGATTCACCGCTGAGATTCATGTAGGTCTGAGGCTTTACCAGCAGAACCTTCTCTCCGTTGACCATTCCCTCTCCCGTAAGCGCCTTGTGTCTGATTTTGCTTACTCTGATGCCGTGCTTTGCCGCAAATTCATCCAGAACCAGGAAGCCCATGTTATGACGAGTTTTCTCGTATTTTTTGCCCGGGTTTCCCAGTCCTGCGATTACATGCATGTTTTAGAATCTGTTCCCTTCAAAAATCTTACTGATTGATTCGTTGCTGTGAATTCTTGAGAGTGTTTCAGCAAACAGCGGCCCTACTGAAAGAACCTTGATCTTATCGATTTTCTTATCTTCAGGAAGCGGAATAGTGTTGAGGATTACCAGTTCCTCAATTGCTGAATCCTGAATTCTCTGAATTGCCGGTCCTGAAAGTACCGCGTGGGTTGCACAGGCCTTTACGCTCTTTGCTCCAAGGTCCTTAAGTGCGTTTGCAGCATTTGTGATTGTGCCGGCTGTATCGATCATGTCATCGAGAAGAATGCAGTTCTTGCCTTCAATGTCACCGATGATGTTCATGATTTCACTTACATTTGGCTTAGGTCTTCTCTTGTCTACGATTGCAATCGGGCATCCGAGAGGTTCTGCCATGTTTCTTGCTCTTGGAACACTGCCGTGGTCAGGAGAAACGATAACCAGGTCATCAATGTTCTGTTTTGCATAATATTCTGTAAGAAGAGGCTGTCCGATAAGATGGTCTACCGGAATAGTGAAATATCCCTGAATCTGTGCTGCGTGCAGATCCATAGTGATGATTCTGTCGGCGCCTGCTGCAACCAGCATGTCAGCAACCAGTTTTGCTGTGATTGGATCGCGTGCCTTTGCTTTTCTGTCCTGTCTGGCATATCCGTAATACGGAACAACTGCGCAGATTCTGCCTGCTGATGCTCTCTTCATTGCATCGATTGTAATGAGCAGTTCCATCAGGTTGTCATTTACAGGGCTGCATGTTGACTGGATTACAAAGCAGTCACAGCCTCTGACAGTCTCGCCCAGGTTTACTGCGGTTTCACCATCGCTGAATTTCTTGCATTCAAGCTCGCCCAGAGGCTTGCCCATGATTGATGCAATTTCCTCTGCCAGTTCCGGATGTGAGTTGCATGCAAAAAGCTTATAGTTTGCGAATAGACTGTTCTTCATCATTTTCTGTTTCTCCTCCTCTAGTCTTCGATCTTCTTAAACTCTCTTACTCTGGTTTTTCTTATTGCTTCAATTCTCGATACATCCATGTCGAGAATCATTTCACCTACTTTGTATATATCTCCTGCGCCCATGGTCAGAATCAGATCTCCTGCCTTTGCATTATCGTAAACGTAATTTGCCATGGCCAGGAAGTTCTCAAAATACCCGATTTCCAGCTCGGGATTGTGTTCCTTAATTCTGTCCATCAGGGTTTTGGAACTGATCTTGTAAATGTTCTTTTCACGTGCGGCATATATTTCTGCCAGCATTACCTCGTCCGCCGCATCAAATGCCTCTGCAAATTCATCCAGCAATGCCAGGGTTCTCGTGTATGTATGCGGCTGGAACAGGCACCACAGCTTGTTGTGCTTCATGTTCTTCACTGCCGACAGAGTTGCCTTGATTTCTGTAGGATGGTGGGCGTAGTCATCGATTATCTTGACGTTTGTGCTTGTTCTGCCCAGAATGTCGAATCTTCTGTGTGTTCCGCTGTAGTTTTCCAGGGTTTTCACGATATCATCCACTTCAACGCCTAGAATGTGGCTGCATGCAAAGGCAGCCAGTGCATTTAGTATGTTATGCTCGCCGGGAACATTCAGGTTTACGGTGCAGAGGTCTCTTCCTTCGTGGTTCACGTCAAATTTCGGCATGCCTTCAGCATCAAATCTGATATTGCTTGCATAGTAGTCGTTTTCGACTCCGAGACCGAATGTTACAGTGTTCGTAAGCCCCTCAATTACGCTTCTGACGAAAGGATTGGCGTCGTATGCGATTACAACTCCATCCTTCGGAACCAGTCTGGCAAACCTTTCGAAGGATCTGGCTATGTGCTCAACGTCCTTGAAATAGTCCAGGTGGTCCGAATCGATATTGAGTATTATTTCAACGTTCGGGTTGAGTTCAAGGAAACTGTCCCTGTATTCGCATGCTTCGGTTACGAAATAGTCCTTGCCGCCCACATAGCAGTTTCCGCCTATTTCTTCAAGATTTCCGCCAACCAGGATAGTAGGCTCCTTCCCTGCGTTCTTCAGAATAAGTGAGACCATTGATGTGGTCGTGGTCTTGCCGTGTGTTCCTGAAATGGCAATGCTTCTTTCGTACTCTCCCATGAGGGCACCCAGTGCCTGTGCTCTGGTTATGGTTGGAATGCCCAGCTGTCTTGCCTTTACAAGCTCCGGATTGTCGTCGCCCACTGCGACCGTATACACTACAAGATCCACGTCTTCCACATTTTTTGCCCTGTGACCAAGGAAAATATGGGCTCCCTGCTCCATGAGGCGTTCCGTAATGTCACTTTCCCTCATATCTGAGCCTGAAACCTCAAAACCCCTGGAAATGAAGATTTCTGCAACAGCTGAAAGGCCGATGCCGCCTATTCCTATGCAGTGTACTTTTTTATATTCAGACAGATTTATCACTTGTCGTCCTCCCTGTTACATACACGGTTATTATAGCACAAGATATGGGCCTTTGTGGGCATTCTTGACGGAGTTATTATTTTCAGAATTTTTTGTAATATTACTTGTATTTTTTTACAATTCGTTATATACTTAAGCGTAAATTTTTTTCGGCATGAAAGGCGGTACGCATATGAACATTACTGACGTACGAATCCGCAAGGTAAACGATGATGGCAAGATGAAAGCTATCGTATCCATTACCTTCGACGACGAGTTTGTAGTTCATGACATTAAGATTATCGAAGGACAGAATGGACTCTTTATTGCAATGCCTAGCAGGAAAATGGGAGAAGGCGATTTCAGAGATATCGCTCACCCACTGGTATCTGAAACCAGAAACAAAATCAGAGACGCCATATTTGAAGAATACGATAAGGTTCTGGCACAAAAGGCAACCGAGGAGACAGCAGGCGAACCTGAAGGCGAACCTGAAGAAGCATAATCGGTATTGCATGAATAAATTCAAAATTGGTAAGAAAAAAGGAGCTTTTGCTCCTTTTTTGTTGCTTTTTCAGTCAATTCACTGCCGGTTGAAGTAGTTTATCCCGTCCCGCGGGTAAAAATATGTCCTGATGTACCCGTCGGTACTCAAAACCACGAATTCATTGGTTTTTTTCACGTAATATACCGTGTCTCCGTCCTCTTTCTCGGTCTTTGTAAGGGCCTCCGGGTTTGATATCACGGCGTTTGCCGCCTCCAGATACTCTTCCGTCGAGTCAAATCCCATATCAATGCCGTGTTTACGGTAGTGATCCTGCAGGTAATCGTCATATCTGAATGAATATTCCGTCTGAACGGTCTGCTGACCGGTATCTGCTGCCGGTTTTTCCTGCTGACCGGTTTTTTTGCCCTGACAGGCTGATATTCCGGCAATGACCAGTGCAAGCAAAACCAGCAGAGAAACTATTGTTTTTGCATTAATCTTCATTACTCCGCCTCTTCGCTGTATTTCTGTCTGGCCTCGTTAAGGCTCATTTCGTTGGCCCCGCCACTGTAGTCGGGATCCTCTTTCTGAACTCTGTCATCCTCCCATCCGCAGACAGGACAGATTTCAAATGAATTGCTTTTTGAGAAATAGTGTCTGCCGCATACCGGGCAGAGAAGATCTTCGTTCATTTTCTTTTCCTTCTTCTTCCTTGATTGCATGATATATACGGGCCCATAGAGAACTATCACCAGTACAATAAGCATGACAACGTATCCGTATCTGTAGTCGCCCAGTGCCTCAAATACTCCCAGCGGGCTTCCCTTGCTGATATGTGCCAGATACATGAAGTTTCTTCCGGTGATTACGTCAAAGGCATAGATTCCACCGGCCATGGCAAAGAGCGCCGCAATGTTTGGCACTATTGTGCCTAATTCCGGGACGATATCTCCTCCAGCCAAGCACATGACCACATAGGCAATCAGCAGAATGTGGACCGTAAAGCTGTGAACGCTCATCAGGTTGAATGCCGGCAGAGCTGTCCACGCCGGAAACAGAATGGCCGCAAGGCATCCCGGCACGCCTACCAGGTATAGGAAATTACCTATCTGTCTGTTCAGCACGCTCCCCTTGTGCGTGAATGGATGGATAATCGCCAGTATTATGCTGATGCTGCACAGATGAAATGGAAGGTAGTTCAACAGGGATACATGGTTGGCCGCAACGATGATATATTCTATGATCTTATCAATAAGCATCAGCATTGCCGTTATCATGCGCATGCCATGTCTGCATAGCTTCTGCCCCGGCTGCCGGCGGTGGCTGTGCCGACCCTCCGGCTGTTCTTTGGACCGTCCCTCCGGCTGTCCATCCGGCTGTCCCGCGGTTCTCGGACAGGCCTGACCGCAGCCGCAGTCGCAGCCCCTTCTGTACAGCAGGGCAAGAACCACCGATGTAACGATCATCAGTACTATCCAGAAGATGTGTTCCGGTCCGAAAAGGCTAAATCCGTCATATATTGAACTGTCTATCGTCTCAAGTGTGTTGAACATATATTAATTATAGCATGAAATCAAACTCTGACCCAAAGTTCCGCACATTTAAACCGATGTTAAGCCATTTGCGGGTGCTCCTCTGCGAAAAATCACAGCAATCCCCCTGTTCACGCTAACATTTCGCACATGCACCCCCGCAAATGCCCATTCTTTCGTTGCCCTTCTGCGGAACTTCTTTTACTGCAAAGGCAAGAACTGCTGCTTTAATTCAAATTTCGCACATGACCCCCCGCAAATGCCCATTCTTTCGTTGCCCTTCTGCGGAACTTTGGGTAGCAAAAGAAAAAGACGAGCAAATGCTCGTCTTTTCTTATTGGCTAGGGTAGCAGGATTCGAACCTGCGCATGATGGAATCAGAATCCATTGCCTTACCGCTTGGCGATACCCCACCGATTATGGGGTGGATAGTGGGATTCGAACCCACGCATAACGGAGCCACAACCCGCTGT